>SIAF01000129.1 GCA_009691905.1 Planctomycetaceae bacterium | reverse complement strand
CCCCGCGCCTCGATCGGGCCAGCGACTTCCGGCGTTCAGCCAGGCGAGCCGGTGGGTTGACCCCACCGGGCTAAGTTGTGCTGCAGCCAGCCCTGTGCGAAAATCGTCAGCAGCATCTCAACGAGATGAGTCGTTCACTTTGGTTGCAAATCATTCGAGTGAATTGATCGATCACATCGGACGCGTCTTCCGGGTTTGCACATTGTGATCGCTCGTGCTCGCTGCGCATTGCAGACCGGTGGGATCAACCCACCGGCTCGCTGGTTCAAGCGCACCGGCTCGCTGGGGCGAATGCGTAGCTTGCGTCACTCGAAGATTTCAGCGACCGGAATCCGAAAGCCGGGAATGACTGGCTCGCCATCGAGCACGTCGCCGACAGCGAGACGCTGAACGCTCTTATCGCTGCGAGAAATCGTCACCGTTTTCTGTTGAGGGTTCAGCACCCAGACCAACTCGGCGCCTGCGGCGAGCCATTCCTGCACCTTTTCGTCAACTTCACAGACGGTGTCATTCGGCGACATCGTCTCGACGACAAGGTCAGGTGCGCCGACCCAGAATTTGATCGGGCGCCCGGTTGTCGGTAGCCGTGCCTTCCTGATAAACCCGATATCGGGCGCACGAACAGTGTCCGGGTCGCGCGAAATGATAAAGCCGGTTTCTGCCGCAACGACCGTCCCGAGCCCCTGCGACTTCACGAACATCCCGAATGAAACCGAGAGGTTGAATGTGACGGCTCCGTGATCGAAACCTGCAGGAGCCATCGGTCGCACCTCTCCCCGAACAAGTTCACAGTGTCCGCCTTGATCCGGAAGGCTCCAGAGATCGTCCGCAGTCAGCAAACCGGTGGCAGTGCTCATGATCCATCTCACAGTCCAAACTCGATCGACACCAGCTTATCGAGCCTATCCGCAGCATCAAAGATGGTCAAGAACGATCCGCCGGCAACACGCCGGCTGCTCACCGCCGCCGTGAATCAGCTTCTGATCGAAGTCGTTGTCGTAGCACAAGCGTCCTCGCTTGTGACCGGGCCGGCGATCGGTCCAAGGGGTGCTTTTGGTGATCGCGATTTTTGACGGTGATCAAGCGGGGACGCTTGATCTACGGAAACCTTCGGCGGACCGTGCCTGTTCTCCACGCGTCATTCGATGACCGACAGGACGCACGAAAACGTGCTGCAGTCGACCACGCCGACACCGACCGCTTGAAGACCCGCGGGCACAAATCGGGAAACGGCCCCACGCTCAGGGGGCGTTATGCCTCACGCGGCCAGACCTGAGATGTTCTTCGCGAGCCGTGTGCCGTAAGGCCACAGGTTTCGTGCGACAATCAGAAACCCGCCGCCTGACGGCAGGCGGCTCGCTGGTGTCTCAGCTTGCGCCGTGTCAGGCGTTTCAATCAATCAGAAACGGAGAGCGCTTCTTTTTCGGCGCCGGCGGTTTGTGTTCCACCGGTTTCGCCGGTTGGGCCTGCGATTCGGGGCGCGCGGCCGGCCGCGCGCGGGGCATGATTTTCATGATTCGCTCACCCCCGGATGAGGCGTCGTCGGAAGAGGGGGGACTCCGATCGCTTTCCACGGTTGTCGGCGAAGGGGTGCCGGTCGCCGGCCGCGCGCGGGGCATAATCTTCATCACCCGCTCGCCGTCGGATGCGGAGTCTTCCGAAGGGATCGGAGTCCTGCTGCTTTCCGCGGCGATCGGTGCAATCGTGTGTGTTGCGGGGCGGGCACGGGGCATGATTTTGACGACGCGACCGCGATCGTCGCCGGCCTGCGGATCGTCCGAAAGGGGCGGAGCTTCTTCGTCGACGATCGGCGACAGCGTTGTGGGCGCGAACTTCGACGGACCGGGCGACGGGCCGTCCGACGATGATGCGGGCGCCGGGCCGCCCAGAGACGGTCCGCTGACTGCCGGCGATGCGTCAACCGGGGCACTCGATGGGGTCGCTACGGTTGCCGACGAAGCCGGTTCGGGCCTTGTCGTCGAAGGCATCGTCGGCGCCGGTTCATACGGAGCCGTCGGCATGGTCTCGGCTCGGTCGTCCGAGAAGTACACGTAGGGTTTCATCGCCGAGGCGAGCTCGGGATGCTCGTGGTAATCGGCAAACGAATGGTTTGATCCGGCGAAGGCGGCGGCGTCGAGTTCGACGACTTTCTTCCCCATTTCGTCGATGGCGAACCGGTCATCGCGCCCCAGCCCGTCCTTGCCGATCGCCCGTTCGCTGTAGCCTTTTCTCAGCGGGTAAATGGCCAGCGTGGCATCTCGCGAATTCCTCAGCAGCAAGACGTGCTCAGCCGGCAGCAGCGCTTTGTCGTAGCGCTGGCCGGGGTTCATCCAGTTGTGATCGATGGCGGCCGCAATCAGCACGGCCCGCAGGTGCGTCGGGGTCGCATACCCCGGCGGCAGCGATTGCCCATCTTCCACCGACCCGCCCCCCAACAGGTGCATGGCCGCCACGGCCGAGCGGGCGCCGTGGCTGTGCCCCAACAGGCATACCGGCTGCTCGGGGGGCAACTGCGCCACCAGGTTCGCCAGATACACCGAGTGCAGTGAAGCCTTGCGCCCCAGTCGGGCGATGTCGATCGGAAACACGTACGGCATGTTGCCGTCGCTGGGCCAGGTGAAAAACACGACTTGCACCGGCGACTCTGTCGCGGCGGAGTGAATCCAGCGATGGATACGTTTGCTTTCGGTCAACACGTCGCGCCACCAGTTGTAACTGCCGTGAACGACGAAACAAACCGGCTGATCGGGATTGAGCGACGAAACAAATGCGTCGCGTCCCAGATTTCGAAGATCGCGATCGGAACTGCGAAAATAAAACTGCATGCAGCCCAGGTTTCCCGGCGGTGACTTATCTTTGCACTGACGGCTGCTGACGATCCAGTACCCGGCGCCTGGAACGACGGGCGCTGCTGCGGGGACCGATTGCATCGGCGCCCCCTGCGCGGGCACCGTTCGGGCCGGGACGCCGATCGTCCCGGGGGGGAGCATCGTGCCCGGCGGCAGCGATTCGACGTCGCGCAGCGCCGCTTGTGCCGGTGCTGCCGATTGTGGCGACAAGGCAGGCGCTTCTGCCCACCCCGTGACGACGGGCAGAGCGAGAACAAAGATCAGCAGGCTGCCGCGGAGCATGATGTTCGCAGATCGAATCGGTTGTCGGCGCATGGTCATGGTCTCCCATGCCAATCGTATCACGGCAGCCGACAGATCAAGCGCACAGGGTGCCGGAAGGCCGCTTCGGGGCAAATTCGTGTGTCGCCCAGGCACGGCCGGGCGCCTGCGAAAACCGTTTGGTGCCTGTCGATCGCAACAAAGGCGACGGCGCAGACGATCGAAGCGGCGGCGACGACCGATTGATTTTGGCTCACGTTTGGGTTGTCGAATACCGCCAGCGAGCCGGTGGGTTTACCCCACCGGGCCGTCATACCGGTGGGGTCAACCCACCGGCTCGCTGGGGCGAATCGCATGGTGGGCCTGCGCACGCTGCGCGAGCTGGTCCCACCCTACATTTCACGCAGGGCCGTTTACGATTATTTGGGGCCTGTTCCGCGCACTTCCCGCAACCGGGCGCGATACTTTTCGTAGAGTTGCGTATGACGGCTTTCGGCAGCAAACGGCTTGCCGGCGATGAAGATCGCTTTGTACTGCGTCGTTGGCTGCAGCGGTGACCCGTCAGTGATCACCAGGTTGGCCAGCTTTCCGGGGGCCAGCGTTCCCATCCGGCCTTCGACCCCCAGGATGCGAGCCGGGTACAGCGTCAGGGCCTTGAGCGCCTCGGCTTCGGGAAGGCCGTAGGCGACCGCCTGAGCCGCCTCGAACGGCGCATTGCGACTGTTCGACGCGCTGAAGCCGGCCGTCGACGATCCGTTGGATCGAATGCAGAATGAAACTCCGGCTTCGTGCAGCCGCCCGGCATTGGCGTACGCGGCGTCGAACGGATCGTACTCTTCGCGCGGCTTTGACATCACTGCGCCGACGATCACCGGGACGTCGCGTTTTTTGAGTTCGGCAGCCAGTTTCCAGGCGTCGTCAGCGCCACTGATCACAATCTTGAGTTTCTCCTGCTCGGCAAACAGCAGCGCCTCGGCAATCTCCTTTCGCGAGTTGGCTTCAATGAAGACTCGCTTCTCACCACGGAGATATGGTCCCAGCGACTCGTAGCGCGGGTCCTGAATGGGCTGCTGGGTCTTCGAGTCAGTTGCGGCCTGCTTGATTTTGGCGTAAGTGCGGGCTTCGCTGAGAAAATCCCGCAGTTGTTCGATCTGGGGTTGGTTGTCATTGCCCCCCGGCCAGTCGATTTGCAGGGCGGCTTCGTAGTCGAGCACCATTTCGGGGACGGTCCAGCCGGCAAGCTGCATTAACGATCCCTGGCCGCAAATGATGCCCCCGGTGGGTCGCACGAACGATGCCGTGATACCGCCGGCGCGGGTCACGGGGATCAGTTCCGAATCGGGGTTGATCGCGACGCCGGCCCGCAGGTCGGGTTGGAACTGCCCGGCTTCCTGGTAGTCGTGGGTTTCGCGCACTTTTCCAATTTCGATCAGTCCCAGCACGGTCCCCGCGTCGATCAGGCCGGGATAAACGTGCAGCCCGGCCGCGTCGAGCGTTTTCACTCCGGCGGGAATCTCGATCGTCGGTCCCAGTCCGGCGATCTTGTCGCCGTCGATGAGCAACGTTCCGTTGGCAATGTCCGACCCGTCGACGGGATGCAGCGTGGCGCCGACCAGCGCGTACCTGCGGTCTGGCGCAACAGTCAGGTCGAGCTTTTTTTCGCGAGCGTCGTGCGGGGGGAGTGTGAGCGGCGCGGGTTTCACGGAAGCAGCGGCGGGCGACATCGCCGTCGGCTGTTTGTCGCGGACGAAATACGGCTCGCCTTCGACGAGCGTCATCTCACAGCGCGAAAAGGCGTTCAGGGGATGGCCGTTGAAGACGGCCAGGTCGCCATCTTTGCCGACTTCGATCGAACCCATTCGGTTTTCGAGTCCCAGTTCGCGGGCGCTGTTGAGCGTGATCATTCGCAGGGCGGCATCGGGGGCGACCGATCCATAGCGTATCATCTTGGCCGCATCCTGATAGAGGTGTCGCATCAGTTCGGCATCGTCGCTCTTAAGGACGACATTCGCCCCGGCCTCGGCGAGCAGTGCAGCGTTGTAAGGCGTGGCGTCAAAGGCTTCGACCTTGTAGGCCCACCAGTCGGCGAACGTGCTGCAACTCGCGCCGTGAGCAGTGATCTCGGGAGCGATCTTGTACCCCTCCAGAACATGCTGCAGCGACCAGACTCGAACCCCGAACCCCGATGCGACGCGCAGCAGCATGAGAATTTCGTCGGCCCGGTAGCAATGACTGTGAATGAACTTCTGGTGATCGAGAATATCGGCCAGGGCCTCCAGTCGCAGATCGCGGCGGGGCGCGAGCAGGTCGCTTGCCGCCGCGTCGCCAATCAGCGCCGCCGCCGAGCGGCGGTATTCCTGCCACTGCCGGCGGTAGTCGAGCGCTTCGAGAAACGCTCGCTGCAACGTGGCTTCGACCCCAAGTCGCGTGTTGGGAAAGCGATTCGTCTGAAATTTGACATTTTCGCCCAGCGCGAATTTGACCCCTTGCGGATTGTCGTGCAGCAACTGCTGCCGTGCGAGTTCTCCGAACTTCAATTTGACGACCGCATCCTGGCCGCCGATGACGTTGGCCGAGCCGTGGAACAGCCGCGCCGCCGTAACCCCCCCCGCCAGCGCCCTGTACTCCGCAGGATCGTTCGAGCGGACCACGTCGCGGACGCGAACTTCAGGGACGATCGACAGCGTCGCCTCGTTGACCCCAAACATCCCGTCGGCAAACATGATGTGGCTGTGCGTGTCGATGATGCCCGGCATGATGAACCGACCGGCAGCGTCGATCACGGTCACTCCGGCGTCGGCCGCCAGGTCGCGGCCGATCGCGGCGATTTTTCCGTCGCGAATCAGAATGCTCGTCTCCGGTTGCGGTTCGCCCTGACCGGTAAAGACGGTGCCGTTCTTCAAGAGCACATTTCCGCCGGTCCTGAGCGGCCGCTGCAATCGATCCGCTTCGAGTTCGGTGGGCAGCTCGCCGGCGGCCTGGGCAGCGGCCGTCGCGTTAGGCTGACTGTCGTCAATGCTGATCGCGACCGGGTTTTTCGGGGCCTCCGGTGCGGGTTGCCTGACGGCGGTCCATTTCGTGGCGGCTCCAAACGCCGATTTCAAAGTCCCCGACAGCTTGTTGTCTTTGGCTTCGAGCGTGCTGCCGGCGAGCTTCAATTCAATCGTCTGCGCGCCGGCCCCGATGGCGACCACCAGTTCGAACTTGTCGCCGTCGACTTTGCCTGAGGCAACTTTTCCATCCCCCTGCGAGCTGCGAAACGCGCCGCGCAGTGCCTGATCGGCCTGGCTCAGTTCGAGCGTTGCCGCGAATTTCTCATCACCGGTTTCAATTTCCAGTTGCCATGTGCCGGCCAGATTTGCCACGGCAGCGGACTGCCCGGCAGGGGTCGCGGGGACGGGGTCGGCCTTTTTGTTGTATTCGAATTTGAGTCCGTCGACGAACACGAGCCGCACTTTGCTGCGTTCATCGTCGAATGGGCCGTTTAAGGCGACCACGTGTGCCAGCTTGCCGGCGGTGAGTGTGCCGAGCCGACGCTCCTGGCCAAGCAGCGCTGCGGCGTCGCGGGTCAATGCCGTCAGCGCAGCCTGCCGTGACAACCCTGCCGCAATGGCCTGCCGCAGGCTTTTCATCAAATCGCCCGGGTTTTCCAGCCCCTCACTGGAGAGTGCGAACGTGATTTGCTTGTCGGCCAGCGCCTTGAGACCGGCGACCTGCTGTCGCCACCGATCGCGGCGATCGTTCTGCACCCGAAGGGGGTCTTTGACGTGTGGAACCAGCGCTTCGCTCGGTTTCTCTTCTTCAATGGCAGGTTCGGTTCCCCAATTGACCTGCACGATCACGCCGCGTGCCTGGTCTTTGAGCCGGTCGGCGCAGTGCTGCGCTTCGCGCCCTCCCCAGATCAAAGGAGGCAACTGATGCTCCTGGGCGAAATCGAGTGCGCGGTGAATGTCGTCACGCGAATGCGCAACGAACACCGACGGCGGCCTCCGCTCAAGCGTCTCACCCAGAGCCTGTAACACTGAGTCTTCGGGGGGCCGCGCGATACCGGGCGTCTGCTGTCCGTAGAGTCGCTGGTGTTGCCGATAGCGGGCCGCGTCCAGCAGCGTCTGCCGCAGGTGGGCCGTCCCCCCCATCAGGGTGGCCGGGTATCCGGGACCCGGGGGGGCGAATAACTGGAACTGCGGCATGGTCTCGGCGACGAGCAGCGCTTCCCGCTGCGGAAGGCCGCTGGTTGTCAGCAGCGAACCGTTTCCCCCTGCGAGCTTTCCCGAGGGGACCAGATGAATCGACGTGAAGCCCAGCTTGCGACGCGTTTCGAATAGAGCGGCATCGGTCTTGAGCGCCTCAGCGGCGTTGAAATCGGGAGTCAGGCTTTTGCGGTTGTCGGGGGGGGTCGCAGCCAGCGCGAACCGCGAGAAATCGATCGAGCGCCCGGCGGCCGGCGCGGGAATGCGGCTTGGTTCAAGCAGCGCCGAGGTTGCTGCATCGACAAAACCGGGATAGACGATCAGCCCGGCGCCGTCGATCACCTCGGCATCGGGAGGAATTGCAATTTCCTTCCCGACGGCGACGATCAGCCCGTCGCGAATGACCAGCGTTCCCTGCTCGAGTTCTTCTTCGGGAGAAACGACGAGCCGCGCTTTGACGATCGCAAAGGCTCGCGTTTCGAATCCGGAATTGCGCTGGACCGGTGCCTGGGCCCGGGTGGAAGAACTCCAGCAAAGAGCGGCGACCACGACCACTCCGCACCAGCGGATCTGAACCCGAATCCTGGTCTTGCGCGCGGGCTGCCGTGCCATTCTGGAAGTCATCGCGGTCTCCGAAAAAAAGTCCCGTATCTCTCCCAAGCTAGCAGACGGACGGGGGGACGTGCCAGAATGGGGGAAACGACCTGCTTTCTCAATTGCCGATTTCGTGAAAAATTCATCAGGTCGGAATTGACACAAAACTCAGCAACGTTAAGATACACGGAAGTTGCAGAGCTTTAGTCCCTCGGTTTTTCTTTTCCGGACGCGCCTTTGCGTGTCACTGTGCCCGAGGCGGCTGGGGTCCAGATCAAGTGGCTCTTCACACGCCGCAGCAACACCAATCGCCGGCTTAGCCGGTGTCACTGTTGCGGAGTTGGTGCGGTCGCGAGAAGGCAACTGCTTCGTCCTTCTCGGGTGGGCCATGTAGAACTGCTGGCTCAGTTCGGTGCTTCGGTTGCTGGAGCGATTTCCGACTGGCGGACAGACTTTGTTCCGCGCGTCGATCCTCCACCCCGCAGAATAAAGGCTGTTCAGGAATTACCATATCCTTCGAACGCTGGGTTTGTTTCCGCTGTTGAGGTCCCGCTCGGTTCGGGGTCGCGCTCAGGCACTCGCGTTGCGCAAAGGTTCGGGTCATTCAGTGGGTCATACGGCGGGTCAAATGATACGGGAAGTGGGTCACCGAAACAGACGCGTGTCATGGGGCATCTGTCATTGAGTGTCGGGACGCACTTTGGGCTGTAAACACTGTGGCGTTCGAGGGTATTGAGTTTCAGGGCTTCGTTTCCCAGTTTTGTATTTTGGGGGGGAGCGAGGCAGGCAAAAACGCCGTCGCTGACGACTCCCGAAATCCCCCGATCGCCGCGGAACTCAAGGATTCGACCAGTCGCGCCTGGATGGGCGCTGCTCCGCGCGGGAAATGTGTTTCCTCGGCGCGGCCCAGGTTCGGTACGTTTTTCTCAGTTTGGCAATTGTGGTTCTATGGTAGCTTCAGGCAACGGCGCTCCCGACGACGTGGTGTTTCAGGACGAAGGTAACTTCTACGATCCGGACGACTCGGGGGATGAGTCGCCCGCCCAGTCGCCGGCCGAGCCGTCATCGGGATCAGCGGCTTCGGCCGTGGGGGCCTCAGGACAAAACGACCAGCAGCCGCGACGGCGGCGACGCCGTCGTCGCCGTTCTCGTCAAGGTGGCGAATTTCAGGGGGGGCCGCCTCCGGTTCAGAATCAGCCGCCGCAACGTCATCGTCATCCGCGGCGCAGCCCGCAGCCGCAGGGCGATCGCCAGAACGGCCAGGTCTACGACGAGCGCGAAGGCGCCGGCGGTGGGGCCTCGATGGGGGTCATTGAAGGGGTTCTCGAGTTGCACCCCAAGGGCTACGGGTTTTTGAGAGACCCCAAGAACAATTACGCGGCCGGTAAAAACGACCCGTTTGTCGCGGCGTCGCTGATCGAAAAGCACCGTCTGCGCGAAGGCCTGATGCTCAAAGGCGAGGTCGTCCAGGGGAATAAGGGCCAGGGGCCAAGGTTCAAGGCGATCGAATCGGTCGAGGGTCGCACGCTCGAGGAGTATGCGCTGGTCAGGCCCTTCGACGAACTGACGGCGGTCAATCCCTACGAGCGAATTCGGCTGGAGACCGGCCCGACGCCGATCACGATGCGAGTTCTCGACTTGCTGACCCCCCTGGGAAAAGGGCAGCGGGCACTGATTGTCGCCCCGCCCCGAACCGGCAAGACGATGCTCCAGCAGGAGATCGCCAACTCGGTCAGCACGAATCATCCCGAAATGCACCTGATGGTGCTGCTCATCGACGAGCGTCCCGAAGAAGTGACCGAAATGCGGCGCCACGTAAAGGGTGAGGTCATCGCCTCATCGATGGATCGCGACGTCGAGAGCCACGTCCGGATCAGTCAACTGATTATCGAGCGCGGCAAGCGGATCGCCGAAGCGGGTGGCCAGGTTTTCATTCTGCTCGACAGCATCACCCGCACCGCCCGGGCCTTCAACAAATGGGTCGGCAACACGGGACGCACCATGTCGGGGGGGCTCGATGTCAAGGCGCTCGACATCCCCAAGAAGATGTTCGGGACCGCGCGACGGTTCGACGAAGGGGGTTCGCTGACGGTCGTCGCCACGGCCTTGATCGATACCGGCAGCCGGATGGACGAAGTCATTTTTCAGGAGTTCAAAGGGACCGGCAATATGGAGCTGGTGCTGAACCGGCAGTTGGCCGACCGCCGCATCTGGCCGGCCATCGATATCGGCCTGTCGGGCACCCGCCGCGAAGAGCTGATTCTCCCGCCGGACGAATTGGAAGGGATCATCATGCTGCGCCGCAGCCTGGTGTCGCTGAGCCCGAACGAAGCCATGGAGCAATTGGTCAAGACGCTCCAGAAGTTCCCTAGTAACCGCGAATTTCTGGCGAGGATCAAGTCGATTCTGTAGGCCAGGCGACACGCCCACCGACGGCATGCCCACCACGGTCGGCTGCGCTGAGTTAATCGCCCCGGCGCAAAACGGCCTGGCCTTCGCCTGAGACCGGCCCTCGCGTTTGCCACGAGCCGTCACGGTACGACAGCTCCAGCGGCCGCTCCTGGGCGATGGCGTCGATCAACTCCCGTGCGGCCGATCCGTCGAATGCGTCGTTCCAGGCTTCGAGTGCGACCAGCCGCAGGTGCCCGGCTCCAACCGGGCGATAGCCGTCGAAAAGCACCCCGAGCCGATCGGGGCGGTACGAGAGGTCGGCCGGAAGCGCTCCGCGAAGCCACAGGCAATGGAAATCGCGGCAGCCTTGCGGCCGCGTCTCGTAGATCGCGCATCCGTTACGGCAGGCATGATCGCAGGCACGGCGCATCGGTTTCCGCAATTCAGCCTGGGCCAGCAGCGCGCAGCAGACGGTGCAATCGTCGCACTCGCGGCCTGGCGCAGCACCGTTGGCGAGCAGACGATCTTCATTCAGGGCAGGCATTGCCATCAACAAGTGGCCTCGCGACCGCGCCGGTTTTTACGAAAGGGCATCATCGATGGCGATCGTACCGTAAATCCCGCGCTGCTGAAACACGATCGCCTGTTGCAATCCCATTCGCGCCAATCAACAATTTCAGACGAGGGTGAATGCCAATCGATTTCCTGCTTTATCGACTGATGAGGAATTCTCCATGTCCGCTGCCGTAATTTCATTGACGACACAACTTCTTGACTTCAGTCGCGAACGCACGCTGGGAACGCTGACCGCGATTGAAAAAATGCCCGATCCGAATATGGTGCTGGGGTGGCGACCCGGCCCGGGGCGGGCCCACATTGCCTGGCAGTTGATGCACGTCGGCATCACCGAAGAACTGTTCGCCACCGATCGGTTCCGAGGCACGGCGCCGGCGTTCGCCGACCTCGTGCCGCGCTTCAAAGGGGGGAGCACTCCCGACGACAACATCCCCGGCCCTGCAGAGATCCGCGACGTGCTCGCACAAACGCGCGAGCACCTGCTGGGGACGCTGGCCTCATTGACCGAGGCCGACCTGGCAACGATCCCGGCGGCGCTGGCGGCACGGTCGATCACGATCGGCAAAGCACTGCAAATCGTCGTCTGGCACGAAGCGCACCACCAGGGGCAGGCGCATATCACATTGAACCTGTACAAGGCGTCGCAGGCATGATTGCCTACCGCGACGACGTGGTACCCCCCGTCGAGTCGATTATCGAACTGTACCACGCCGCACCGCTCAACCGACCGATTGAAGACCGCCGCCGGATCGCAGCGATGTATGCGGGATCAAATCTGGTCTACACGGCCTGGGAGGGTGACCGCCTGGCGGGGATCGTTCGCGCCTGGAGCGACGGGGCGCGGGATGGCTACATTTGCGATCTGGCGATTCATCCCGACTATCAGCGCCTGGGAATTGGTCGCGAACTTCTCGATCGCGTCGTCGCCTCGAATCGCCAGGTGCAGTTCGTACTTCGCGCGTCAGAGATTGCCCGCGACTATTATCGACATATCGGCTGGGAATTCATTGAGAACGGGTGGTTTGTGCCGCGTCAGGAATGACCCGCTGGTTTCGACAATCGCCGCGGGTGCGTATAATCGAGCGTCAGCTCCTTCCTCTCGACACCAACTGACGAGACATCCAGGTGCCCTGCGCGATCTGCCCGACCATCTTGACTCTCGTTCCGCGTCGCTTGTCGGGGACGCTTCGATTGCTTGTGCAGTCGGCATTTGCGGTCGGGTGGTTGTGCTTCGCCGCAAGCGGCGTGGCGGGTGAAAACGACGCGCGGTTTGCTGCGGCTCGCGAGCACCTGCAGAAGGGGCGTGTCGACGAGGCGCTGGAAATCTACGACGAACTGACGAAAGTCGGTGCCGACGGTGCCTTGGTCGCGATCGGCCGCAGCCTGTGTCTCGAAGCCCAGGGGGAGTGGAAGCAGGCAACCGAAACGCTGACCGCGGCCATCGCCAAGGCTGAGGACAACGCACCCCTGCATTCGCGACGCGCCGAAGTTCAACTCGCCCAGGGGCAATACGAGGCCTGCGCTCTGAGCGTCGAGCAGGCCCTGGCGATCGATGCCGACCAGCCGCTGGCGCGCCTCGTTCAGGCCGACCTGTGGACCGCCACCGGCCAGTTCAAACAAGCCGACGAAGCCTATCGCTGGTTTGTCCGCTATTACAACAAGGCGCAGCCGACCGATCCCGAAACGCTGCTGATCGTTGCCCAAGGCTCGGCCCAATACGCGCGGTGGCACAGCGTCTCGCAGGTTTTTGATTTCGTCATCAACACGCTCTGCCCCGATGCTTTGACGGCCGACAGCAATTTCTGGCAGGCGCAGTTGTTGTCGGGTCAATTGCTGCTGGAAAAGTACAATCGCGCGCAAGCGCTGCCCGAACTGCGAAAGGCGCTGGCGATCAACCCCCGCGCCGCCGACGTTCACGCCGCGCTCGCCGGCGCGGCATTGCAGGAACATTCGTTGGCCGAGGCCGACCAGCTCGCCGGGCGGGCGCTGGAAATCAATCCCCGGCAGGTGACGGCCCTACTGATTCGGGCCGATCTGCGGCTGGAAGATGGCGATTTTCGCGCGGCGCGGCAGCTTGCGGAAGAGGCCCTGACGGTGAATCCGCACGACGAATCGGCATTGGCCCGCATGGCCGCCTGCGATCTATTCGAAGACGGCCCACCGCCGCCGGCCGAACTGGACGAGCTCTTCGGCAATCTCGACAACATTTCCGAAGCGACGATCGATCGGCCGTCGCGCTTCGCAACAGTCGTCATAGCGCTGGCAACATCGAATCCCCATCCGGGAGTGTTTCTGGGAGAACTCGGCGAACGGCTCGAAGCCCGCAAGAAATTCGACCTGGCCGAGCGCTGCTACCGCCAGGCGGTCGTCGCGATGCCGCAATTGGCGACTGCCAAGACCGACTTGGGCCTCTTGTATATGCGAATCGGCCGCAACGACGAGGCGGCGAAAATTCTCGACGATGCTTTCACCGCCGATCCGTACCATGTTCGCGTCAGCAACATGCGCAAGGTCCTCAAAGTGCTGGATGGCTACGAGACGATCTCGACCGAGCACTTTCTGATCCGCGTCGACGCTCAGGCCGACAAGATTCTCGGCAAGTACATGGCCGAGTACCTGGAAGAGCAGTATCCCGCCCTCGTCGAGCAGTTTCGCTTCGAGCCGCCGACCAAGACGCAATTCGAGATTTTCAACAAAGCCAAGGGACTGTCGGCCCACCAGTGGTTCAGTGCCCGGATGGTGGGGTTGCCCTGGGTGCAGACGATCGGCGCCTCGACCGGCATGATGGTGGCCCTCGCGTCGCCGACGGCAACCGACAAGCCCTTCAACTGGGCCCGCGTGTTGAAGCACGAGTTCGTCCACATTCTCACGCTGCAGCAGACGCAATTCAACATTCCGCACTGGTACACCGAAGCGTTAGCCGTGACCAGCGAAGGCTACCCCCGCCCCGAATCGTGGAATCGCCTGCTGCTCGAACGGGTCGCGGCCGGCAACCTGATGAATCTCGATACCATCAACCTCGGGTTCATCCGACCGAAGACGCCGGACGACTGGACGATGGCCTACTGCCAAAGCCGGCTCTATGCACAGTACATGACCGAAAAATTCGGTGCCGACACGACGGCGCGGCTGCTCGAAGCCTACCGGCAAAATCTCTCGACCGATCAGGCGATCCCGCGGATCTGCGGCGTCGACAAATCGACGTTTGAGAAAGGGTATCGCCAGTACCTGGGTGACATCGTGGCCGGACTCAAGGGAACGCTGCCCGAGCCGGCGGTAACCCTCGTCGAGGCCGAAAAGGGGCACCGGCTTGATCCCGACGAGCCCCGCGCCGCGGCGCGGTACGCCTACGAGTTACTCAAAATCAATCGTCGCAAAGAGGCGCGGCAACTGGCTGAGGCGGCACTGAAAAAGCATCACGCGGAACCCCTGGCCGCTATCGTCATGGCTCGACTCGAACTGCGAGGCGAAGACCTGGCCGCCGCCGCCGAGTGGCTCGAGCCCGCCCTGGACCGCGAGCAACCCCATCCGCAGGTGCTCGATCTGCTGGCCGAAATCAGGCTGAAGCAGGAAAAATATGGCGAGGCGCAGGCGCTTTACGACCTGGGGCTGGGCCGCGATCCCGACCACGTCGCCTGGCTGAAGGGCCTGGCCGCCGCGCTGATCAAAGGCAAGCAGCCCGACCGTCTGAAGGGGGTTCTCGAACGACTGGTCGAGACCGATTCTGATGCAGCCGGACCGCGGCAGAAACTGGCCCGCCTGGCACTGGCCGACAGCGATTTCGCCTCCGCCATCCGCTACGGCCGACTGGCACTGCAGATCGACGTACTGGACGTCGAGACGCACCGTCTGCTCGCCCAGGCTTACACCGGCCTGGGGCAGCACAATCAAGCGGTCGACGAATGGTCGGTGGCAGTCGAGTTGAAGCCGGGCGATTCCGACCTGGTCGTCGAACTGGCCCGTGCCGAAGCGGCGGCCGGAAATAAGCCGGCGGCCGTGAAGCGATTGAGCGCCCTGCTCGAATCCAAACCTGATTTTGCACCGGCCCAGGCGCTGCTTGACGAACTGAAGTGAGGTTACCCAGTGCGGCCTTCAGCCGCTTCCGAAAAAGTTGAACAGGAGATCGCAGCTCGGACTACTGCCGCAACCAAAGGGGAAACCACGGATTTCACGAATCACACGGATGACTGTGGATGCGTCAATTCCTCAATCAAAGATCAACTCAATTCGTGCGTATCCGTGTCATCGGTGTGATCCGTGGTCTATTTGCCGAAGCCATTTTTCGAGTCTTTCTCTGCGGCATCGATTTGCTCCGTTCGAATCTGAAATTTCAAATCTGAAAATCTGAAATACTTGTTGCAAAATGACTCAGGCAAATCCGCCTCGCAATCTGCCCGACCCGAATCCATTTTCGCTTGCCGACTTGCAGACGCTGATCGGCCAGATGTACTCGTCGAAGGATGAGGCGCGCGGCGTCGACGGGACGTTCATGTGGCTCATGGAAGAAGTCGGCGAACTGGCCGCGGCCCTCCGCGAAGGGACTCCGCAGGAACTCGCTCGCGAGTTTGCCGACGTTCTGGCCTGGCTGGCGACGATTGCCAATATCGCCGGAGTCGACCTGCAGCAGGCGGTGCTCGAGAAGTACGGTCGCGGCTGCCCCGGTTGCGGGCAGCTCGTGTGCCGATGCGATCTGGGCGAAAAGCCCTGAAACCAGAGGCCCGGTAGTGGTACAGTTTGATAAATACGGAATGTCTGAGACGTAGACGTAAGTCAGAATTCATTCGTCCAGCGGTTGCTATGGGGCGTCGGTGTCGTCTTGCGGCTTCTGTTCTAGCCCTTAAATAAGCGTACCCGGTGTCGCTTTTGTGGTCGAGCAGCCGAGTGGGCGCGGCGCAGACGAAGAGCGGACGACCTTGGGGATGGCCGGATGATGATTCGGTTCGTCGTCTGCTGTCTGTTGGGGAATTCCTTTCGGGG
>SIAF01000128.1 GCA_009691905.1 Planctomycetaceae bacterium | reverse complement strand
GTCCAATTGCAGCCGCACAAACTCCGTTCCTTCCGGCCAACGATGAGGCATCGGTTCACTTCCTTGTGTCCCCCCAAGGAAGCGCGCAGCTTATCCCTCCCCGTCGATTCAGAAAATAGCATTCTTAGCCCAAAAGCGGGCCGTTGCTTTTTCATGATGTGGTGACTGCCCTTGATTCGTATGACGGAAAAGCCCGCCTTCTGAAACGCTTTTACGGCTTCCACCCCGGTGATGCGCGGGATTTCAGGCATTCACCTCGATCCACTTCATTTTTGCTCCGGCTGGAATATCATAGGTCTCAACCCACGGAATGACGGCGTTATCGTGCATGAACGATTCCACGGCCGCAACGGCGGCTTCTCGGACATTCGCGATCGCTTCGTCCTCAGTGTCTCCACAACTGCCCACGCCGGGCAGGTTCAACACAATCGCCGAGAAATCTCCTTCGGATTCGCGAACAATTGCCACATGGCACCGTATCGACAGCGGTTCGTTGCGCGCCTCGCCGATCTGATAGGGAACATTCCTGCTGGTTTCCATTGGTCCACCGTTCCTTTTGAGAAGGACTCGTCCATTGAATGTTACGCAAATGAACTACCGCAATCTAGGCACCGCCGGCGTCAAGGTTTCTCCTTTGTGTCTGGGGACGATGATGTTCGGCGGGCAAACCAATACGGCCGATTCGATCCGCATCATGCACCGGGCGCTCGATTTGGGAATCAATTTTTTCGATACAGCAAACGTCTACAACGCCGGCGAGTCAGAGGTCGTTGTGGGGCAGGCAATTGCCGACCGCCGCGACAAGGTCGTCCTGGCGACGAAAGGGCGCGGCCCGATGGGGAAGGGGCCCAATGACGCGGGTGCCGGCCGGATGCACCTGGTGCGTGCCGTCGAGGCCAGTCTCAAGCGACTGAAGACCGACGCGATCGACATTTATTACGTGCATACACCCGACTACGCCACCCCGATCGAAGAGACGCTGCGCGCCCTCGACGATCTGGTGCATTCGGGCAAGGTGCATTACATCGCCTGCTCGAACTTTCGCGCCTGGCGGCTGATGGAGGCCCTCGGCATCAGCGACCGCCTCAACCTGGCCCGTTTCGCCTGCGTGCAGCCCCTTTACAACATCGTCAACCGCGACATCGAGGTCGAACTCTTGCCGCTCTGCAAAGGACAGGGGATCGGCGTCGTCAGCTACAGCCCGCTGGCGCGCGGCATTTTGAGCGGCAAGTACCGGGCGGGGGAGGCGTTTCCCGAGGGGAGTCGCGCGGCACGCAACGACAAACGCATGCAGCAGGCCGAACTGCGTGAGGCGAGTTTCGAAGTCGCCGAACAGATTCGCCGGCACTGCGAAGCGCGGGGGGTGGCGATGAGTCAGTTTTCCCTCGCCTGGTGCCTGGCCAACCCGATCGTGACGTCGGCGATCATCGGGCCGCGAACGCAAGAACAATTCGACGACAACGTCAAATGCCTGGAGATCGCGATCGGTCCGGCCGACGAAGCGCTGGTCGATAGCCTCGTCCCTCCCGGCGAACACAGCGGGAAAGGGTTTCAGGATACGCAGTACCCGGTGACCGGGCGGGGGAAGTGAGGGGGATTTAGGATAGTGGATGGTAGATAGTAGATAGTGGCTTGAGGTGAGAGCACTGCCTTAATTCGAATTACTATCCACTATCCACTACGTCCGTCCCGCACCGCAATCCAGTCCCCCCATCTGCCGAACCGCTTCGTACATCACTGCGGTTGCCGTGCTGGCGAGGTTCAGGCTGCGGACCTGCTCGTGCATCGGCAGCTTCAAGTTTTGACCGGGCTGTTCGGCGAGAATCGTCGCCGGCAGGCCGCGTGTCTCGCTGCCGAAGACCAGCACGTCGCCGGCAGAAAACGCGGCCTCCCACACCAGGCGGCGTGCTGTTTTCGTCAGATACCAGAACGGACGATCGGGCAGGCGCTGCTTCAACTCGTGCCAGTTCTCGACCGCTTCCCAGTCGACGAACTGCCAGTAATCCATCCCGGCACGGCGCAGGTGCTTCTCGTCGAGCCGAAACCCCAACGGTCGGACCAGCCACAGTTTGGCCCCCACGGCGACGCAACTGCGGCCGATGTTGCCGGTGTTCTGAGGGATGTCGGGTTGATACAGGACGATGTGCAGCAGGGGCGCGGGGGTCGACACGGTGCGGCGTCCTTCGACAGAAATGTCGAATGTCGAAATCAGAATGACGAATGAAATCCGAATGTCGAAATTCAAATGACGAACTAGCCTTTGAAAAACGGGGACCGGCTCCGACGCACCTCGACTTGCCCGGTGAATTCTGCGGTCGCGTCGGCGGGTGTCCCCCTTTTTCAACACTTGGACATTTGATTTTCGGATTTCGTCATTATTTCGTCATTCTGATTTCGACATTCGTCATTCTTTAGTGGGATTCATCCCCGCGCGGGTCTTTTTCACCAGCTCGACATACTGCTGCGACAGGTTCGTGATGCGGGCCATGTCGCCGGCTTGAACCGCTTTGGGTTCAACCAGCGCCCCTCCCAGCCCGACGGCACAGGCGCCGGCTTTGAGAAAATCGGGCAGCGTCGTGAGATTGACGCCGCCGGTCGGCAACAACCGCACCTGCGGCAACGGTCCGTGCAGCGTCTTGAGGTAGGCCGGGCCGCCGATGTCGGCCGGAAAGACCTTGATGACCTGCGCGCCCGCTTCCCAGGCGGTGAGAATTTCGGTCGGTGTGAACGCGCCGGGCATGACCAGCTTGTCGTAACGATTGCCGAGTTTGATGACGTCGAGATTGACGGTGGGAGCCACAAGAAATTCAGCCCCTGCCAGAAACGCGGCCCGCGCCGTTTCGGGGTCGAGCACTGTGCCGGCCCCCAACAGAACCTTGTCGCCCAGCGACTTGCGGACGGCGCTGATAATCTCGAGCGCGCGGGGGACGGTCAACGTGATTTCAAGCACGTCGACCCCACCCTCATAAAGTGCCTTGGCAACTTCAACCAGTTGCTCACTGGAGGTCGAACGAATCACGGCAACGATGCCGCTGTTTAGGACGCGACCTAAATCCTCATGACGGCTCATGCTTCTTGTTCCAATGTTGCTTCAACTGTCCGAACGAACGTAGCGGCTCTTCGCCCTGCGCCGCGCCCGAACTCAAAGGAGCCGACGGTCGTTCGGGGGGCTTGTGCGGCTTGTGCGGCACTGCCGGTCGCTTCGCCGCCGGTGGTGGTGGCGCGGGTTTGGACAGTTCCGGCGGGGGCGCGGTCGGCGCCGCGCCGTTAGCGAACGGCGGTTTTTCGGACAACTGGGGCTTCTCGGCAGCCTGGGGCTTGCGTCCGCGCGGGGCGACCGGCGTGCCGGGGGGAATCAGGCTCAGTGAGACCCGTTTACGCTCGGCATCGACGCTGAGCACCCAGACCGTGACCACGTCCCCCACCGAGACTTTGTCGTGCGGGCTGCGGATGAATTGCGCCGACATCTGGCTGATGTGGATCAGCCCGCTCTCTTTGAGCCCCACGTCGACGAAAGCCCCGAAGTCGACAACGTTGAGCACCGTCCCGCGCAGTTCCATGCCCGGCTGCAGGTCGGAGAGTTTGAGAATGTCCTTGCGAAAGATCGGGCCGGCCAGATCCGACCGCGGATCGCGCCCGGGCCGCGCCAGCGCATCGATAATGTCCCGCAGCGTCGGCAGCCCCACCTGCAACTCGTCGGCCAGCGTTTCGACCGGCAACGTCGGCAACCGCTCGCGCAATTCGGCCGCCAGCGCGGGAGACGCACCTTCGACAGGCACCAGTTCGGCGGCCGGCTCGCCCTTCAAGCGCCCCAGCACCTGCCGCGCAATCGGGTAGCTTTCGGGATGAATCCATGTGCCGTCCAGCGGTTCGGCCCCCTGCCGGATCTTGAGGAACCCGGCCGCCTGTGTGAACGTCGCCAGGCCGATGCCGGGAACGTCGCGCAACTGCTCGCGGCTCGCGAAAGCGCCGTTCTGACCGCGCCACTCGACGATGCGGCGGGCGGTCAACTGGTTCAGTCCCGAGACATAACTGAGCAGCGCGGCACTGGCCGTGTTCAAATCGACGCCGACGTAGTTGACGCACGACTCGATGACCTGATCGAGCGACTCGCGCAGCGTTTTTGCGTTGACGTCGTGCTGATACATGCCGACGCCAATGTGCTGCGCCTCGATCTTGACCAGCTCGCTGAGCGGATCCTGCAGGCGGCGACCGATGGAGACGGTCCCGCGCACGGTCGCGTCGAGTTCGGGAAATTCTTCACGCGCGGCGGTGCTGGTCGAATAGATGCTCGCGCCGGCCTCGTTGACGATCACGTACTGCGCGTCGGGGGCCAGTTCGGCAATTGTCGCGGCGATCAGCTCTTCGGCCTCGCGGCAGGCGGTGCCGTTGCCGATAGCGACCAGATCGACGCCATGCGTCTGGAGCAGCGCCGCAACTTTAGCGCGGGTCGCCCCCTGCTTTTCGGCAGCGCCGGTGACGTAAATCAGGTCGCTGGCCAGCAGCGTCCCCTGTTCGTCGAGCAGGACGACTTTGCACCCGGTGCGAAACCCGGGATCGATTGCCAGCACGCGGCGGCCTGAGAGGGGGGGCTGCAGCAACAGGTTCCGCAGGTTGCAGGCGAAGGTCGAGACCGCCTGGGTTTCGGCCTTCTCGGTCAGCTCGCGGCGCACCTCGCGCTCCAGACTGGGGTGAATCAGCCGATCGACCGCGTCAACCAGGCAGCGCTTGAGAAATTCGGCGAAGCGGTGCTGGTCGATCGCCAGGTGCCGGGCCAGGTCGGCTTCGACCTGCGGCTGATCCCACTCGAACTTGACTCGCAGCGCCTCGGCGCTTTCGCCGCGATTGAAGGCCAGGACGCGGTGCGGGGGGATTTTGCCGACCGGTTCGCTGTGATCGAAATAGTCGCGGTAGGCCTGGCCCTTCTCGGCCGCGTTGTCGGTGGCGAGCGTCGTCAGCCGACCCCCCTTCCAGGCATGCTTGCGCGCGATCGCGCGCGCTTCGGCGATTTCGCTGATCCGCTCGGCAAGGATGTCGGCGGCCCCTTGCAGCACAGCGGCGGCATCGGGCAGCTCTTTTTCGGGATTCACAAACTCGGCCGCCGCCGCTTCGAGATCGGTCAGATCGTCGGCCTGTGACCAGATGCGGTTGGCCAGCGGCTCAAGCCCCCGCTCGCGGGCTGCCGAGGCGCGAGTCTGCTTACGGGGCTTGAAGGGGAGGTACAAATCTTCCAGACGCTTCAGTGAATCGGCCTCCTCGATCGCGGCGCGCAGCTCGGGGGTCAGTTTTCCCTGCGCCTCGATCAACCGCAGAATCGTGGCGGCCCGTTCCGCCAGTTGCCGCATCAGCCCGATGCGGGCCAGCACCCCGCGAATCTGCTCTTCGTCGAGATTGCCCGTGCGCTCTTTGCGATAGCGCGTAATGAAGGGTACGGTGTTGCCTTCGTCGGCCAGCGCCACGACGCTTTCGACCTGCGAAGGAACGATACCGAGTTCCGCTGCAACTTGAGCGAGCTGAACAGCCGAAGGAGAATCCATACGCGATCAGACGAGAAGACGGGAAGCACGACCGCAACCCCCGATATCTTAGCGACTTCGCCGCCGCGGGCAATCCGCCGAGCGGGGGATTCGCGATCGTCACGTTTAAGACACTGCGGCGAATTTTCCGGCAACGACTTTTGCGCTGCGCAGTCCGTCGACCGCGGGAAATTGAATCGCCAAAGCGCTGCACCGTGCGATCTGAGTAATCGTGTGATAGAATCCTGGCGCAACAGTATTCGGCGTCGCGACCTGGAAAGAAGGTTCTCTCATGTTCAAATCGTTCGAACTCGAAAACTACCGCGGGTTTGAGCGGTACCGCGTTCGTGGGCTTGAGCGAGTCAACTTGCTCGTTGGAAAGAACAACTGTGGAAAGACAAGTGTGCTCGAAGCCGTTCACTTGCTCGCGGCTGCCGGCGAACCGTCTATTCTTCAACGCATTGCGTGGCGCAGGGGTGAAGTCGTTTTTGTCGATCTTGAACGGGAGAGGTACAAGAATCGTCGCGACGCGTTTCCAGATGCAACGCATTTCTTTTATGGACACCAACTCGGTCAAGGGGTGCGATTTTGCCTGTCGGGAAATGACGGCGCTAGGCGGCTGGAGGTCGAAGTGGTCCCAGCCGACAGCATCGAGCCTCAGCAGCGTTTGTTCGACGACACGGACGGCATTCGACAGATATTTGCGTTAAAGATAAAGAGCATGACTGGCGCGTCGGGGCTGGAGTTGGCGCCATTGCCGTTGACTGAAAGTGGCGCGCTTGCCATCGAAGAGTATTACCGCCAACGCCGCCCGACACGTACATCGGACGATCAATTGGCGCCAGTGCATTTCCTGACCGTTGAATCGCTCAGCTCCGACTTCATGGGCGCTATGTGGGACAAGGTCTTGGCAGACAAGCGAGAGCAAGAGGTCTTTCGGGCGATGCAAGTCTTGGCACCGTCGCTCGAAGACATCGCATTTCAAACCGGGGAAAGGGGAGCGCGCGTTGCCGGCCCGGGGAGTGTTCTTGTCGGTTTTAAGGGTGCGGCGCGCCGAGTTCCGTTAGGAAGCCTGGGTGACGGGATGCGTCGGCTACTCGCGCTTTCGCTTGCGCTCGTGCGGTGTGAACGAGGAGTTCTTTTGATTGACGAAATCGACACCGGATTGCACTACTCAGTGATGGCGGACATGTGGCGGCTGGTGATTGACGCCGCGCGGAACACCGATATTCAAGTTTTCGCTACGACACACAGCTTGGATTGTCTCAGAGGACTCACCCGGCTCTGCGGATCTCGACCCGATCTCGCAACCGAAGTATGCGTTCAAAAAATCGAGCCCTCCCTCGATGAATCCGTGCCGCTCGATGCAGAGCAACTTCGTGTGGCTGGTGAGCAAGAAATCGAGGTGCGGTGATGCCCGGATCGATGGAGCGGTCGAAGTTGCATGTCGAGGGACAGGACGACGACCACAGTGTCAAGCATCTGTTGCGGCGCCACGGCATTGACATTGAAGCGAAGACCTCCGATTCCATCTATCCCGTAATTCATCAAGTTGGAAGCGTCGAGAAACTTCTCGAAGGCATCGAGATTGCGGTGAAAACGAGTACTGAACGCACAATTGGGTTTGTGCTCGACGCAGATGCGCCGATTCTGAGTCGGTGGGAATCCGTCCGGCAGAAACTCTCGGACGTGGGCGTCGAAGTACCGACGGAGCTCACACCAACAGGATTCATTGGCGAGTCGCCGACCTACCGGTCGCGCGTCGGCGTGTGGCTTATGCCAGACAATCAGTCCGACGGTATCCTCGAAGACTTTCTTCTCAAGCTCATCGACCAAAATGAAAAACTGATCGGATACGCGATCAACGCAACCGACACCGCGACTCAACACGGTGCGACTTACAGGAAAGTTGATCGGTCGAAGGCAGTTGTCCACACTTGGCTTGCATGGCAAAAGGAGCCAGGCCGTCCCTACGGAACAGCAATCCGCGCCGAGTTTTTTCGGCATGACACTCCTTGCGCGATTGCGTTCGTGCAGTGGTTTCGCCGTCTCTATGGAATTACGTGAAAATCGCCTGTCGCGACCAGAATGGGATCGCACGGCGTAAATGTGTGCCCAGACGGCGTTGTCACTTTATCAGCGCCGCGTGCCGGCTCACTATTGTCTTGGCGCTGCGCAGTCCGTCGACTGCGGCGCTGATGATGCCTCCGGCGTACCCGGCCCCTTCGCCGACCGGGTACAGCCCGGCGATGCCCGGGCACTCGCGGGTCGTCTTGTCGCGGTCGATGCGCACGGGAGAACTGCCTCGCATCTCAGGCCCGACGAGTACGGCTTCCTTCAGGAATTCCCCCCGCCATTTCTGATCCATGATTGGCAAGCCGGCGCGAATCGCCCGCGCAGCAGCGGGAGGCAACACCTGTTCGAGGTTGCCCGGTACCGTTCCGCGGGGGTACGAGCAGTCGAGCCGCTCGTCGGCCGCCGGCGACTTCCCGGCGACGAAGTCGCCTGCGCGCTGAATCGGGCAGCGGTAATCGCGTCGCCCCAGTTCGAAAGCCAGCGCTTCGTATTTGCGTTGCAGTTCGACCCCGGCCAGCGGATGGGCCGGGCGCCCCAGGGTTGGGTCAAGCGTCACCACCAGCCCCGAGTTGGCGAATGGCGTGTCGTGCCGCGAGTTGCTCATTCCGTTCGTGCAGAACATTTCGGGTTCCGAAACGCTGGGGATCACCAGCCCCCCGGCACACATGCAGAACGTGAACAAGTCGGGCTCGCCGCGCGCGGTCAGCGTGTAATCGGCCGCACCGAGAATCTCCAGGTACTGCCGCTTGCCGTACTTGTGCCGATTGACCTGCTCCTGCGGATGTTCGATGCGCAGGCCCAGTTGAAAAGGTTTGGCCTGCATGGGGACTCCCAGCCGATGCAGCATCTCGTAGGTGTCGCGGGCGCTGTGGCCGATCGCCAGCACGACGACCGACGCCGGCACGTAGCCGCCGGACGTGTACAGCCCCCGCAGGCGACCGTCGGCGATATCCAGTTGTTCGACGCGGCAGCGAAAGCGATACTCACCCCCGTGCGCTTCGATCTGCCGACGAAAATTCCGCACCAGCAGCGGCAGGCGATTGCTCCCCAGGTGCGGGCGATGCTCGTAGCGGATCGACGGCTTCCCCCCGCATTCGATGAAACGCTCGAGGACCCAGTCGATGTCGGGACCGCTCATGCGGCAGGTGAGCTTGCCGTCGCTGAACGTGCCGGCCCCCCCTTCGCCGAACAGGTAATTGTTCTCGCGGTCGAAGGCCCCGCCGCGGTCGAATTCGCGAATCGCCGGCACGCGCAGTTTGACCATGTCGCCCCGTTCGAGAACCAGCGGTCGATAGCCACGCAGCGCCAGATAATAGGCGGCCAGCAACCCGGCCGGTCCCGAACCGACGACGACGGGCCGCTCCGCGAGCGGTTCGCTGCCCGAGGGCGGTTCGTCGAAGCGGGGGGCCTCATACCACTCGACGTGCGGGTCGCGACGCCGCTCGAAGAGCTGCTGCTCGTCCTGCGGAAGATCGACGACGGCCGAATACACAAACCGCAGGTCGTGGCGCGAGCGGGCGTCGAGGCTCTTCCGCAGGATGCGCCAGCGCGACACGTCTTCCGATTTCACGCCCAGCGTCCGGGCCAGCACGTCGCGCAGCGACTCCTCCGGCTGTTCGATGGGCAGCTCGATGTTGTTGATCCGCAGCGACATGGATTCAATCTACTGACCGGGCGGCGATGTTGCTATTGTCGCACAATCGAGCCGGGATGAAGGTCAGGCTTTCCAGCCTGACGCAGCGAGCCGGTGGGTTTACCCCACCGGGCCGTCGTACCGGTGGGGTAAACCCACCGGCTCGCTTTCAACGATGCCATTGCCGTTTCCGTCAGCCTGGAAAGGCTGACCTACTTAAGATCACGATGCCCACAACTTCCGTCCCGACGACTTCTCCTGAGGACTACCGCCAAGCGCGGCTGGCGGCTCTCACGGCCGCGCTGATTTTGCTTGCGGCGGCGGCCGTCCGGTATCTCGCCGGCTGCGACGGGTTATGGCTGGATGAGATCTGGACACTGATTCTGGCTCAAGAGGTCAGGTCACCGGGGCAGATTCTGACCGGGCTGCACCAGGAGAACAATCACTATCTTAATACGCTGTGCGTGTGGTGGCTGGGACCGCAGTCGAATTGGATCGTGTATCGCCTGCCGGCAATGCTGGCGGGCGCCGCGAGTGTCGGTGTGGCGGGGCTTATTGGCCGGCGACGCAGCCGGTCAGCAGCACTGCTGGCAATGCTGCTGACCGGCAGTTCGTATTTGATGATTCACTATTCGTCCGAGGCGCGGGGTTATTCATTTGCCATCTGCTTTGCACTGATGGCGCTCGATTTCCAGGAAAACCTGTTTCGCCGACCAGGCTTGCCGGTCGCATTTTGCACCGCCGGGTGCAGCATCGCCGGCATCCTGTCGCAACCTGTGTATCTCGCGTTTTACGCGGCGCTGGTCGTCTGGTCAGCGTGGAAAGCCTGGTTCCCCCCGAAGGGCTTGGGACGAATTCGCGGCCTATGGTGGCTCAGCCATCTTCCACCTTTGCTGTTTTTCGTGTGGTTGTACGAGGTCGATCTGTGGCAGGTCGTGAATGCCGGCGGACCGGTCTATTCCGCCGGCGACGTGGTTGCCCAAACCGCGTCGCTGGCAATCGGGGGGCCGGACGGACCAGGTCAATTCGCGGCGGCCACGCTATGCGCCGTGGCGTTCGCACTGAGCCTGTGGCGTTTGTGGCGCAGCGATCGCGACTGGTGCGTGCTGGCGGTTCTGGCGATCGTCGTCATGCCGGCGCTGCTGCTGATCGCGACGGGACGGCGCGAAATCTATCCGCGGTATTTCGTGATTCCCGTGGCACTCCTGGGTCTGACGATCGCCTTCGCGCTGGCGTCGGTCTGGCAGAACGGCAGCCGCCCGGCCCGATCGGCGGTCATTGTGCTGTGCGGCGCGTTCGTCGTGGCTAACGGCATTCACGTGACGCGGCTGGTGACGTACGGCCGGGGGGGCTACATGCAGGCCGTGGAGTATCTCGCCGAACACACGCCGGGGGACGAAATCACGGTCGGAAGCGATTTCGATTTTCGGAACGAGATGGTTTTGGCGTTTTACCGGAATTACCTGCCGGAGCCGAAACAACTGACGTATCTGAAAACCGAGCAGCGTCGAAAGCGTAACAGCGAGTGGCTGCTGATCCACAGTCTCGATCGGCGGTTTGAACCCGCGTCGGAAGTGCATGCAGGGCGCACGCGGTATGTCCTGCGGCAATTCTATCCCTACGCCGGTCTCTCCGGGTGGGGTTGGGGCCTCTATCATCGGGACGAATGAATTATCGGGACGAAGGGGCCGACGTTGGGCGCGGGGCACCGGCCGCAACCAGCGGCACAGTCAGCTCGACGTAGAGCGGCTGGCCGTCCTGCTGAAATGTCGTCGGCGAGAACTGTACACTCCGAGAGAACTTGTCCCACTTTCCTTTGGCGCCGGCAGGCGCTGCCGCTTGGGCCTCGTCGAGATCGGACTTTTTCCTGTCGGCACGCAACACGCGGCCCAGCGTCAACTCTTTCAAACGCTCGTACAGCGGGTCGAACGGCATTTTCCAGCCGTCGGCCGGCGGGCGTTTTTTGTGAGCCATGACCTCGTTGACGGGAATCAGTGCGATCAGGTCGCCACTCGTCATTTCTTCCAGTCCGCCTGTTTTGAGTGTCGCGTTGTGGCTGCCGTGGTGCCCGACTTTATAGAGCACGGCCTTGTTCAGGAGTTTTTTGGCTGTCACCCTTTGAGCCGGCGCCGGTTGATTCGAGGCGTTGGTAAACTTCACATCGTGCCACGACTGCCAGTTGCCGATCTGAGCGTCGCCAGGAAAGATGAACGTCCGACCATCGGGCAGCTCGAATGCCAGGGCCAGGCTAATGTTGTTGGTGTCGCTGTCGAGTTTCAAGGCCAGGCGACTGGCGCCCGCCAGCCATTCGTAGTCGATTCGGCGCCAGGCCTCGCCCGAGTCGCCCAACGGATCTTCGGGAAATCCGTAGTACTCGCGAAAAAACGGGTCGCGCTGCGCTTCGTCGATCGACAGGCCGAAATGCCTTTCGAACGGCGAGAACGCCCCGACCGTCTCGCCCACTGCGCCGGCCGGCTCGGGTGCGCGGCCGGCCCACTCCAGTGCGCCCAGCATCCCGAGTTTTTCGGCCTGCGATTCGTAAGCCTCGTCTTTGCCTTTGGCCGGCGCGTCCTTGCGTAACTTGTTGACGTCGGTTGGCGGCCCGAGCACGAAGGCGGTGACGCCGCGCGCTCCGGGGACGGCGAGGCATTCTCCCGGTCGGCAGAAACGGGTCGCGCGGTCGCGCAGCCAGTTCATCGCGTCATCGGTCGAGCCGGCTCCCGCTTTCGCCGACAGCGAGGAGGGGCCAAAAAAATCGAGGACGTGTTCGGCGGCCGCGAGGTCGGCAAGCGGCCCGGCGGCGGACGGGTCGGTCTTTTCGGCCGCCCTCAGCGCAGGGGCAATGTTCGCCAATGCGACTCGCAGTTTTTTCAGCTTGTCACGCTGCTCGCGCCGCAAGCGGTCGGCGATCGGGTCGCCGTTCTGTTCAGTCCAGGCCAGCCAGACATTCGCAAACTTCAGGTTTTTCTCGAACAGTTCTTTCGCCTGCACGAACCCCGAGACGTGGTCCCAGTGCTCGTGGGTGACGATCAACAGATCGATCGTGCCCTTGGTGGTCGCGACAATGTCTTCGACGACGAGCGTCATTTTCTCGGTCGCATCGGATGTGCCGATGATCACGCCGCAATCGATCATCACGTAAATCGGCCGCGTGCCGCCGTCGGCTGCGGGAAATGAGAGGAGAAAGCAGTCTCCCAATCCCTGGCAGTACATGCGGACCGTGACTTGCCCTGTGGCGGCTTTCACGCGACGCGAGGGTCGTTTCACATTGAGACGTCGGGGTGTTTTCCTGGCCATGGCGCACCTAATCCTCCGCGTGCAGCAGTGCGAAGGGGTTTTTGTTCTTGGAACCGTAATACGTCGCGGCCAGCGACGGCATGGCGCCGCCCTGCTCGAAATTCCGCTGTCGCTCGAAACGCAGCTCGTCGTCGATCCGCTTGCGGATGCAGTACCTGAGTTCGCCTGTCGCCGGATCGATGATCAACGTGCATCCCCCTTGAAACCAGAAATCGGGCTGTTGCGGGACGAGCTTCCAGCCGGTCTGGAGACGATCGTGCTTGTTGAACGCCCAGGGGTCGGGAGACTCGTCCACTCGTTTCTGCATGGCAGGGTCGAAGTAGCCGGCGCGGCGCTGAACGACCTCGGCGATGACATCGACTTGCTGCTGGCCATCGGGGCCGATTCGGCAACAGGGCCGCAACGAATGCACCTCGAATCGCGGGCGGCCTTTGTACTTTTTCAAAGCCTTTTCTTCGGCTGTCGCCAGGGTGCGCTCGGACAGGCTCCGCGGAATGCTTTGCAGCCCCTGATTGAAAACCATGACCCCTAATGAAATCCCGCGATCGGGCGACTGACGGGCGTTTTTGTAGAGCCAGGTCCGAAACCTTTGGCAGTTTTCGTTCATCTTGAGAAATACGGCGCGGCGTTCGGCCTGCAGGTTCCATTGATTGAACGGCAGTTGACTGATGATCTCCTTGAGATCGCGGTCGGATTCACGCTCCGGCGGACGCCAGCGCAAGGCGGTTTCGTCGAGCACGTTGACGTCGTCGGGATACAGGCCCCACTCGCGAAACGCATCGATCACCGCCGCCCGATAATGCTTGTCGTCGTCGCAGACCAGGTCGTAGTCGGCAGTGATCAGCGCCCGCAGGTACTCGCCAAACGTCAAGTCGACCGGTGGAGCATAATCGAGGGCGCGCACGCACATGGTCAGAATGTGCTCGGCCGATTTGGAGGCTTCGATCGCCAGTCGGTTGACCAGGTCGGGGTGAATGTCGCCGTCAGGCAGCACGCCGGTGCCCCCCGTGGCAATTCGAAACAGATCTTTGGCCCGGTTCCGGTAGATTTTGAGGAAGGCCCGAAAGATGGCGGCGACCAGGATCGCGCCGCGGTCGTGCGGCTCGGTGACGGTGCGATACAGTTCGGGGTCGGGCTTCCGGGGCTGCCATTGTCCCTGGGCATCGATCGACCCGATGTACTGGCGCAGCGAGCCGCGCTGACCGAGCGCTTCGCCGAACTGCTGCGCGAGTTGACCCAGCAGATTGTCCTGATTCAGGTTGCCGCGCGTTCGTGCCACCTGGTGCCGCACGACGTCGGGGTGCAAGAAATGCTGAAACAGCGCGACGACGTCGGCGAAGGCCTCGTGAAAGGCGAACACGTCGGGGTTGCTGGCGTTGAAATAATAGCGATGCAAGCCGTGCAGCAGTGCGTGCGTCGTCTCGTGGGCGACGATGTCGAACGACTGGCAGGTAAAGACGGTCCCCCCCGGCATCGTCCGTCCCCCCGGCTGATCGCGCGACGAAAAGTACCCGAACAAGAGAGCGTGCCGTGAGGGATCGTAAAACGCATTGGCATCCCGCAGCGCGTGGGGATAAATTCGCAACCGCGGGACGTAAGTCTCTTCGGTCGACTTTGCAACGACCCCCCCCTCGTCGTCGCGTTCGAGGCGCGGCGCCCACAGCGCCTTGCGGCCCAGGGCCCGTTCGAACGTGTCGATCGTCGACATCGAGATGGCATACACCATCTGCTGGTGAAACTGCGGATTCGACTCTGACGGCGGCAGGCCGTTCTGGGCGAGCAGGCGCGGATGCGACAGATAAACGGGGTGATAAAAACAATTGCTCGCCGGGTCGTAATCGACCACCTCGAGGTATTCTCCCACGGGACCGGGGCCCAGCCGCCCGTCGGCTTCCCACGGCACGTCGATCGTGATCTCGGCGATTCCCAGAGTTTCGAGGTCGGTCGCCAGCAGGGGATCGAACGAGAAGACCTGCAGTTTGCGACTGGGGGGGGCCGGGGGCGATCGTTGGACCCGCGGCACCGGCACAGTGCTCGCCCGATCGCCCGTTGTCGGGGCCGCTTTGTCGTACGGCGCATGCCCCAATCGAGCCGGCTTTCGCGGTGGCGGCGGGGCTTGCAGCGGAATCGGCACCGGCAGCCGAATCTCGTCGGGCTGCGTCCCATCGCGCTTCTTCGGCTTAATCACGGCCGACTTTTTCACGGCCGACTTCTTCACGATCGGCTGATTCGCTTTGGCGGCCGCGAACTGCACGCGATCGACGGCCGGCGTCGACCCCCGCAAAATCGCATTCACCGCCGCGATCACGGTGGGACTCATCGGCAGTCCCATGTGCGAAACTCCGGCGGCGCGGTACGCCGTGACCTTCGGCAGTTGTGCACACCCATCGGGAACGGTGCCGTCGCCGGCGACGGTTGATCCATCCGGGACGAGCCGGCCATTGGCGAACTTGACCCCCCCGACGGTCAGACCCGGCCGATCGCCGAGAATAATGGCCGTCCGGTCGTTGAAGAACTCGGTATCGATGTTTTTGCCCCAGCCGAATTTCGACTCTAAGCGCGCCAGATCAGAGACGCCGTTCCAGAAATCGGCCTTTCCGAACTGCACCGGGTCGAAACCGGAAGTGACAGTGCCGGGTTTCCACGGCAATAACTGATAGAGTCCCGTGAACGACTGCAACACGCTGCCCATGTCGGCAGGCAGCTTGACGTGCAACTCGCGCAGCGTCTCGAGAAATTCTGAAGACCCGGCAATCGCCAGCGCCGCCGCAAAGGTGCCGTAGTTGGCCGGCCCGAGCAGGATGAGCTGGCTCACCAGTCGCCGCGCCGTTTCGGCCCCAAGCAAGTGCAGCGCCCGCCGCGCGACGAGCGCCCCCTGCGAGTGGGCCACGAGGGCCAGCGATCGCGGCGGCTGACCCAGCCGCGCGCGAATCTGCCCCGCCAGGCGTTGTCCCGCAATATCGAGGTCTTTGCGCCAATCGTAGGGAGCCATCTGCACGCTGTGGCCGCGGACCTGCAGATCGAGGCGCAACAGATCGTAGATGATCGGGATCGGCCGGAGCGAGTCGATTCGAACCTTACCGTCGGCGTCCCGATCGAGCCGATCTTTGCTAAAACCGTCCAGCCGCAGGGCGCTCAGTTGATCGGCCTTAAACACCAGTTGCGGATCCAACCAGATCAAGCCGTTGCCGTCGCCGTCGTTGTCCGGGGCGACGTCGCGCAACTCGCTCCCCAGAAATCCCGGGACGATGATCAAATCGGCGCGGCGCGAGAGCGAGGCGAACTGCAAACCGGCCTGTCGGCGTTCGTTGCACAGCACCTGCAGGTAGTTCACCGCCTCGGGCGGGATCAGCCCGTTTTTGTCGGCGGCTTCGGCTTCG
>SIAF01000127.1 GCA_009691905.1 Planctomycetaceae bacterium | reverse complement strand
AACCAACCTCCGCATCGGCCAACAGCCGCTGCTTTCGGAGCTCGAATCGCCGTTCCATCGTGCATCTCCTTAAAGGAAATCCATTTCCCGCAAGGGGTCTCTATAAAACAGGTTGCAACTCGTCAAGTACAATCGACAGTAGAAGTAGTATGCTCCCCCTTCGCCAATTCGCCGCGGTTTCATTTTCAGTGGCGGCCTTTGCCGTTGCCGCACTGATGCCTGTTTCGGCTCGGGCCTGCCCGTTCTGCAGCGCCCCCTCGCTGACATTGTCAGAACAGTTCGCGCAGGCCGATTCCGCCGTGCTGGTCAAATGGGTGGGAGGCAAGATGCCCAAAGACGACGAGCCGGGGAGTACGCAGTACGAGGTGGTCGACGTTGCGCGATCGCCGTTCAAGTGGGTCGAAAAGGGCTACAAGCTCACGCTCGAACATTACCGCACCGGCAAGAAGGGGTCGCTGGCACTGCTTTTGGGCAGTCGCACCAAGGGGGATCTGATCGAATGGGGTGCGCCGCTGGATGCGACCGAGACCGTGTACAAGTACATTGTCGAAGCCCCGGAGCCCAAAGCGGCCGCCGAGAAACGGCTGCCGTACTATTTGAAGTTTCTCGAGCATCCCGACCCGATCCTTTCGGCCGACGCCTACGCCGAGTTTGCCGGGGCGGCCTACAAAGACATCGTTAAGCTGACCGACGAGCTGCCGCGCGAAAAGCTGCGCGGCTGGCTGGTCAGCCCCAACATTCAGGCGACGCGACTGGGGCTGTACGGCCTGATGCTGGGGCTGTGCGGCGAGCCAGCCGACGCCACGCTGATGGAACAGAAAATCGTCGAAGATAAAGAGGAATACCGCTTCGGGATCAACGGCGTGATCGGCGGCTACCTGTTGCTGACCGGCGAAAAAGGACTCGACCTGATCGAAAAAGCCAAGTTCAGCCCCACCTATCAGGACAAAAAGGTTTCTTTCAGCGAATCGTATGCCGCGATGCAAGCATTGCAGTTTCTGTGGACGGACGGCAAAGGACGTATTCGGCCCGAACGATTGAAATCGTCGATGCGGCTACTGCTCGATCGGCCCGACCTGGCCGATCTGGTGATCGAACACCTGGCCCGCTGGAAGGACTGGAGTTTGCAGGAACGGTTGATGGAGATCTACGGGCAGGAAGAATACGACACGCCGTCGGTCAAGCGGGCGGTCATTCGGTTCATGATCGCCAGCACCAAAGACGTTCCCGCCGGCGGTGGCGAAGCGCCCCCCGAACATGCCGTGCATGGCGCCAAAAACATCGAACAGCTTCGCAACAAAGACCCCAAAATGGTCAACGACGCCGAGCGGTTTTTCTTTTTGTATTGAAACGTCTTGCCGGTTCAGCACCCCGACAGTTTTCGAATGGTCAAAGGAATGGCCAGCCTGCCCCCCGACTTATGACCCGCCTGTTCACGCTGATTCTCGCGGCAGTGGCAGTTTCGTCCGGCGCGGTTGCCGTCGCCTGCCCGATTTGCGGTCAACCGACCGTGACTCTCAGTGAGCGACTGGCCCGTTCGGACGTCGCGCTGCTGGTCGAGTGGGTCTCCGGTCGCATGGGGAGCGAGGGCAAAGCCGAATCGACGACCTACGAGATCGTCGAAATCCACGCGCGCGGCGGGCAGAAGTACAAAAAGGGAGAGCGGCTTTCACTCGAACAGTTCCACTCCGGCAAACCCGGTAATCTCGTGTTGCTGCTGGGCCGAAAGACCGAATCGGCAGCGATCATGTGGGACGAAGAGATGCCCCTCGACGTGAGCGAGACCAGCTTTCAATACATCATCCAGGCGCCTTCGCCCGAAACTCCGACGGCCAGGCGACTGGAGTACTTCGTTCGTTTTCTCGAATACCCCGACGTGACGATCGCCAACGATGCGTTCTCCGAATTCGTGAACGCCTCGGCCGCCGACATCTTTGCAGTGGCTTCGAAGCTGCCGCGCGCAAAGCTGAAGCGCTGGCTGCTGGATCAGAAGCTACCCCCCGGCCGGCAGGCGGGCTTCGGGCTGATGCTGGGGTTGTGCGGCGAGAAGGACGACGCGCAGTTGCTCGAGAAGCGAATTCTGGACAAAAGCGGCGAGCGGCGGTTCGGGATCGAAGGCCTGATCGTCGGTTATTTGTTGCTCACCGGCGACGAGGGACTCGACCTGTTGGAGCGCACGACGCTGCGTGATGCGCAGAGCGAGCCGGGAGAAGTTTTTCCCGTCCAAACCGCCTTGAAATATCTTTGGAGCTATGGCAACGGCCGCATCTCGAACGAGCGCTTGAAAGCGGCGCTGCGGCTGCTTCTGGAGAATCCGCAGTTCACCGAAAACGTGGTCAAAGACCTGGGCCGCTGGAAAGACTGGAGCATCCAGCCCGAACTGATGAAGATGTATGGCGACCCGAAGTTCGACGATAAGCCGATTCGCAAGTCGATCGTCAAATTCATGATCGCCAGCACGAAGGATGTCCCGAAGGACGCCGGCAACGATGTGCCGCCCCATGCCCGGCAGGCGGCCGAGTACCTCGATCAATTGCGAAAAACCGACCCGAAGTTCGTCACTGAAACCGAGCGGTTTTTCTACCTCGAGTGAGCTGAGTGAGCCGCCGGCAGCTTGCCCTGGGCGCGAAACCAGTCGATCGTCTGCTGCATCCCCTGTTCGAACGTGAACCGGGGCTGGTAGCCCAGTTCGCGTTTGGCCTTCTCGATGCTGAACTCGAGATTCTGACCGAGAAACCGGTAGCTCGCCCGCGAATGGGTCGGAGCCTGTGTTCGTCTCAGCATCCGGTAGGCCTGCTCGCTGATCGTCGCCAGCATTCGCGCGGCTTTCAGCGGCAGGGCGGCCTGGGGCACCGCCAGCCCGGCCATGGTGGCCACGGTCGAAATGAAGTCCCGCTTGCTGACGAGCGCCCCGTCGGTGATGTTGTAGGTTTGCCCGATCGCCGCCGGCTGGTCGAGCACGCTGAAAATCACATCGACCAGATTCAGGACGAAGGTATTGCTCATCAGTTGTTCGCCGCTGCCCAGGTATTGCACCTGCCCGTTCGCCAGGCGTTCTAGCAACTGTGGGAGGGCCGTTCGATCGCGCGGCCCGTAGACAAACCCTGGTCGCAGCACGGTCGCCGGGATCTGCCGCTCGCGAATGTGCCGCTGGACGAGCTGTTCGGCCTCGATCTTGGTCTGCGTATGACTGTCGGCACCGGTCTGGTCGATCAGGGTCGTTTCATCGGTGCCGTGGTGATCGCGTCCCTCGTAGACCGCCAGCGAACTGATGTGTACGAATCGGCGCAGCGTGTCGTCGGCTTCCGCCGCGCTCAACAGATTTTGGAGTCCGATGACATTGACGTCGCGATAATCGGCGACCGGTCCCCAGTCGCCGATCTTTGCGGCGCAATGCACAATCAACGTGACGCCGGCTGTCGCCCGGGAAAGCGACTGGGGATTGGCGAGCTCGCCTTCAACCATTTCGACCCCCAACTGCTGCAGCCAACCGCTGGCATCAGGACCGCGGACGAGCGCCCGCGTTCTCATCCCGGCGGCGCGCGCGCGCTGGGCGACATGGCTGCCCACCAACCCCGTCGCGCCGGTGATCAGCAGCAAATCGGCATCGTGAGGAATGTCAGGCTCCTTCCGGGGTCGCGCCGCGACACAGGGGCGCTGTTGCTGCCCTCATCATTTGATAGGCGCATCGATCAGCGATTGCAGCTAGAAACAGGGGACTGACGTCCCCCGCTCGCCATCCATTATTTGATAGGCGCTTCGATCAGCGATTGCAACACCTGGGCGACGCTACGGGCAGCGTCGGGGCGGGCCAGGCTGTGCATCGCCTGCCCCATCGCTGCCAGACTCGGCCGGTCTTTCAATAACTCGTCGACGACCCGATACAGTTCGCTGGCGGTGTCGTGCGGGTCGGCGGCCTGACGCACGATTCGTGCGGCCCCCGCACAGCGGTAGTGCTCGGCATTGTGCCATTGATGATCGTCGGCGGCGTACGGGTAGGGGACGACGACCGCCGGGAGGCCGGCACAGGCCAATTCGGCAAGCGTCGTGGCGCCGCCACGCGAGATCACGAGTGTGGCCTCGCGATACAACGACGCCATGTCGGGGAAAAATGGTTCCACGAAGTGGTTGAGCGACCTGGCTTCGTAGTCGGCACGCAGGGCCTCACATTGCGCCGCGCCTGTCTGGTGCACCAGACGCAGCCTGTTCCAGCGGCCGCCGCTCGCCTCCAGCATCAGTCGCACCGCCTCGTTCAGGCCGGTTGCTCCCTGGCTGCCGCCGAGAATCAGCAACGTCTCAGGGCTGCCGGCGGCCGCGCCGCGGTTGATTTGTGACAGAGCGGCGATTTCGGGCCGCACAGGATTTCCAGTGGTGATCGAGCAACTTCCTCTCGGAAAGCGCGCACGCGATGACTCAAACGAGAGACACACGGCATCGGCCATGCGGCCCAAGAATCGATTCGCCCGGCCGGGAATCGTGTTCTGCTCGAGTACGATGGTCGGGATGCCGGCCCGGGCCGCTGCCCAGACTTGTGGCACACTGGCAAACCCTCCCAGGCCGATCACTGCCCGGGGGGCCAGGGTTTTGAGCAGTGTCCGCGATTGCCGATAGGCCTGCCAAAGACCAGCGGCGAATCGCAGCGGCTGCCGGCGCAGCGTCGCTGTCGATTTCACCGGCAAGGCCCGATGTTCATAGCCAGCCTGGTCGATCATTTGCCATTCAATGGGTCGGTCAGAACCGACGAACACGATCTGGCAATCGGCGAACGTCTGGCGCAACTCTTTCGCGACGGCTAACCCGGGCGTCAAATGTCCCCCGGTACCCCCCCCCGCGAACACGAACCGACTACGGGTTGTCACATCCGGCATGTGGCTTGGCACCAGGCAGCGTCTAGGGAAGCGACGTCACTCGCAGTTCTCAGTCAGTGCGGGTTGATAGGGAAAAATCGCGCCCTCGTCGCGCGTGAGACTCAGTACGATCCCCAGTGCAATCAGGCTCACTACGAGATTGCTCCCCCCGTAACTGATCATCGGGTGCGGGATCCCCTTGGGAGGCACCATCGCCGTCACGACGGCGATGTTCAGCGTCGCTTGCAGAATCAATTGCGTCAAGAGCGTGAACGCTACCTGATACCGAAAAGTATCGGCCGGCAGACGATTCGCAAGCCGCAACCCGACGACATACAACCCCAGCCAGAGAGCCATGACCGACAGGCTGCCGACCAGCCCCAGTTCTTCACCGATGACGGCAAAAACGAAATCGGAGTTGGCCTCGGGCAAGAAGCTGAGCTTCTGAAAGCCGCGCCCCAACCCCACCCCCCAGATGCCCCCCGCCCCGAGCGTCACCAGCGACTGCTTGAGGTGATACGGGGCCTGGGTCCAGTCGGACCAGGTCGCAAGGAAATCGGCGATCCGCTGCATCTGGTACGGTTTGTGCCAGACCGTCAGCCCCACGACCGGCAGGGCGGTGCCGGCGGCGAGCAGGAAGTTTCGTAACGGCCACCCACCCACCCACAACACGGTCGCGCCCCCCGCGGCCAAAAACAAGGCGGTACCCAGATCGGGTTGCAGCATCACCAGCGGCACCGCAATCAGAATCGGAAACACAACCGGAATCGTTCCCGAGACCCACGACGACAGCACGTCCCGCCGTCGCTGAATCAGGCACGCGACATACAACGGCAGCGAAAGCTTGACGAACTCGGCCGGCTGAAACGACACCGCCCCCGACCGAAACCAGCGCTGCGCGCCGTTGATGCGCGACCCGAAACCCGGCACCAGCACCAGCGCGAGCAGCCCCACCGTCGTCCAGAAAAAATAGGGGGCGGCACGCTGCCAGATGCCGGCCGGCAGACACGTGGCCACCGCCGCCGCAACTGCTCCGAACGCCACAAACGTCAGGTGCCGCGAAAGAAAGACCTGTTCGGCTTCGCTGGGGCGCGATGTGATGCTGGCGCTATGCACCATCAGAATGCCGAATCCGACCAGGACGGCGGCCAGCGAAATCAGCAGCTTGCGATCGAGATCCACGACCGTGCCCGTGGAGGAAGAGGGGATGCTCGAAAACACGGAGCGGGAGAGACCAATCAAGTCTCGGTGCGGCTCAGCACGAGCGCACTCCACGATTCATCGAACCTCCGAGCGTTGTGCCTCGATCCCTCGACCGATTGTAGCGATTGGGAGACCGTCGAACGCCGATTTGTGTGTGCGATCGGTCTCTTGTCACGTGCCACCCAATTTCGACACCGGCGTGACTCAGCTATTCCGGCGAGACCAGTAACCGGGGCGGCGGCTGGTATGGGCCACCGCGATAATCAGAATAAAGCCCGGCTCGAGGCGCTCGAAGACGAGTCGGTACGGATAGCGCTGTACTCGAATCGACCGACAGTGCCGACGCTCAAAGGGAAGGGAGTCAGGATCAATACGAATGCGTGCCGTGGCTGAATCGACGGCAATCAAAAAACGTGCCGCAGCGGCTCGATCACGCCTTTGATACCATCCGTGAGCGGCCCGCAGTTCCCGTGCTGCCAATCGATGAAAACGAACGCGAATCATGGAGCGTCGCGCAGCTCTTCACGCAGTTGTTCCCAGGGAATTGCGTCGCTTGTGTCGCCCGAACGGCGGTCGAGTTCCGCGCCGAAATCCGGATCGTCCTCTGAGAAGCCGGGCAGCTCTTCGGGAAGCGTTTCCATCAACCGGTTGGCGATCGCGAACCGATCGGATTCCGAAAGTTGCAATGCCGCATCCAGGATTTCGTCTCGCGTAGCAGGCATCTCTTTATTCCCGCAAATGTGCTGCAATACAGCCAACGATGGGAGTATAACGCAAGTTCTGCCGCGACGCCAAGACAGAATGAACGATCTCAGTTACTACAGCGACAATCAGCCCAGCCTGATCGGCAGGAAAGAGTGACAGCGGTCCCGAACGCCAGGCACAAGCCGCCGCCGCACTCGCGGGTTCGCCGCTGTGCTCAACGGATCTTGAGGCTGGCGACCCCCACGATCGCCAGCAAGGCCGCGCCGATCCAGAATCGCACGACGATTTTCATTTCGTGCTCTCCCTGGAACAGGAAATGATTGTGCAGCGGGCTGCACCGCAGTAGTCGATTTCCCGTGCGGCGGAACCACGCGACCTGCAAAATCACGCTGGCGGTCTCGATGACGAACACCCCGCCGACGACGAGCAGCAGAACTTCCTGCCGCGTGACCAGCGCTGCCAGCCCGATCAGCCCCCCCAGGGGGAGCGATCCGGTGTCACCCATGAAAACCTGGGCCGGGTAGCAGTTGAACCACAGAAACCCGAGGACCGCGCCTACGGTCGCCCCGAGCACGATCGTCAACTCGCCCGAGCCTGACATGAAAGGAATCTGCAGGTACCCCGCCAGAACCTTATGGCCCGCGAGATAGGTCAGCGCGACGAAGGCGGTCCCGGCGAAAATCATGCAGCCCCCGGCCAGCCCATCGAGGCCGTCGGTCAGGTTGACCGCGTTCGAACTGGCCACCAGCACCAGTATGCTCCACGCGATAAACCCGATTCCCAGCGACACCCCCGCCTCGCCGAATGGCCACAGCAGTTTCAGCCCCAGCGGTTGATCGCGATGCTGCCAGTACAGTAGGACTCCGACGACGGCAGCGATGCCGATCTGTCCCAGCAGCTTCTGCCGGATCGACAGGCCGTTTTTCGCGGTGTTGAGTTTGGTCCAATCGTCGATGGCCCCCAGCCCGCCGAAGCCCAACGCGACGAGCAGGCCCAATTGAACGTAGCGGCTGCCGAGGTCGCCCCACAACAGGACGGAGCACAAAACGGCGGCGAGAATGAACAGCCCCCCCATCGTGGGGGTGGAGTTTTTATCCGACTGAATCTCGTTCAGCTGTTCTGAGGCGCTGGCCACACGCTCGCGAAACCGCGCTTTCAACCAGCGGATGGCATACGGCCCCAGCAGCACTGCGAACAGAAACGACGTGACGGCCGCCAGCGCCGTGCGGGCGGTGAGAAACACCCGCGAGTCGCCGGAGGCGAGCGCCGGGGCGCTCTGCCAGATCGGAGCGAATTTCTGAAGCAGCCAGAGGAGCATGCCGCCCTGAAAATTTCGGTGTAAAAAAGAAGTTCTACTACGAAGCGACTCTTGGAGTGATGACCCAGAAATCACTTGATCCAAAAGCCTTGAGTGCTTCTGCTCAGTGGAAGCTGAACAGCGCCCTGGGATTCCCGCAAATCTGGTGCACGTAGTAGAACTTCGGTTGGTTCCTTGTGTGAGGTGTGATTGTTCAGGCGACGGCGCGAGCCGTCCTGCGTGCTTCGGTGGCCGGGGGTTGGTGCCCTTCCTTTTGTTTCAGCCAGTCGATGACGCGTTCCATCCGCATGCCGCGCGAGCCTTTGACAAGAATCACGTCGCCCGGCCCCAGCCAGCAATCGAGGACGGTCAGCAGTGAATCGAGGTCGCGGCAGTCGGCAATCGCGTGGGGGCTCATGCCGGCGCGAATCGCACCGCCGGCGACCTGTTCGGCCTGCGCACCGTACGCGAGCAAGCGGTTGATTTGTGTTCCGGCGACGCAGGCCCCCAGTTCCTGATGGCAGCGGGCCGCGTCGGTTCCCAGTTCGAGCATGTCACCGGCGATCAACAGTCGATTACCGGTCGTCGGCCAGTCCCGCAAACACAGGCAGGCGGCCTGCATCGACAGCGGATTGGCGTTATACGTATCGTCGATCAGCGTCCAGGGGCCGATCTGTTCGACCTGGCAGCGGCCGGGGGCTCCCGCGAAACGGTTGAAGCCTTCAGCGATTGCCGCTTCATCCATCCCGATTTCCCGGGCGACCGCCAGCGCCGACAGGGCTGCCGTCAGGCAGTGGCGGGCCGTTGCCGGAAGATCGTAGCGGCGGCGATCGACGGTAAATTGCAGACGCCCCTGGTGAAATTCAACTTCGGTGGCGCGAAACTGATTACACGGTTGCTCGCCGACAAAGATCACCTGGCAGGCGGCCCGATCGGCCATGGCCCGCATCGGCTCGGAATCGCCGCCCACGACGGCAAAGCCATGCGCGGGGAGAGATTCCAGCAATTCGCCTTTGCCGCGATAAATGTTTTCCAGACTGCCGAACGACTGCAGGTGCGCCGGACCGATTTGCGTGATCACCCCCACCTCGGGCAGAGCCAGTTTGCACAGGGCGGCAATGTCGCCGACGCGGGCGGCCCCCATTTCCAGCACGCCGAACTCGTCGTCGCTGCGAAGTTCCAAAAGGCTCAGGGGCAGGCCGATGTCATTGTTGAAATTGCGCTGGCTCCGCATCCCGGTGTGTCGGGCTGAGAGCACGGCGTGAATCATCTCGCGGGTTGTCGTTTTGCCGACACTGCCGGTGACGCCGATCACCAGCGTCTCGCGCTGTTGGCGATACCAGCGGGCGAACGCGCCCAGCGCTTCGAGCGTGTCGTCGACCTGAATCAACGGACCGGTGAGAGACCCGGCCCGTTTTCGGGCGACGACGCAGGCGACGGCGCCTTGCGCCAGGGCGGCATTGACATAGTCGTGTCCATTATGCCGCGGCCCGGTCAGCGCCCAGAACAGATCTCCCCGTTCGAGCCCGCGCGTGTCGGTGCAGACGCGGCCGATCGCCGGCGCATGGCCCGGCAACCCGGTCGCGGTCGCGGCCGTTGCGGAAATCAGGTCGGTGAAGGGAACCGGTTGCATCAGGTCACGGTCAATGAGTTACGAAGCATCAGGTGCGGTGGTCCGCGATGATCGACGGGAAACATCGTCGACAGGTACTCGCGCGCCACTTCGCGGTCGTCGAAATGCCGGCGCTGGGCGCCGGTGATTTGTTCGGTTTCATGTCCTTTACCGGCAATCAAGACGGTGTCGCCGGGGCCGGCATGTTGCAGTGCCCAGCGAATCGCTCGTTCGCGATCGATTTCGACGAACGGGGTTCGCCGCTGACCTTCGAAGCCTCGCAGAATATCCTCGACGATCGAGTGCGGGTCTTCCGAACGGGAGTTGTCGCTGGTCACGACCGGCAGGTCCGCTTCCGCGGCGGCGCGGCCCAGCAGCGGGCGCTTCGACTTGTCGCGGTCGCCCCCGGCGCCGAACACGCACAGGATTCGTCCGGCGGTCAACGGTCGCAAAGCCCGTAGGGCATGTCGCAAAGCGTCTTCGGTGTGCGCGTAATCGACGAACACGTCGAAGGGCTGGCCTCCCTCGACTCGTTCCATGCGCCCGGGGACGCAAGCCAAAGCCGCGATGCCTTTGGCGATCTCGTCGGGGGTGGCGCCCAGATGCGCGGCAGCCGCGGCCGCGGCCAGGCAGTTGGAAACGTTGTGGCGTCCGATCAGTCGAGTCCGAACCGTCAGGCGCTCGTGTCCCAGGTTCAGGCGAAACGTCGTGCCGCGCAGCGTCGCTTCCAGAATCTCGGCGGTGATGTCGGCGGGCTGATCGATTCCGTAGGTTCGGGTCCGCAGAGGAGCGTCGGTCAGGCACGAGCGGCTGCCTGCGTCATCGACGTTGACGACCGCCAGCGCCCCGGGCTTGAGGGCCTCGAAAATCTTCAGCTTGCTGCTGCGGTAAGCGCCGAAGTCGCGGTGATAGTCGAAATGATCCTGTGTAATATTCGTGATCAGGGCGGCATCCAACAGCGTCCCGGCGGCGCGCCGTTGTTCGAGGGCGTGACTGGAAAGTTCCATTGCGGCGTGGGTTGTGCCGCGTGAGACCATCATCGCCAGCCACCGGGCGAGGGCGGCCGAATCGGGGGTCGTGAGTCGCGACCGTTCGGATTCGCTGCCGTCGTGGTATTCGATCGTGCCCAGCACGCCGGTGGGATGGCCGCCGGCCTGCAGGATCGAGCGGATCAGCCACGTCGTCGTGGTTTTGCCGTTGGTGCCGGTGACACCCGCCAGCGTCAGATGGTTGGCCGGTTGCGCCATCAGCGACTGACATAATTCGGCGTAGGCCCGACGAACATCGGAGACGATGCACTGCGGAACCGCCGCATCGGCCAGGGGATGATCGACCAGCAGCGCCTTGGCGCCGCGCTCGAGCGCCTCGCAGACATAATGGTGTCCGTCGGCCTTGGTGCCGCGAATCACGGCGAACAGCGCCCCCGGTGTGCATTCGCGACTGTGCTCTGTGGCGTTGGTCACGCGCAGATCACAGCAACCCACGAAGCTCGCCTGGGGAAACAGGCGGCGAAGGTTGACCGGCACCGGGACGTGCAAAACCGCAGGGAGCATGAGAGAGGGCGAGAGAGGGCCTTCGATTCGTGACGCAAGACGTGTGTACGATGCGCTGTGACGGGAGCATCCTTGTCCCATCACAGCGCGCGTTTCGATTCCCCAGTCACGTGCTGGAGGGGACTGCCGTCAGAATCCGTTCTGAGCGGCTGACGTGACCGTGTACGCGGGGAATCGAGGCGAGACGCAGGTATCTGGTGAACTGCCGAAGCAGAAGTGATCGTTGAACGCGGGCGGCATTCTCTAAATTCTCGGCCGACGGTCAACCGGGCTTTTGACAATTTTTCATCCGGCTTGTAAACGTTACATCGACCGTGACCCGGCGCGGCTCCGCTTTCGGTTGAATCAAGTGCTGCGGCGCGTCACACTGTGTGCGCGGCCCGAAGGCATCGAGAGCGTACTGCGGGCGGCCTGGACGATCGTCGAACGCAGCGCCGCCGACTTGTTGCCCGGTGACGCAAGATTTCCCCAAATCCGGCCCCGAATAGCCTGAAGGAAAGACCCGATGAAGTACGGCCTCAACATGCTGCTGTGGACCACCGACGTCAACGATTCGCACGCCCCGTTGCTCGAACAGATCAAAGCCTGGGGGTATGACGGCGTCGAGTTGCCGATTTTCGAACTCGACTTGCCCAAATTCAAAAGCCTGGGAAAACAGCTCGATGCGATCGGCCTCGAACGGACCGCCGTCACCGTCTCGACTCCCGAGGCCAATCCGATTTCCGATTCGCCGGCCGTGCGGCAGGCGGCCGTCGATCGGTTGAAGCAGGTGGTCGACATCTGCCAGGCAGCGGGCGTCGAAAAAATCTGCGGACCGCTGCATTCTGCGCTCGGGCAGTTCAGCGGGCAGGGACCGACGGCCGACGAATGGAAGTGGTGCAAAGACACGTTGACGCAGGTCGCCGGGCATGCGCAGCAGGCGGGCGTGACCCTCGTCGTCGAGTACCTCAATCGGTTCGAGTGTTACTTTTTGAACTCGGCTGCCGATACCGCTCGATTCGTGAAGGAGATCAACCACCCGAACATCCGGATGATGTATGACACATTCCACGCGAATATCGAAGAAAAGAGTATCGCCGAGGCGATCAAAACGTGCGCCCCGGTAACGGTTCACGTCCACATTTCAGAAAACGATCGCTCGACTCCCGGAGAAGGACACGTCGATTTCGCGACGACGTTCAAAACTCTCAAAGAGGTCAAATACGACGGGTGGATGGTGGTCGAAGCGTTCGGTCTGGCGCTGCCGGCGCTCGCTGCCGCGACCAAGATCTGGCGCAGGATGTTTCCGACGGAAGAGCATCTCGCCCGGCACGCGCTTGAGTTCATGAAGTCGAACTGGGAAGGCTCGCGGTAGTGTGGACTAAAAAACGGCACATCAATAATTGTCGTCTTTCGCTCCGCGAAAGAATGCGTCCTTTCGCGGAGCGAAAGGCGACGATGCGACCGTGATTGATGCGCCGACCCAAATGTCCACACTACGGATTGCGTGGCGGCTCAGGCCATAGCGCCAGGCAGGCGGCGGCGGTTGCGATCAGCAGGCCGGCCGTGTTGATCCATCGCGATCGGTGATGAAGCTGGGTGAACTCCGGCGGCAGAACCGGCCGCTCGATCATTTCCGACAGAGGCCGATAGACCCACAGGTAATCGACCGTTGCCAGCATAAGTGCGGCGGCGGCCAGCCACAGGCCGATTTGGAATGTGCGCCGTCCGGCTCCCTGCAACCGGGCGATCGCACCGACCACCAGCGCCAAACCGAGCAACCCGAATTCGAATTGATAGAACAGCGGGAACAGCACGCGCGGGTGATTGAGCAGCGCTGTGGCGCTAAACAGGTCGGGGTTTCTCAGGCGAAGCAAGGCCATAACGAAAAACACGCCGATTCCCACCCAGGCCGTCAGGCACAACCGCGACAACGTCAGACAAAGACGGGACACGCTGTCACCTCGACTTTTGCCGATTTTCGGGCCTGATTCAACCATCGGGGTTATCGAGCAGTTCGTTCAGCCGCGCCGCCAGTTCGGGCGGGAGACGCGCACACCACGATCGATCGATCAGTTCGACGTCGATCAGATCGAGCAGATGCATCCGATCTTTGACGCGAAACGACGTGAGTTTCATGCGTACCAGCGAGTCGAGACGCAGCACGCGATACTGCTGGACACTCTGAGCCTCGGTGACGTCCGGCGCCGCCATCGGGTCGTCGGGCCGGACTTTTTCGCCGGCGAACGAAACATGCACGGCATCGCGGGCTTTGGCGCCCGGGCCGTCGAGAAACAGGTCAATTCCTCTGACGTGACGATAGGTGAACCCCGCCCGGGCCATGGCCGAAACGGCCGCCGGCCAATCGGAACGGCGCAGCAGGATATCGACATCGCGCGTGGTCCGCACAGCGGCCTCGTCGGCCTGGGACACCCAGGCGCGCACCGCAAATTCACCAATTACGGCATAGGGAATGCCGGCTTGCTGCAGAGTTGCCGCAGTTCGTTCCAGGCGTTGTTGGACTCTCTCCACGGCCGGCTCCATGCGCTGCCACAACGCTTCGCCGGTGATATGAAACGCAACCATCAAACACACGGATGTCATGGGATGAAACCGGAAGCATCAATCCGCCGGTTGAATGACATGATAACATCTGGGTGGCCGTTTATCCGCAGATTACGCAGACGAACGCAGATTTGAGAGTCCTCAATTCAATCTGCGTCAATCTGCGAAATCTGCGAAATCTGCGGATCGAACGACGGGTCGCGTTCTCTCTCGGCAACTTACCGATCAAACAATCAACATCGCGTCGCCATAACTATAAAAACGATACCGTTCGCGAATTGCCTCGGCGTACGCCGCCTGGATCAGTTCGCACCCGGCAAAAGTCGAGACCAGAACCAGTAACGTCGAACGCGGAAGATGATAGTTCGTCAACAATCCGTCAATGGCTTGAAATTCATACGGCGGACGAATGAACAAGTCGGTTGTGCCGCGCCAACTCGTCCCGGCCCCGAATTTCGCGTGACTCTCGAGCGTCCGGGTTGATGTCGTTCCGACGGCGATCACGCGGCCCTGATCCCGGCGAACTGAATGGAGTCGCTGGACAGTCGCGGCACTGACATCGCACCATTCCGAGTGCATCTGGTGGTCTGCCAGTCGTTCCGCTGTGATCGGGCGAAATGTTCCGATGCCGACGTGCAGCGTGACAAACGCATGGTCGACCGCGCGGGCCTGGCACGCCGCCAGAAGCTCGGGAGTGAAATGCAGCCCGGCCGTCGGCGCTGCGACCGATCCGGGATTGCGGGCGAAGGCGGTCTGATAGCGATTGAAGTCGTCGGCTTCGGCGAGCTCGCGGTGCATGTAGGGGGGCAAAGGGATGGTGCCGAAGTGATCGAGCGCCTCAAGCGGGTCGATGTCGGCAAGCACCCGCGCCGTCCAGATCCCGCCGTCGTCCCGCTCGACGAGTTCCAGCCGCAGTTCGTCGGTCGATTGCCGATCGTGGGCCGGTGCGATGACGATTTGTTCGCGCGGTTGCAGCTTGCCTCGGGTCTGCCCCAGCAGCTTCCAGTGACCGGCGGGGGTCGTTTCCAGGAACAACCCCTCCCACCTCCCGCCGGTCCTCAAGCGATGCCCCAGGAGGCGGGCCGGAAGCACTTTTGTGTCGTTGAGCACAAGGCAATCGCCCGAGCGGAGCAGGGCGGGCAGCTCGCGGATCATACGGTGCCTGACGGTGCCGGCAGCGCGGTCAACCACCATCAGTCGCGCGTCGTCCCGATTCGGCGGGGGATGCGTGGCGATCAACTCGCTCGGCAGGTCGTAATCGTAAAAGGAAACTTTGTCTGACACAGGTTCGCGATTTCGGCGTAGTGAAAAATGCGACTTTACGCGATCCGAAGCAGTCAGTATAAGCCCGGTCGATCCCAGGGGAACAGCGTGGCAAACGCCGCCAGACCGACCCGCATCGCCTTCTGCATCACCGATCTCGACCCCGGCGGGGCCGAGCGCGCCTTGGTGCAACTGGCGACGCGGCTCGATCGAGGTCGGTGGGAGCCGGTCGTCTTTTGCCTCTCACGACCCGGAGACCTGGTTGCGGTCCTGAAAAACGCGGGGATCTCGGCGACCTGCCTGGGGGGGCGGAGCGCCATCGATGTGGGCATTGTTTCCCGGCTGAGGCACGAATTCCGCCGGTTCGATCCGACGATCGTCCAGACATTCTTGTTTCATGCAAACCTGGCGGGGCGACTGGCGGCCTGCTGGGCACGCGTGCCGTGGTGTGTCTCGGGCATCCGCGTTGCTGAAAAGCGTGCCCGTTGGCCGCTTTGGCTCGATCGGCTGACGAACCGCCTGGTGGTGACCAATGTCTGCGTCAGCCAGGCGGTCATGGAGTTTTCAGCCGAAGTCGCCGGGCTGCGGCGGGACAAGCTGACCGTAATCCCCAATGGGGTGGATTTCGCTTCGTTCGCGACGGCCGCACCATTGGATCTTTCAACCCTCGGCGTCCCCGCCGGATCGCGGACCCTGGTGGCCGTGGGGCGACTGGACCGTCAGAAGGGACTGCAGTATTTGATTTCTGCAGCCGCTTCTCTGAAAAAACGTCATCCGGACCTGCACTTCGTGTTGGTCGGTGACGGGCCGGAACGGGGCCGCCTGACGTTTCAGGCCAGTCAATTGGGGCTGTCGGGACGCATCCACTTCGCAGGTTGGAGGCCGGACGTTCCGCGCGTCCTGCGGGCCGCCAGCGGCCTTGTGCTGCCTTCGTTGTGGGA
>SIAF01000126.1 GCA_009691905.1 Planctomycetaceae bacterium | reverse complement strand
TCGCAAATGCTGGGGCGATGCGAAGGCGAAGGTGGAGGGGGCGGCCCCCTTCTGTCGAGCCTGAGCTGAGCTCCGACGTCGCAACCTTCCGAAAGACGCTGCGAAAGAACCCGAAAACGACCCACGAATTCGGAAGAGGAACCTGATTTGATGACGCCGCAACATGGAAGCCAGTCATTCTGGATTCTCTATTCCGAAATCCATGCATTCGTTCCACACGAACTTGCGAGAGGCTTGGATGTGAAGGAAATCCTTGATGGGTATTACACCATTTGCTCGGATCGCATTCACGCCTTGGGGCAGAACCCGAACGCGGGATTAATCGAATTGATTGCCTTGAACCAGTCATGGAACGACCTCAAGGTTATTCAGCGTTAGTTGCTGAGATGCCGCGGACGTTTGCTGCCGGAGTGATGGCGCAGCCCGAGCGATAGCGAGCCTGGTCGCGCAGTTCCGATGGGTTCCAAATCGCTGGCAAACCCGCACGCCACCTTCGCCACGTCTCCGACAGCAAATTCCCAAGGCTGTAGTCGCTCAAGCGCTTCGTGACGTAGGCTTTCATTTCATTTCGTGGGACATTGTCATTTCTTCGGGCTAGGGGCGGGGTTGGCCTACTTCCGGAAACTTGCGGCTGGCGTTGATGCCCATCGCTTGTTTCTTGTCCGCGTTCAATTCCAAACCAGCACCTTGATCACCGTGAACACGATTCCGCCCGCCATTGCGAGCAGGGAAATGAGATTGCCCGCTTCGGCGTAGGCCGACAGTTTGGGGTGCTCTTCCCAGAAGTAACGAAAATGACCGAAGGCGGCCAGGGCGAGAAGGGCGATTCCGAGCGAGACAGCTTCGGGTCCGTGCAGGTGCAAGCGGCCGCCGCGGCCGATGAGGACTGTGTGCCGCGTGACGATCGCGTGCAGCGCGTAGCCGGCGAGGGCCAATTCGGGGAGGATGCCGAACAGCCAGCGCGCGGCGGTGTCGACGCCGTCGGACGCCCCCCCCTGCGCCCCCTTCGTAAGGGGGGAGAGAGGGCGACCCCTGGTATCGATCTCGAACTGCTTTGCGGAACGCAGGCGGAGATTGGCCATGAGTCGTGCCCCTGAGGTTGCTTCGAGAGGCAACGCTCAAGGGGGGCGGGAGGTTCACTCGAATTGCGCGCGTAGGGAGGCGTCATTTGAAATTGGACGCGACCCCCCCTGCCCCCCCTTCCTAAGGGGGGGAGAAGTAGACGACCGCTTCGCGGTTGCTGCGCCGGCGGCTGCCGGTGTTACGCGAGCATCCTCTCGCCGTTGCGCGACCATTCCCCCGACGTTGCGCAACTGCCGCCGGCGTTTCGCGTGCGCTGGTGGCGACGCCTCTTCCGGGAGCACCACGGTCGCCGCCAATGAAAGCACGCCGGCCGTCGTCAACAACCCGACCGCGAAGCGGTCGCCTTCTCCCCCCCCCTTACGAAGGGGGGGCAGGGGGGGTCGCGTGGCGCGGTCATCACGCTTTCATTGCATGCTCTTTAACCGGAGGGCGAACGAACGCGACGAATGGCGGTTGTTCGCCGAGTCGCTCGCGACACGCGATTGAGAGTCGCAGAGTCACGACGTCGAAGAGTCGGTATGACTTCGCGACTCTTCGACTTCGTGACTCTTCGACTCACGCGATCAGTGGCGTCAACACCTTCGCATCATAGACGTCGGTCAACCGTTCGTCCCGGCCGCGCAGGTGGTAGTTGACTCGTTTGTGGTCGAGGCCCAACAGGTGCAAAATCGTGGCGTGCAGGTCGGAGACTTTCGTCCGGTTCTCAACCGCGTGGTAGCCGAGTTCGTCGGTGGCGCCGTAGGCCTGGCCCCCTTTGATTCCGCCGCCGGCCATCCACAGGCTGAACCCCTGTTTGTGGTGGTCGCGGCCGTTGCCTCCCTGGCTCACGGGCGTTCGGCCGAATTCGCCCCCCCAGACGATCAACGTCTCGTTCAACAGGCCCCGGCGTTTGAGGTCGTGCAACAGCCCGGCGACCGGTTTATCAGTCTCGTCACAGATCTTTTTGGTGGCGTTGGCGTTGTCGGCGTGCGTGTCCCAGCGCTGGCCTTCGACCATGATCTGCACGAAGCGCACGCCGCGCTCGACGAGGCGGCGCGCCATCAGGCAGCGCCGGCCGTATGGGGCGGTCGTCGCGTTGTCGAGTCCGTACATCGACTGCGTCTCCTGGGTTTCCTGGGCCAGGTCGAGGGCTTCGGTTGCCGAAACCTGCATCCGTGCCGCCAGTTCGTAGCTGGCGATACGGGCTTCGAGCTGCGGGTCGATGATTTGATGTGTGGCCCGATGCCCGTTGTTGAGCGACGTGAGCAGATCGGTCCGCAGCTTTTCGACGCCGGGGGCGACTGCGGCGCCAGGTTGCAGATACAACACCGGCGGGCCTGATGTCCGCAAGTGAACGCCGGCATAGCGCGGCGGCAGCCAGCCCGATGACCAGTTGCGGGGTCCGTCGACCGGCATCTGGCTGTCGTGCCGCAGGACGACGAAGGCCGGCAAGTCTTGTGTCTCGGCACCGAGGCCGTAGTTGACCCACGAGCCCAGCGTCGGTCGGCCGGTGACGGTCAGGCCGCCGTGCATCATCCACAGCGCCTGTTCGTGATTGTTGTGCTCGGTGTACATCGAGCGAACGACGGCGATGTCGTCGGCACAGGCCGCGACGTGGGGAATGATGTCGGAGTATTCGACGCCGCATTGCCCCGCCGGAGCGAACTTGAAGGGGACGCCCAACAGCCCGCCGTGCGACGAGATCGCCACGAGGTCGGTGAAGTATTTGGGCATCGGCTGGCCGTCGCGTTTGGTCAGCTCGGGCTTGGGATCGAACAGGTCCATATGGCTGGGGCCGCCATGCTGAAAGAGCTGAATCACCGCTTTGGCGCGGGGCGGGAAATGCGGCTCTTGCCCAGGCTGGGCCGTCGTGCCGGTTGATGTCCCGCCGTCGAGCGGCTCGTTCGCGAGCAGCGAGGCCAGCGCGATGCCGGTCAACCCGGTGCCGACGCGCTGGAACAGTTCGCGGCGGCCGAGAAGATCGGGCAGATTCAGGGGGTCCAGGTTGCAGCAGGGCATAGATCAATCCACATACAGGAACTCATTCGTGTTCAGCAGGATCAGCGCCAGATGCGGCCAGGCGGCGATCTCGGCGGAGACGCGCTCGTAGGCTGTCGCGGTGGTCAGTTTGTCGGCCAATTGCAGCGCCACGAACTGCTCGATGAATTGCGTGAGCGAGGTTCGTTCGGATTCGGCGGGGCTGCGGGCGTACAGCAGCTTCCACGCAAACGCGATGCGGGCCTGGCGATCGGGGCCGGCGGCCACAATGCGCTCGGCGGTGGCCCGGGCGCTGGATTCCATGAACGGGCTGTTCAGCAGGGTCAGCGCTTGCGTGGCCACGATCGCTTCGCTGCGGCGAGTGCAGTTGATCTCCATTTTCGGCGTGTCGAAGGCTTCCATCAGGGTCATGGGCTGGCTGCGGCGGACCTGCAAATAAATGCTGCGGCGGTTTCCGCCGGGGTCGTCGGCAGTGACGACCGACCCGTCTGGCTGACGGGCGACCGGGGTTGGCGCGCCGAACAGTTGCGGATTGAGTTTGCCGGCAATGGCAAGGACCGAATCGCGAAGCGTCTCACCCTGGTGTCGCTGGGGCGGGTAGGCCCAGAGCGACGTGTTTTCAGAATCAACGGCGGCCTTCGACGGGTCGAACGCCGACGATTGGCGATAGACCGACGAGGTCACGATCAGGCGGTGCAGTTGCTTCTGGCTCCAGCCTCGGGCGACGAACTCGGTCGCCAGCCAGTCGAGCAATTCGGGATGCGAGGGACGCTTGCCGGTGTGGCCGAAATCGTCGAGGGTTTCGACCAGTCCGCGGCCGAAGTGTCCGGCCCAGATGCGGTTCACCTGCAGCCGCGCGGTGGTCGGGTTCGCCGGGTCGGTCAGCCACTGGGCGAAGGCCCGGCGGCGGCCGGTGTTTTTGTAGCCCGGTTGCGGCTGGAATTTGAATTCGGCGCTGGTCAGGACGGCGGGGACGCCTGCGTCGACCACCTTGCCTTGGTTGGTGAAATCGCCGCGGCGCAGCAGCCGAGTTTCGGTCGGCTTATCGTCGAGGTCGAGGATGCCGCGGATTTGCAGCAGGCTCGTCGCCAGGGCCTGCTCGGACTTCACGGCAGCCAGAATTCGCTCGGTCTCGGCCTTCACTTCGGGACGGCGTGTTTCGGCGTACTGCATGACATCGGCCTCGGTGACTTGCAGCCGGGGTCCCCGAGCGGCGAGCAGCGTCTTCTGTTCGTCATTACGTTTTGTCTCGTCCACCAGCAGCGCGTCGCGAATCTGCCCTCGTGTGGAGTCGTCGACAAGGCTCGTCGGCCCGCCGATGACCGTCAGGCGGTCAAGAGCCAGTCCCTCAAACGGTACGCCTGGCAGAATGAAACGCCGCAACTCAATCTCGACCTCGGCAACGGTCGCTGTGGATTGTCCCGAGAGACCGGTTTTGATCACGCCGTCGTCATGCGTCGTTGTGATTTGCCCCTGCGCATCGCGCTGAATGGTAATCGTGGCTTCACCCGACGCAGACAGTGCATGCGCGACTTCGTTCGGGGGGGCGGCCTGTTGAAACTGGCTGAGGTTGTGCGCGATGACGTCGGTCCCGACTCCGACGCCGCCGATCGGCGAGCCGCGGCGGTTGTTGTTCTCGTCGACGTAGCCGCGCGTGGCGACGACCTGTCCCTGCGCGTCGCGCAAGTTGATCAGCAAAACCTGCATGGCCGTGTTGTTCTCGGGCGCGGTGTCGTTGGAAGTCCAACTGAATCGGCACTCGGCGGTGAATTCGCCGGCGAGAGCGACCGGTCGGGTCAAGCGGACAATGGCGTAGCCGGGGTCCTTTTTGCCGGTGATGTCGCGAACTTGCAGCCGCTCGCCATCGCCTTCATATTTCCATCCGGCCGCCTGACCCTCGAGCCGCACCGTCCATCCGGCGGGCAGGGTGGGACTGCGGAATTCCTCATTGATATCGTGCCACACTCCGACCAGTCGTTCGTCGACGATTTCGCGACGCAACTGACTGCGCAGGTCGGCCAGGTGCTGGTTCAGCTCGCCCACGCGGCGCGTCACCGCTTCGTTTTGTGAAGCGACCTGCGCTTGTCGCGCCTCGGTCGCCAGGGGAATGCCGCGTTCGATCGAGGCCAGCCAGCGGTTGGGATCGAGAGCGGGAGCGAACACGGCGCTCAGTTGATAATAGTCCCGCTGCGAAATCGGTTCGAGTTTGTGTTCGTGACAGCGGGCACACTGAATCGTCACTCCCAGAAAGGTTGAGCCGACGATTTGCATCGTGTCGGCCAGCACCTTGTAGATTTCGGGTTTTTCCTTGTAGCCGGGGTAGGTCGGGTCGGCGGCGGTCCGCAGGAACCCGGTCGCGATCAACTCGTCGGCCATGGCCGGGGTCAATTCCGCCGCGCGACGCCAGTCGCTGAGTTCGTCGCCGGCGATTTGCTCGCGCACGAACTGATCGTACGGTTTGTCGTCGTTGACTGCCCGAATCACATAGTCGCGATAGCGCCACGCCTCGGGCCGCTCGCGATCGGCATCGAGTCCCCCGTCAGAATCGGTATAGCCGGCGACGTCGAGCCAGTGCCTGGCCCAGCGCTCGCCGTATTGCGGCGCTTCGAGCAACCGATCGACGAGCCGCTCGCAGGCCCCGTCGCGGTCGTCGGCATTCCACGCGTCGATTTGTTCGGAGGTCGGGGGCAAACCGTGCAGATCGAAGCACAGGCGTCGTAATATCGTCGATCGGGAAGCGTCGGGATTGAGCGACAAACCCTGACTCTCTAATCGCGCCAGAATGAAGGCGTCAATCGGAGTGCGAAGGCGATCGCTGCCCCGCACGTCAGGGACGGGGGGCCGCATCGGGGGCCGAAAGGACCAGAAATCGCGATCTTCGGCAGAAATGCCGGGTTCGGTTTCCGCAACTTCGAGCGGAAGCTCGGCGGCCGTTTTCGTCGGCGCGCCGCCGGCGACCCAGCGCTTGAGCAGGTCGATTTGTTTTGCATCGAGCGGCTCTTCGTCTTTGGGGGGCATCTCGTTCTTCTCGATCATGTCGAGGATCAAGCTCTCGTCGGGCTTCCCCGGGACGAGTGCCGGCCCGCCGTCGCCTCCCTGCGCGATCGTGAATTTGCGCCTCAGGTCAAGCCCCCCCTTGCGAACCTCGTCGCCGTGACACTTCAGGCAACGAACCTGCAGGATCGGGACGATATCGTCTTCGAAGTTGAGCATGGTCGTCGCTTGAACCCGAGCGGCGTCAGCGGCCGTCAGGTCTTGCGCTTCCGTGCGGCGCGGGACCAATGTCGCGATCACGCTCAAGCCGACGAAACAGCCGATCGCCAGCGGACGAATCCGCATGGTGCAGCAACCCGTGAAACGCATGCCTTCTCCCGTTCAGCGGCACTCACTCGAGACAAAGTCGCATCAGAAGTATCGCATGCGTCAGGTGGCTTCGCTACCCCCTGAACGCGAAAACGTGCCGACTTCCCGTGAAGGCGCGGGCAGGCCCCCAACTTGTTCCTCTCGAAAGCGATCACTATAATTCGCGACTTCGAAACGAGTTCCAGGCAATCTGCGGATTCTGTCGGCAGCGCCCGTCGGCACGACGCGCAATCCATCCTATAGGAGTTTGGAACGTGGGAGCTGTCAGAGTCGGCATCAACGGGTTCGGTCGCATTGGACGCGTCGTGTTTCGGGTGATGGCGGCGCGACCCTCGGAATTCGAGATCGTCGGCATCAACGATCTGGGGAGTCCCCAGGCACTGGCGATGCTGCTCAAATACGATACCGTGCATCGCGGGTTTGGGGGAACGGTGGAATCCACGAGTGACGCACTGATCGTCAACGGCAAAAAGATTCGGATTACTGCCGAAAAGGATCCCCGCAACCTGCCCTGGAAGGCCGAAGCGGTCGATGTGGCGGTTGAGTCGACCGGTTTTTTCACAGCGCGTGAAAAGGACGGCAAGCCGGGTTACGACAGCCATTTGACGGCGGGCGCTCGCAAGGTCGTGCTGTCGGCTCCGGCCGACGATAACCCCGATGATCGCCCCGACTTGACCTGTGTTTTGGGAGTCAACGACAACCAGCTCACGTCAGCCATGAAGTGCATTTCGAACGCCAGTTGCACTACCAATTGCCTGGCCCCGATGGTCAAGGTTTTGCACGAGAATTTCGGCGGCCTCGAAAAGGGGTTTATGACGACGGTGCATGCCTACACCAACGATCAAAAGGTTTCCGATCAGTTGCACAAGGATATGCATCGCTCGCGTGCCGCCGCGCTGAATATCATCCCGACGTCGACGGGGGCAGCGAAAGCCGTGGGTTGGGTTCTGCCGGCGTTGAGCGGCAAGTTGACGGGCATCAGTCTGCGGGTGCCTGTTCCGGCCGGAAGCATCACCGATCTCGTCGCGATCGTCGGGAAAACCGTGACGAAAGAGGACATCAATGCCGCGATGAAGGGGGCTTCCGAAGGGCCGCTGAAGGGAATTTTGCAGTACAACACCGACCCGATCGTCTCGAGCGACGTGATCGGCAACGCCCACAGTTGCGTGTTCGACGCTCCGTGGACGACCGTCATCGGGGACAACATGGTTAAGGTTCTGGGCTGGTACGACAATGAATACGGATATTCGAGCCGAACTGCCGATTTGATTGCCTTGATCGCCAAACTCTGATCATACTTTTCGTTTGTAAGTCATTTATGGGTATCGTGTTGAGTTGATTCATCGACTCGCGTTGAATATCCGGTGAGACTTTTGGCTGGACGCCTTTCGCGAAAACCGCCACAATTATTAACGATTCGTGAAAACACGAATCGAGGCGATGTGTCGGCGGTGAACCAACCGGAACATCGCAAAACGATTCTTTCAATTCCGGGCGGTTCGGGTAACCGGGCAGCTCTCGTGGCATGACCTGTGAGGCGCGAAGATCGTCGATGACGGGGCCGTCTGTTGTTCGCAGGCTGCTGGATGCCTCACCGGTCATCGCGCCATCGATGCTGCGGTGTGATTTCGCCGGTCTGGCCCGCGAGCTGCTGCTGCTGGAATCGGCCGATGCGCGGCTGCTGCATTGGGACGTGATGGACGGCCATTTCGTTCCCAACCTGTCCTACGGGGCGATGGTCATCGAATCCCTTCGGGAAATGACCAGCCTGCCGTTTGAAGCGCACTTGATGATTTCGGAGCCGCAGCGCTATCTTTCGACGTTTCTCGACGCGGGCTGTGACCTGATCACGTTTCACTGCGAAGCGGTTGCCGACCCGATCCCGCTGCTGCGGGAAATTCGGCAATCGGGCGCGGCGGCGGGCCTGGCCCTCAACCCCAATACCCCGGTGGAGGCGATCGAACCGGCTTTGGGCGAGTGCGACCTGGTGCTGGTGATGAGCGTCGAGCCGGGTTTTGGCGGACAGACTTTCCAACCGGCGGTCCTCGAGAAAGTGAGGCGACTGCGAGAGTGGATGGGACCGCAGGGTTTGCTGTCGATCGACGGCGGCATCGGGCCGGAAACAATCACCCGGGCGGCGTCGGCCGGAGCGAACATGTTCGTCGTCGGCAGCGAGATTTTTGACACAACAGATTACCGCGAGGCAATCTCCGGATTGCGATCGGCGGCGGCTGGTGCGACCGGACTCGCGCCAATGATTTCGGAGTGAAACCACGATTCATGTCTCAGATACTTCTGATTCGTCCAGGGTCCACGTCCTTCGACGAACAGCAGCGACTGCAGGGGATGCTCGATTTACCTTTGAGTTCGAAGGGGGAAGAGCAGGTTGCCGCTCTGCTGGGCAGCCTCGGCCTGGTCGCGATCGATTTGATCTACACCGCGACTTGTGAGCCGGCGCAGACCACGGCCGCCTACCTGGGGGCCGCGCGCGGCGTGCCGGTCAAGGAAATTGAAGACTTGCACAACGTCAACCTCGGATTGTGGCAGGGACTGCAGGTCGAAGAGATTCGTCGCAAGCACCCGAAAGTTTTCAAACAGTGGCAGGAATCGCCCGAAGCGATTTGCCCGCCCGAGGGAGAAACGTTCGCCGAGGCGATCGAGCGCGTCCGCAAGGCCCTCGAAAAGCCGCTGAAAAAAAAAGGCAATCTGGCGCTGGTCGCCGCCGAACCGCTGGCCTCGATCATTGCCGCCATCGTTCGCGGTCAACCGCTGGAAAACGCCACGCGGGCCTGTAACGGCGGATGCGGCACCTGGGAGGTGCTCCGCGAAAACCCATACAAATCGTTGTCGGGCGAATTTGTCGTCTCGCCCGAACTGGCGGCGACCCGCGCGCACTAGTCGTCGGCACGCCGCCACGGGAGTCTCGTTCGATGAGTTCCGCTCGCAAAACTGAGCCTGAGATTCCGACCGCGGCGCCGCGGCGAAAACGCGGTGTGCCGGAAGGGCTGTGGCAGCGATGCGACGGGTGCGGGGCGACCGTCTTCGCCCGAACGGTTGTCGAACGCCTGGGGGTCTGTCCCGAGCCCGGTTGCAACCACCATTTTTATGTCAGCGCCCGCACGCGCATCGGGCAGTTGCTCGACGCCGACAGCTTCGAAGAGTGGTACGCCGATCTTTCACCGCTCGACCCGTTGCAGTTCTCGGACAAGCGCCCGTACCGCGAACGGCTCAAAGACGAGCAGGCCAAGACCGGCCTGCGCGAGGCGTGCATCGTCGGCCGGGGATACCTGCGCGGGCGAGCGTTGGTGTGCGGCGTCACCGATTCGGCGTTCATCATGGGCAGTATGGGTTCGGTCGTCGGCGAAAAACTGACGCGGGCCATCGAAGAAGCCACTCGGCTGAGCCTGCCGCTGGTGATCGTCAGCGCGTCGGGGGGTGGTGCCCGCATGCACGAGGGAATTTTGTCGCTGATGCAAATGGGCAAAGTCTGCGCGGCATTGGCGCGCTTCGACGACGCCTGCGGATTGTTCATTTCGGTGCTGACGAACCCGACGATGGGCGGGGTCGCGGCCAGTTTTGCGTCACTGGGAGACGTGGTTTTTGCCGAACCCAAGGCGCTGGTCGGTTTCGCCGGCCCGCGCGTCGTGCAAGCCACCGTCAAGCAGGAGCTGCCCGCCGATTTTCAGACCAGCGAGTTTCTTCTGGCGCATGGATTCGTCGACCGAATCGTTTCGCGTCCCGACTTGCGGACCGAAATCGCCCGCGTCATCGACTATTGCCTGAAATAAGGTATGAAATTTTTCAAGAAGCTGTTCCAGCGGAAACGCAAACTTCCGCGAACCGATGTGACGAAGCGCTTTGAGCTGATCGGTCGTGTCGGGCAGGGCAGCATGTCGCGGGTCTTTCGTGCACGCGACACACGCTCGGGAAGAATCGTCGCGCTGAAAATTCTGGACAAAGAAAAGACGCAGCGCTTCGAGGCCCGGTTTTCCCCCGAGTTGAACAAGCCGTCCGAGGGCGAAATCGCAGTGACGCTGAAGCACCCGCACATCGTCGAGACCAGCGAGTGGGGCACGACGCTCGAGGGCGAGATGTTTCTGGTGATGGAATTCATCGAAGGGCTCAGCCTGAGCTACCTCGTCGACGTGCAGAACGAACTGATGCGCAGCAAACGGCTGCGGTTCATGATTCAACTGGGCGAGGCGGTTCGGTACTTTCACGAGCAGGGCTGGATCCACCGCGATATCTGCCCGCGAAACGTGATGCTCTCCGGCGATAACCAGGTCAAGCTGATCGACTTCGGTCTGGTTGTTCCCAATACGCCCCCCTTTCAAGCACCCGGCAATCGCACGGGCACCGCCAACTACATGGCGCCCGAGCTGATCAAGCGCCAGCGCACCGATCAGCGGATCGACGTCTTTTCATTCGCGGTCACGTGCTACGAAATGTACACCAAGCGCTATCCCTGGGCCGGTGCCGAAACGCTCGAAATGGTGGTCCAGCACATCAACATGCCCCCCGTCGATATTCGCGATCTCGTACCCGGAATCGACGATCAAATCGCGATGACGATCATGAAAGGACTCTCGGGAGACCCCGCCAAACGCTACCCCCAGGTGCTGCCCATGATTCAGCGATTTCGCGAAGTGAACGCCGAGCTGAAAGAAGTCCGCGGCGGTTCGGGCCTTTCGACCAGCGAAATCCAGCTCGGCGACCTCGTGGCCCCGCCGCCGGCCGCACCGAGCCAGCCCCGCACACCCGATAAGACGTCGACCGAATCCGAATCGGGGCGTCCTCGACCAAAGAAACGCAAGAAATAGGTCCCTCGACCGGGATTCGCGCCGCACGATCGACCATTCCAACCTCATCAGCCTGTTGAAAAAAGGAGACTGGCTCCGAACGGCCCGCGAGAACCTGCAGGAATTCGATGAGTGTGAGGTGCCTGTCCCCTATTTTCAGCAGGCTGCTATGGCGCAATTCACTCGTCCGACGATTCTGATGTGTCCTCCCGACTTTTATGGGATCCATTACGAAATCAATCCGTGGATGAGTCGCAGCCGCCAAAGCGACGACGCTCTGGCCCGCACCCAATGGCACGATCTTAATCGGCTGCTCGCGTCGCTGGGGACCGACATCCGCCTCATGCCGCCGTTCGATGGTCTGCCCGATCTGGTGTTCACCGCCAATGCGGGACTCGTGTGGCGCAGCGTCGTCTTCCTGCCGGGCTTTCGTCACCCGGCACGACAGGGCGAGACCCCGCTCGACGACGCCTGGTTTCGCGCGCAGGCGTTCGAGACGCGCGCCTGCCCCGAACGCTGGAATTTCGAAGGGGCCGGCGACGCGCTGTTCTGCGGCGAGACGCTGTTTGGCGGATACATGATTCGCAGCGATGCCGGCGCGCTGCAATGGCTTGGCCGCGAGATCGGGTGCCGCGTGATTCCACTGCAACTCGTCGACGATCGTTACTACCATCTCGACACCTGTTTTTGCCCGCTCAGCCCGACGCAGGCGATCTATTACCCGGAGGCGTTCGACGACTACGGCCGACGGGCGCTTGTCGAGTCGGTTCCGACGCTGATTCCTGTCGTTGGGGCTGAGGCCGCCCGGTTTGCCTGCAATGCCGTCGTCCTCGAGAACGACGTCGTTCTCAACACCGGCTGTCCCGAACTGGCAGTGGCGCTCGAGCACCTCGGCTATCGAGCGCATGCAACCGACCTGGGTGAATTCATCAAGGCCGGCGGCAGCGCGAAATGTCTGACGCTGCGTCTGGACGGAGAAGATGCGGCCCGCTGGCCGTGAGGCGCCGCCGTCGATTTTTAACAACGACCCGCTTCGAGGCCAGGACGGGTGCCACGGCCAGTCCCGGCGCGCCGGGAGGAGTCGGCCGTGCGAGCTGGGACCAGCATTGTATCTCGCGACACGCTATCCCTAGTGCCACAATTGGCAATTAATCTATCATGAAACGCTCTTTTGTGTTGAACTGCGTGTGCGGGTCAGCCAAGGAGCAGAATCATGCCAGGGAAGGCAGCGAAAGTTTGGGTGTCCGAGCGACAATTGGCCGTGTTGAGCGAATTCCAACGATCTCAGACCGAGCCTCGATTCGTCGTGCAGCGTGCCGCCATGATCGTGTTGGCTTGGAACGGACGGTCGAACGAGGAAATCGCCCAAGAGGTCGGGCTGGGTCGGATGGAAGTTGGGAAATGGCGGAGGCGCTGGCGGGACGCCTGGAACGAACTGACGCTGTTCGAATGCACCGAGCCGCGGCGCTTGCGGCAGGCGATTCGCGACACGTTGCGGGATGCGCCGCGATCGGGCAGTCCCGGAAAGTTCACGGCGGAGCAAGTCACTCGGATCCTGGCCGTGGCGTGCGAACCCCCAGAACAATCGGGTCGGCCGATTACGCATTGGACGAACGCCGAGCTTCGCGATGAAGTCGTGAAACGCGGCATCGTCACGAGCATCTCGGTGTCGCAGGTGGGATGCTATTTGCGTGAGGCGGTCTTGCAACCGCATCGCGGCAGCAGCGCAAAGTCGGTTATGGACCCGCTCCGTGTCGTGCCTGCCAGACCTGCTTGACTTACCGACCGATTCGGTGTGGAATGGCGAGCGTCATCTCTTTGCCGCTGCCGTACGGTTCGACCGTCGCGTTACAGTGCGGATCCGCGAGAGTCATTGAAAGCAAGGTCGGCGTCGGTCACTCGAGCGGCTTGTGGGGGGTCCGTCGAATCCGCGAGGCAAGAGTCGCGGCGGACGAACGGCTCCACTGTGCCAATTGGTTGCCTGATCACCCCGATGCCTATAAACAAACCCCATTTACGAGAGAGCAACATGCGTTTACGCAATCTGTGGGTCGTGGCATTGGGCTTGGCCGCCGTCATGAGCCTCGGCGAAATGGTCGCAATCGGGAACACGCCGGGCGACTCGGATGAGCCGAAGGCCAAGGAGATCGAGGCCGCGGGAAAAGGGAAACGGGCCCAGGAATTCATCGCGGCGTTCAACAAAGGCGATGCCAAAGCCGTGGCCGCTTTCTGGACCGTGGGCGCCGATTACGTCGACCAGGTCGGGCACCACGTCAAGGGGCGCGAGGCGATCCAAAAGCTCTACGAAAAGGTATTCGCCGAGCAGAAGGGAGCGAAACTGCAAATCACCGTGACGTCGGCGCGCCTGCTGTCGCCCGAGGTGGCTCTTGAGGACGGCATAACCGAGGTTAATCCGGCCGACGGGAGACCGCCAACGGTTGCCCAGTTTTCGGCTGTCCTCGTGAAAAAGGAGGGCGCATGGTACTTCGAAAGCGTCCGGGACTCGATCGCACGCCCGCCTTCCAATGTCGAGCACTTCGACGACCTTGAGTGGGTCATCGGAGACTGAGTGGGCGAGGCCGAGAAAGGCGAGTCGGCCACCGCCTCGTACGCCTGGGCCGAGAACCAGAACTTCATCGTGTCGTCGTTCGCCACCACGCTCAACGGCATCCCGGTCACCGGTGGCACCCAATGGATCGCGTGGGACGCAGTCGCCAAGCAGATCCGGTCGTGGTCCTTCTACGCCGGGGTCGGCTTTGGCGAGGCGGTCTGGAACAAGGGGGGCAAGACCTGGACGATCAAGACCACGGCTAAGACTGCCGCTGATCAGATGATTTCAGTCACCAACGTTTTGACGAAAGTCGATGCCGACCACGCCACGTGGCAACCGACCAAATTGACAGTCGACGGTACCTCGATGCCCGACCCCGCGCCCGTCAAATTGAAGCGGGTCAGCGCGGGCCGGTCGTAAGTCAGCCGGTTTAAGACAAGGATCGACCCCTTCGGGATCGGTTTCGGATCAGGCCAGTACGGCCGAGCGGGATGAACCCACACGAATTCCATTTTTAGGAGTTTGCTATGTTGAAGAAGATCGTTCTGTCAGCCGTCACCGCAGTCGTGACCGTGTTGGTGGCTCACTCAGAGGTCCATGCCTACGGCGCGTGCCACGCCGGCGCAACGCACGTCAGCTCGAATGGAGTCAGCCATGTTGGGGCGACCAGTGGCGGTGCCCACGGTGAGGCATACCACGGCGGCTCCAGCGCGGCCTATCATGGCGAAGCGGCTCACGTCGGCTACGGCGCCACCGGCGCGGCGTATGGGACTGCGGCCGTCGCGGCGACTGGGGTCCCGAACACCGCCTACGTCTACGCGCCGAGTCACGCTGCCGCACATGTCGCTGTGCGGTGATTTTGACGATCCGGTTTGGAAATTTCATCATACAGGGGGCAGTTCGATGTTCAGGAATTCAAGACTACAAGCCTTCCTGTTCTTGGGAGTCGGCGCGCTGCTGGGTTACGTGGCGGCCTCCGGGAATATCCGGCTGACCTGGCTGGCGGAAGCCGCCCCGGTGGCTACGCAAGTCGCCGACGACAGAGCGGCAAACTCTGACGCGCCGCCCGTGACGGCTGCACCTTGCTGCACCCACGGAAGCAAAACCGAGTTACTGTTGGCCCAGGCCGAGACGAAAGCCGCGGTCCAGAAAAAACTGGCAGCCGCCGGTCGCAAGCCCAACATCATCTTCATCATGGGCGATGATGTCGGTTGGTTCAACATCGGCGCCTACCACCAGGGCATGATGGCGGGCCGTACACCGAATCTCGACAAACTCGCCGCCCAGGGCATGCGATTCACCGACTACTATGCCGAGGCAAGCTGTACCGCCGGACGAGCAAACTTCATCACCGGTCAACTTCCCATCCGCACGGGCATGACGACCGTCGGCCAGGCCGGTTCGCCGATCGGTATGCCGAGCCAGGCCCCGACGATCGCCACGGCGCTCAAGTCGATGGGCTATGCCACCGGGCAGTTCGGCAAGAACCACCTCGGTGACTTGAACCAGTTTTTGCCCACGGTGCATGGCTTCGACGAATTCTTCGGCTATCTCTATCATCTGGATGCGATGGAGGACCCGTCCCATCGCAACTACCCGCAGGCGCTGCGGTCGACGATTGGGCCTCGGAACATGGTCCATGCTTGGGCCAGTGACAAGGACGACCCGACGGTCCAGCCACGCTGGGGCAAAATTGGCAAGCAGACGATCGAGGACGCCGGCACACTCTATCCGAAGCGAATGGAAACCGTCGATGACGAGATCCTCGACCTCTCGCTCAAGTTCGTCGACAAGGCCAGGCAGGATAAAAAGCCGTTCTTCCTGTGGCTCAACCCGACCCGCATGCACGTCGTCACGCATCTCTCGGACAAGTATCAAGAGCTGCGCACGCCCGAAAACGGCTGGAGCATCCACGAAGCCGGCATGGCGCAACTGGATGACATCGTCGGCTCGGTCATGAAATACCTGAAGGACAACGGCCTCGAAGACGACACTATCATCGCCTTCAGTACCGACAACGGCACCGAGAACTTCACATGGCCCGATGGCGGTCAAACGCCGTTTGCCGGCGGCAAGGGGACCGCGCTCGAAGGCGGTTTCCGTGTCCCCGCCATCATCCGCTGGGGGGCTGTTGACGTAGTCGTCGACGACAAAGGCGACGATGCGGACGGGCCGTACTGCTTGGCCGATCATTTACATGCGCTTGGCGGCGTCATGAGCCACCGGAGGTCGGATTGTGTCCATTGACGCGATAAAAACTTGCGCAGACCCAGACCTCCTGATCTAGGGTTGTGAGTTTCTAGCGTTGGGAGTGAGCGAAGTGGCTTGATTCGTAGG
>SIAF01000125.1 GCA_009691905.1 Planctomycetaceae bacterium | reverse complement strand
ACCTGTTTGGTCTCCCACCTCGCAATCCGCATTCAATTCCAGCACCGCATCATCCATGATGACGCGGCTTGTACTTCACCCCGGTGTCACTCGCCAAGATCAAAATCCAGCACACAACGGGTTGGACGAATGTTTACTGGTGGTTCGTCATAACCCGTTCTATTGCATTGGGTTCGAACGACGCATCTCCATTGATTGCCAAGTTTTTCCTGAAAAATGGACTTCCTGCGCACATGCGTCTCGCGCGACGGGGAGAAACAGGGGAGATGAGAGAAACAGGGGGTTGACACTCCCTGCTCGCCATAGTGAATTTTGACCCCCTCAAAAACGTCGTTTTCGGCCGGTTTCTGCACAGGTGCCGTTCGAAAGTCCCGGGTTTTCTCACAGAACGTCATAATTTGAATATGACGTTCTGTGAGAAAACGGCCCGGATTTGATGAGTCTTGCCACAGAACGTCATAATTCCGGCGCGACACCCCTTCGACAAAAGATTGCAAATCTGGAAACAAGCTCACCGTTTGGCATGCCAGTTCGTAGTCCCACGCTCGTAGTCCCGCATTCAGCCGGAAGACGGATCAACAGTCGCCCCGACGTACGAATTGGTTGAAAACCTTTAGCCACCCAGCGGAAGGATTGCGACCCCCAGGCACAGCGGCTTCCGCCTCCTCAGGAACTTGCAGAGAGTGGCGGAGGAAAATGTCGCGGTGCGTGTCGGCTGAAACTAAAAAATCTTTAACCACGGATGACACGGATTTCACCGATCTGCATGGCGACCTCAGCCCGAAATATCACTGAAATCCGTGTCATCCGTTGTCTCTTATTCGTTTCATTCGTGAGATTCGTGGTTGAAGTCGTCGTCGGTCACCAGGGGAACTCCGACCAGCTCCACCAGAACCGTCTCGTTTCCTCTCCCGACTCGACTGCACTATCCCGGCGCGCCGGGATTGGCCAAACCATATTCTACCACGCCGCAAGGCACCGCCAGAAGACCGCGGTGCGCAAATCTGGAAAAGACGCGCCAAAAAGTGACCCGCCGGGTAGCGGTGGCTTCCAGTTGCCGTGAGTCGTCGAAGATCTAAACCGCAAACCGGCGGCTGGAGGTCGCCGCTATGGGCCTGCGCGACTTCTCGACCGCGATTGATCGATCAACGCCCGAGACCACGCGAAGCGAGACGTGCGCGCCTGTGGGAAAACCGCCCTTCGGGCTTCGCTCTGAGGCCGGAATGGATTATACTGTAGCCGACTGGTGCGTCGACCGAGCACACGGCACCCGGTTCCCTGAGGAACCGGCCATTGCCTGCCCGTTTCGTCTGTTCCGGCTGTTGGGCTGTCGTGAAAGCCCTGTTCTCGGTTTGCGACCCGCAACGCGACACTCGCGGGTCAGTCGATTTGTTACGGAGGTTGTAGTCACACATGGGAGCCAATTTGTACGTGGGGAATTTGAGCTATAACGTGACCAGCTCAGATCTCGAAAAGATTTTTTCGCAGTACGGCACTGTGAAAAGCGCGCAGGTCATTGCCGACAAGTACACCGGTCGCAGCAAAGGCTTCGGCTTCGTCGAGATGCAGAGCGATGCCGAAGCGCAGGCCGCGATTACCGGCCTCAACCTCCAGGAGCATGACGGCCGCTGCATCACCGTCAACGAAGCCCGCCCGCGCGAAGAGCGCGGTGGCGGTGGCGGAGGCGGCGGCGGTGGCGGTCGGGGTGGTTACGGCGGAGGAGGCGGCGGCGGACGCGGCCGCAGCGACCGTGGCGGCGGAGGGGGCGGGCGAGGCCGCTATTAATTTCCACGCTGCCTGAAGTGCCAACGACGAAGGAACGCCCGCGAGGGCGTTCCTTTTTTCGATCCATTGAAACGCATCGCATCCAGTTGCCGTTGGACTTGATTCGTCGCACGCTGAGCGCTGCGCATCGCGCGTCGGTCGAACTTCTGCGCGTTCAGCAGTCTTAATCCCAAGCCGCGTTCGCGTGTAAGTCTCATCCAGCGCCGAAGTCACCTGCCGCCATGCCGCATTTTGATGCTGATGCATTACGCAGTTTTGTTGCCCGGATGTTCGTCGCGGGTGGAGCTCCGCACGACGAAGCGGCGGCCGTCGCCGCGAGCCTGGTCGAATCGAACTTGCGCGGACACGATTCGCACGGCGTGATCCTGGCGCGGTGGTATCTCGGTCAGCTCAAAAATGGCGAGCTGGCGGCCGGGGCGCCGTTCGAAGTGCTGCACGAAACGGCCTCGTTCGTGGCGGCGGACGGGCATCTGGGGTTCGGACAGGTTCAGTGCCCCAAACTGGTCGAGCGCGTTGCCGATAAGGCGCGCACGCTCGGCGTCGCCTGCGGCACCCTGCGCCGTTCGGGTCACATCGGCCGCGTGGGAGAATGGGTCGAACGCGCCGCCGCTCGCGGCTTAGCCGCCCTCATCGCCGTCAACGACAACGGCGCCATCCGCACGGTGGCCCCCCCCGGAGGCATCGAGCCGCGCTTGAGCACGAACCCGATCGCGATCGGCGTTCCGACCGGAGCGGGTCCCCTGGCGCTCGATATATCGACCAGTGCCGTCGCCAATGGGAAATTGAAAATCGCGCGGTTGTCGCACCAAAGCGTCCCCCTGGGTTGGATTCAGGACGCCCAGGGCAACCCGACGACCGACCCGAACGTGATGCTGGCCGACCCGCCGGGATGCCTGCTGCCGTTCGGCGGCGATCAGGCGTACAAGGGATTTGGCCTGGGATTGGTGTTCGACATTCTGGTAGCAGGCCTTTCGGGAGGGCTTTGCCCGCCCGCTCCGGCCGGCACGATGGAATGGAACAATGTGCTGGTTGTCGTCTGGGATCCCGAACTTTGCGCCGGTCGATCGCACTTTCTGGCCGAGGCCGACAAGTTGCTGGAAGCGGTACGCAGCACCCCTTGCAAACCGGGCGTCGACCGCATTCGCGTCCCCGGTGATCGCAGCAGAGAAGTGCGCGCACAGCGTCTGGAAACCGGCATCTCCCTCGACGGCGAACATTGGAAAGCGCTCGATAAAATCGCCGCAAAATTGGGCGTTGAGTTGCCGGTACCGCGTTGATCGGCGGTGGGCCTGGCGCGGCCTTCGGCCGCAACCCAAGGGGGAATCACGAATTTGACGAATTGAACGAATGAGAATTGACGGACGACTATCAAATTCCTCCGTCGATCAGTCTCTGATTCGTCACATTCGGACGATTCGTGGTTCCTTGACTTGGTTGCGACCGAAAGCCGCGCCGGTTGCTCCTGTTTCGAATCTGAAATTCGAAATCTCGAATGAATGCCACGGCGCAGAGATCAGTCGGCCGCGATAAGGTTTCACGCCCCGCGAAGAATTCACTCGTTTGCTGGACAGCGTGCCATTATCCCTGCGGGATTTCGCAGGCCAGACTATCGCCTGGACTGACGATCGCTCAAACTATTGCTGTAAAAGTCCGCAACTCGGTCTGTCGTTTTATGCCGGCTCTGAAAAGTATCGCCGAGTGGTTTCTGGGGATCCCTCCCGCCGAGCCGGGGCAGGGGACGACGTGGCGGTTCGGGCACAGTTTTCCCTGGCCGACGTGGTTGCTGCTGGTTTTCGCCGCGGTGGCCGCCGCCTATGTGATCTCGGTTTACCGCCGCGACGCGGGACATCTCTCGCGTCGGGCGCGAGTGACCCTTGTCTCGTTGCGGCTCGCGGCAATCGCCCTGTTGCTGCTGATTCTCAGCGAGGCGGTGCTGTCGATCGAGCGGACCGGGTTGCCGTTCGTGGTCGTGATGCTCGATGTCTCGGGCAGCATGGCGACCGAAGACCCGCCGCGTAACTCCGAAGAACGCGCCCTTGCCGAAAATCTGCTGGCGGCCGGCGGGCTCGATCGCCCCAGCCGCTTGAACCTCGGCAAGGCCCTGCTCGTGCGCGACCAGGGGGCGCTGCTCAAGCGGTTGCTTGAGAACCACAAGCTCAGGCTATACAGGGTGGCTGAGGCCGAGTCGATCGTCGGCGAGGGCGCCTACCTGCAAGGCACCGAAATCGACCGGTTGCTGCCCTTGATCAAACAGGCGGCGACGCAGGGAGACCAGACCCGCCTGGGCGACTCGCTGCGCGGCGTGCTCAACGGCCTGCGGGGCACACCCCCCTCGGCAATCGTGTTGATCAGCGACGGGATTACGACCGACGGCGAAAAACTGTCAGTGGCGGCCCGCTATGCGCGACAGAAATCGGTACCGATTTTCACCGTGGCCCTGGGCAACTCCGAACCGATCCGCGATCTCGAATTGCACAACCTGCTGGTCGATGACGTGGCGTTCGTCAATGACCCGATCACCTTCGCGTACACGTTGACCGGTCACGGACTGGCGGGAAAGAAGTCGCGCGTCACGCTCCGCAAAAAGGGCGAATCGGAAGTTCTGACATCGCAGGAGATCACCGTCGGCGAAGAGGGCAAGCCGCAAAAACTGGAGTTGATTTACACGCCGGCCACGGTGGGCGAGTTCGAACTCGTGCTGGAGGCGTCACCGGTCGAAAAAGAGTCAAATACCCGCAACAACAGTGAAAGCCGGCAAGTCAGCGTGCGGGACGAGAAGATTCGGGTGCTGCTGGTCGACTACCTGCCACGCTGGGAGTTTCGCGAGTTGAAGTCGCTTCTGGAACGTGAAAAGACGATCGAACTGAAAACCGTCCTGCAGGACTCCGACCCCGAGTATGCACAGGAAGACCTGTATGCTTTGTCGCATTTTCCGGTGACGAAGGACGAGCTGTTCCAGTACGACGTGCTGATTTTCGGCGACGTCAACCCGACCTACCTCAGCAGCAGCGTCCTCGAGAACCTGCGCGAGTTCGTTCGCGATCGCGGACGCGGCCTGCTGGCGATCGCCGGGCCGTTGTACAATCCGGCGACCTATCGCGGCACGCCGCTCGAATCCCTGCTGCCGATTGAATTGGAGGGGGTCAAGGTTCCATCGCCCGACGAGCCGATCACCGAGAGTTTCCGCCCGAATCTGACGATTGAAGGGCGAAAGGGGAGTTCGATTTTCAGGTTTACCGATAGCGAGAGCGACAGTCTTGAAGTGTGGCAGTCGCTGCCGGGACTGTTCTGGATGGTCGAGGCGCCGGCGATCAAACCCGGGGCGATCGTCTACGCTGCACATCCGCAGAAAACAGGTACGAAGGGGAAGCTGCCGATTATCGTGACTCAGCGATTCGGCAACGGCAAAGTGATTTTTCACGCGACCGACGAGTTATGGCGTTGGCGATTCCGGACGGGAGACACGTTTTACGGGCGTTACTGGGTGCAGGCGGTGCGGTTTCTGTCCCGCTCGAAACTGCTCGGGAAGGACCCGACCGCCGAGCTTTCGGTCGATCGGAAAGTTTATCGAACGGGCGAGACGGTCACGATTCGAGTCCGGTTCGTCGACGAGAAGCTGGCGCCCCGCGACGACAATGGCGTCACGGTCATCGTTGAAAAATCGGAAGGGACGCAGCGCAAGTTTGTGCTGACGCGCCTTACCGAAGCGACTTCGGTTTTCGAAGGACAGTTCGCCCAGGCGGCCGAAGGCAAATACCACGCCTGGATCGCGACACCCTCTTTCGCCAAGGCGCCACCGGCTGAGGACTTTGAAATTCGCCCCAGCGAGCGCGAGACGCGCGTGCTGCGCACCGACGAAGCCGAGTTAATGCAGGCCGCCGAATTGACCGGGGGCAAAATGTTCTCGCTGCGCACGGCTGAATCGCTCGCCGCCGAGATTCCCGCCGGCCTGCCGGTGCCACTCGAGTCCGACGAGCCGATTCGTCTCTGGAACCACCCTCTGGCGCTGTGTCTGTTTGCCGGGCTGCTCTCGCTGGAATGGATTTTGAGGAAGCGCTGGCGATTGGTATGATTACGGCGAGGGATTTCAGAGGTCGACAGCAGTCTGGAAATCTCATGTCCCGCCACGCCTGAAGCCCGAATTCCGAAAGCCGACCGTGTCCATGCCGTCCCTGCCCACCGTCCTGACTGAGCAACTGGCCGACATTCGCTCTCGCGTATTGATCGAGCAACTGGCCAACATTCGCTCTCGCGTGCGGCAGACGCTGTTGACCAATGGGATCAGCCGGCTGGCGGTAGTCGCCGTCGGGTCGATTCTGGCGGCGTGCCTGGCCGACTGGTTGTTTCACTTCGACGATCAAGGCGTGCGGCCGATTTTGGGGTTGTCGATTCTGGGCGTCAGCGGATGGGTGGCGTATCGTCACCTGCTGACCCCCCTGAGTGTCGGGTTCAGCAATGTCGATCTGGCGCTGCGGATCGAAGATCGCTACCCGGGGTTTCAAGATAGTCTCGCCAGTTCGGTGCAGTTTCTCGAAGGTCAGGCCGATCCGCGAATCGGTTCGCCCGCCCTGCAGCAGGCAGTCGTTCGCGACACGCTTTCACGGCTGACGCATTTCGACTGTCGCGACGTGTTGCAAACGCGCGGGGTCCGTCGTGCCGCACTCTTTGCTGCAATGGTCTGTCTGGCAGCTGCCGTGATCGCCGCGCTCGACCACCGGCAGAGTTCGATCGCGCTATGGCGGTTGTTCTTGCCGTTCTCGGCCCCCGCCTGGCCGCGGCAGACCAGTTTGCGACTTCTGAATGCCGATCTCGAACCGCTGGGGGAACCTGGCGACGAGTTGCAAGTCGCGCGCGGCGACCTGCTCAAATTATTCGCTGAGAATCAATCGGGCAGTCTGCCCTTGAAAGTCTCGCTTGAGTACCGATCGACCGACGCCCGGGTTCTCACCGAACCGATGCGTCCGATGACGGTCGGCGGCGGCGACAAGCCGTCGCGCGAAGTGGCGGTCGGCCAGGTTCCGGCCGTCAAAGGCGAGATGCAGTTTCGAGCGGTGGGAGGCGATGACGATTCGATGCCCTGGTACCGGTTGCGGGTGGTTCCGCCCCCTGTCGTCGAAAACCTGGAGATCACGCTGACCCCGCCCCCCTACAGTCGGCGGCCGATTGAGAATCAGCCGGCGGGCGTCGGACACGTTCAAGGCCTGGTCGGGACGCGCGTTGACATACTCGCCACTGTCAGCAAGCCGCTCGCGTCGGCGACGGTTCGCGTCCGCGACCAGCAGAAGTTCGCGGTCAACGTTGCCGGCGACCGCCAGACTTTGACGGCGTCGTTTGTGATTGCCGAGCCGGGTTTGTACTCGTGGTGGTTCGACCTCGAAGATCAACAGGGTTTCCAGAACGCCGAACCGCCCCGGTACGAGGTTCGCGGCATTGCCGACTCTGAGCCTGATATTCGAATCGACCTGCCGGCTTCCGACTTGCAGGTCACGGCTGATGCCGAAGTTCTGGTTCGAACGGTTGCCAAAGACGATCTGGGAATCAACGACATCCGGCTGGTTTTTCGCCGCGACGATAAAGAGGCCGCCGGGCCACAGGTCATTCCGCTGAAAGTGAGCGACGATCGCCCTCTCGAACAGACGCTCGAATATCCCTGGACGCTGAGTGAACTGTCGCTGAATAACGGAGCGCGGCTCGTGTTTCACACCGAAGCGACCGACGACTTCGAGCTGACCAACGTGCTTCCGGCAGGCCAGCCTGCAGCGCTGCACGTGGGTCGCAGCGTCGTGCGCACGTTGACGATCGTCTCGAAAGACGAAAAAACTCGGGAACTGGCCCAACGTCAGGCTGGTCTGCTCGACGACCTCGAACGAGTGTTTCAGTTGCAGCGGCAGGCACGAGACCAGGTTGGCGAGTTGCAGTTGCAGATGCAGAAGGCCGACCGGCTGCGTCTGGAAGATCTCGACATGCTGCAACGCACTGAAATGGGTCAGCGTGAAGTAGCCGGGCAACTGGTGCATCCCTCAAGCGGCCTCGAGCGCCGGGCTCGCAACTTGCTGGACGAGCTGCGCGATAATCACCTCGACGATCCTCAATCGGAACGGCGCCTCGCGGAAATCGCCGGTGAACTCGAGCGGTTGGGCGAAAACAACCTGCCGGTGATCGAAGCCGAATTGACGCTGGCGCGAAAGCTGGTTCAAGCAGGGAAAACCGGGGTGCGGGAGTCAAAGACCGGAGGAGCCAAAGAGGACTCCCGGAACAAAACGCCGAGCACTCGACCGGACGGTGATCGCCCGTCTCCAAAGGCCCCCTCAGGACAGGGCAGGATGCCTGATGGAGCGTCGGATGAGAAATCGCCTGAGGCGAAGCCCGACGAATCCGCGCGCGGCGGAAAATCGCGCGCGGCAAGTCCGCGCGGCAAGTCCGACAAACCGGCAGGCTCGCAGGAGCGGCCGAACGACGCCCCGTCGAGGTCAAACGATCCCGGTTCGCCGGACGCTGAAACGAACGATCAACCCTCCGACGATGAGACGCCGCCAACGGCGGACGAGACGGCGGGGTCGCCCGAGGCGCCGTCAGGTTCCGCCGGCGAAAAAAGGCCGCAGCTGGCCAAAGCCGGGTCTGCCGGCAAGGCGGCTGCGAAAAACGATCGGGCTTCGCGCGCCCGCAAGGGAAATCAGCCCGACGACGCACTTGGCAAAGTCGCCGAAAACCAGCAGGAAGTGCTCGAATCGCTCGCGGAGATGTTGCGCGATCTCTCGGAGTGGCGAACCGAAAGCGATGCCGCGCGCGAGCTGGCCAACATGATCAAACAGCAGGCCGAACTGAATCAAAAGACCGGCGAACTCGGCCGGCAGACCGTCGCCAGGCCAAAGGAAAGTTTGTCGCCGCAGGAGTTGGCCGACCAGGCCCGGCTGGCCGAGCGGCAGAAGAAACAGGCCGACCAGCTCAATGAGCTCGAATCGCGACTCAAGGACAAAGTCGACTCGCTCTCGCAATCGAATCCCTCGGCCGCGTCTTCGATCAAAGATACCCTCGATCAGGCGCGCGAACAGGGGGTCGCGCCGCAGATGCGCGATGCGGCCGGCCAGATCGGCGAGAACCACATGGGCGAAGCGTCGCGTTCGCAGCAGGAGATTCTTGAAAAGCTCCGCGAACTCGAAAATACGCTCAACGATTCGCAGAATTCCGACACCGAAACACTGGTCAAAAAGCTCAAACAAGCCGAGCAGGAACTGCAAAATCAGCGCGACCGCCAGGCCGAACTGCTGCAAAAACTCGACAAAGCGCGGCAACTGACTGACCCGGCCGAGCGGAAGTCCGAATTGGAGCGTCTCGCAAAGCGCCAGCAGGAGTTGCGCGAAGAAACCGCCCGGATGGCCCGCAAGCTTCAACGGCTTCAGGCCCGCAAGCCGTCGGCTGCGGCGCAACGAGCCGCCGCCCGGATGCAACAGGCGCAAGACGAGATGGACGAAGGCGACGAGGCCGAGGCGGCTGCCCAGGAGCAGGAAGCCCTCGACGATCTCGACCAGGCCCAGCGCGAACTGGCCCGCGAACGTCGCCGGGCCGAAGAGCAACTGGCCCGCGAGCAGCTCGACAAAATCGCCGGCGAGTTGGCCGCAATGATCGGTCGCGAGCAGGCGATTATCGAAGAAACGCGGCGCCTCGAAGAATTGCGGACGGGCACCGGCAAGCTCAATCGAGGTCAGGTGAAGTCGCTCATCGATTTGACCGGCGTCCAGCGCAGTCTGAATGAAGACACCGATCGGCTCGTTGAGAAGCTGAGTGCCGCCGAGGTCTTTGCGCACACCCTGCGGGGCGCAGCGCGCAGCATGCAGCGCGCGGTTGAACTGCTCGAGCAGCGTGAGACCGGGGCCGAAACGCAACTTGCCGAAGAGAGTGCTCGCCGGCGCTTCGTCGATTTGACCGTCGCGCTTCAACAGGACAAGGACGATAACGCCAACGGCAAACCGCCGGGCGATGCCGGCCAAGAGGCCGGTGGCGGGGAAGGCGAGAATGACGAAGGCCCGCAAACCGATGGGATCCCCGCCATCGCGCAACTCAAGATGCTGCTGGCCTTGCAGCGCGAACTCTTCGAGCGAACGACGCGGCTCAATGAACTGAAGGCTGCGGGCAAAGCTCTGACGCCGGCCCAGCAGCACGAGCTGGAGCTTCTCGCCCAGGAACAAGGCGAGCTGGCCGACCTGACCCGAAATCTGTCGCGGTTGGCGGCCCAAGCCGATGATGATGCATCGCCGCCTGAAACTCCGCCGGCAAAGCCCGATAACGAAGGCGTGCCCGAAGGATTCTGAACGATTGAGAAAATCACCATGTTCCGAATGATTCGCGGCCTTCAAGTCGCAGCCTGGGCGACGGTCCTGATGACGACGTCTCTCGGCAGCACAGCGCGAGCCGACGACCCCTTGCCGACCACCGATGACGACCCGCCGGCGAAAGCCGCGCCCGACAGAAAGCCCCGGGTCGAACAAAAACCAACCTCGCCCGAAGACGAAAAACTGCTGGAAGGGCTCGACCCAACCGGCAATCCTCTGGAAACCGAGATTGAGAAGCTCGAGCGCGCAATCGCGGGAATGCGGAAGGCCTCCGAGAAAATCGAGGCCGACGACACAAGTTCAAAAACGCTCGAAGTGCAAAAGCAGGTCATCCAGGACCTCGACGATCTGCTGAAACTGCTAAGACAGCAACAGCAGGCCCAGCAGAGCAAATCGCAGCAACAGAAAAAGCAGAACCAGAAGAAAAAAGACCAGCAGCAGAAAGACCGCCAGAAGCTGCCAAAACAAAAGCTCGATCCGCAAAACTCGGGCAAACCCCAAGAACAAGCGGGTCAGCAGCCCGCCGAGCGTAACGATTCCGACCGATCGCGCGACGCGCAAGAGCGTGCCGAGGCTGCCAAACAGGCTTTGGCCGAAGAGGCGCGCCGCCAGCAACTTTTTAAAGACGTCTGGGGCCACCTGCCCCCGCATTTGCGTGACGCGGTGCTCAGCTCGTTCAACGATAAATACCTTCCCAAATACGAAGATCTGGTCAAACGCTATTACGAAGCGCTGGCCGAGAAGAACCGGAAACAATCGGCTAAATGAAACACGAAAATCCTCGATCGACGGCGCCGGGCCTTGTTCGGCTGCAACGCTACCTGGCAATGGCCGGAGTTGAATCGCGGCGGCACTGTGAAGAGTTCATCCTGACCGGCCGCGTCACGGTCGATCGCCAGGTCGTTCGCGAACTGGGGACGCGCATCGACCCCGACGAGCAGGAAGTCCGCCTCGATGGCGAGCGGATTCGGGTCGAGCGACAGGTGTATTACCTGCTCAATAAGCCGATCGGGTACCTGTGTACGAATCGCGACCCCGACGGTCGGCCGCGCGTGATCGACCTGTTTCCCAAAGACCGCGAGCGGCTGTTTACCGTCGGCCGCCTGGACGAACACAGTCAGGGGCTGATCCTCGTCACCAACGACGGCGAGTTGGCGAACCGGCTGGCCCATCCGCGATTTCGTGTTCGAAAGGTCTACCACGTTCAGGTCGCTGGGGTTCCCACGCGTGAAATTGTCAAACAATTGACCGAGGGCCTGTATTTTCCCGAGGGACGTTTCAAAGCGGCTGAGGCGCGACTGGTCAAAATCCAGAAGCAAAGCGCCGTGCTCGAAATTGTGCTCACCGAAGGGCAAAATCGCGAAATTCGCCGGCTTCTCGCCAAGCTCGGGCACAAGGTGCAAAGGCTGCAACGCGTGACCTTAGGTCCGCTCGAGTTGGGCGTGGTGCCTCCCGGTCATTTTCGCCCACTTTCGCCCAGCGAGGTCCGCGAGTTAAAGGCTCTGGTGCAAGAGGGACAGCTCGCTCCTCGAAAGAAGTCGGCTGCGAAGCCACGGAATGCTGCCAACCGGCACGGCCGGCCGAAAACAACCGCGCGCGGCCCAAAGGCGGCCGACCCGGGCCGATCGCGACGGCGAAGGTAGCCATTCGGAATTGAACAGGTGCACGCAGAGGTAGCAGAGAAGAAGCTTTTCAAGTCGATCTCCAACTTCAAATCTCTGCCCCCTCTGCACAGCAAACATTCAGAATTTTGTCGGCGCGCGAAGATTTTTCGGTGACGATACGCAACCCGCTTCACACGTTGTCATTGCGGTTGAAGAAAGAGTGAACCACGAATTGCACGAATGGCACGGATACGCCAGGAATTCAGGAAACCATTGATTGAGGATGTGACGTATCCATAGTTTCGTCATCTGTGCAATCCGTGGTTTCCTCTTTGGTTGCGGCCGAAGGCCGTGCCAGATGACTCATCTGATCGCCGCTTTTCAACCTCCCCGATGCGATCGCGATTCCTATAGTCAACCTGAATGAACGAACCGACCCTCGCCTCCTGTTGTCCTCCGCCTGCCGCGATGCAAATCATCGTTCCGGTGATCGAGCAGGTTCGTGTGGCACGCGACACGTACCGGCTGCGGCTCGCTTCGCCTGAACTGGCGCGAGCCGCCCTGCCGGGCCAGTTTTTCATGATTCGTTCGCCCGGCCTGACCAATCCTCTGTTGGGTCGTCCCTTCGCACTTTATGACACGTATCTCGACGACGGCGGCAACCCCGCCGGGATCGATGTCGTCTATCTGGTCGTCGGAAAAATGACCGGGCTGATGAGCACCTGGTCGGCCGGCGATCGGGTCGAAGTCTGGGGGCCGCTGGGGAATGGTTTTCCGACTCCGACCGCAAAGCACTTGCTGCTCGTCGCCGGCGGGATCGGCAACACGCCGTTTCTGGCGGTGGCCCGTGCGGCCCGGGGTTTGCGCGGGTATGCGGCCGCAGCGGCACAAAAGCGGGTGGACAACATTACGTTTTGCTACGGTACACGGTCGGCCGAGTACCTGGCCGGGTTGGACGACATTGCCCCCCTCGGCGTCGAACTGCGCCTGGCGACCGACGACGGCTCGCGCGGACATCATGGGTTCGTGACCGATCTCGTGGCCGACTGGCTCTTGAAAAATACCCCAGGCGATGACGCAGAGCAACCCTCACACGCGCGTACTTCCTCACGTCCCCCGGCGGCCATTTTCTGTTGCGGTCCCGAGCCGATGATGCACGCCGTCGCGCGACTTGCCGAACAGCACAAGGTGCCTTGCTGGCTCTCGCTCGAAACCCCGATGGCGTGCGGGTTCGGCGCGTGCTTCAGTTGCGTGACGAAGGTCAAACAGCCCGGCGGAGGCTGGGACTATCGCCGCGTCTGCGTTGAAGGCCCGATTTTTCCCGCCGAGAGCCTGGCGTTTTAACCGGGTGTCGTTCAATCGCTGTGCAGTTTCCTGAGCCGCGATGACGTCCGCAAGATCCAATGGACGCGTTCGAATTCGTCGAGCCAGTCCTGGGTGACGGCCGCCAGCAGCGATTGGTCGTCGGGCACCAGGCCGGTCGGGCAGGCGGCGCCCAGTTGCTCAGAGGTCAGTTGCTCGGCGGCGATGCGGCGATACTTCGACAGCGTCCGGTCGCCGTACCAGGCGACCTGGTGATTGTCTTCGCTGACAAACAGCACGACCGGCACGCGGGCGCCGCCGCACACCGCGAGCGACTCTCCCAGATCGGGGTTGGCGTCGCGATCGAAAAAACGGAGCCGAATCTTCGGATTGACGATCGCGAAATGATCGAAAATCGGGCACTGATTCACGCAGTCGCCGCACCACGCACCGGTCAGACACAACAGCTTCATTTCGCGGGTGAAGCCCGCCAGCAGCGCGCGCTGGGCCGTGGTTAGCGTCACTTTTTCGTGAAGCATCTCCCACCGTCGGCGCTGTTCGTCGGTGCCGTACTTGGCGAGAAACTCATGATAGCCGAATCCCTCTTCGAATTTTGCGCCGTAGTCGAGCATGGTTGCAGGTGAACGAGCGATTGCGATTGAAGAAACAGACGAAAGCGCGGCAACGACAAGCACCAAAAAAGTTTTTCCGGCCTCGACGTTTCGGGGTGATGTAACGGTACCACGCTCGAAGCGGCTCGTGTAGGGCACGCGATACCTCACACGGCATTGAGTGAGATGTTTTTAGCGAGCCGTGCCTGATCTTTGGGTATTATCCTGGGCCGCATCAGGTATAAATCGCCTGCTGCGCGAAAGCGGCGCTGAGAATGTGTCTCGTGTATCGCACGAAACCCGGCGCTTGCCCCGGCCAGTCCTGGGAGGCAGGTGGGGGTCGATTTGCAAGTGTCGCGGCCGATCTGGTGGCGTGTTATGGTGTGGCTTGACCCCGTACGAACTTGTGAAACAGACCACCAGGCCAATCCGTCAGCCTGGAAAGGCTGACCTACTGACGGTGCCGCTCGACACGCCGAATTGTTAGACTTTCAGCATGGCACGCTGCGATCAGGGTTATTTGTGTGACGTGTGCGGCGACGAGGTCCCGGAGATCGTCGATAGCGATCTGTACCTGAGCTTCGTGATCGGGCTGGTCGAGCCGCGCGAATTGCTGGCGCGGCCCGAGCGGCATATCCGCTGCAATCCGGTGCAGGCGCAATTCATCGTCGACGACCGCTTCGAGCCGGTCGTCGTCGAGGGAGTGTTCGACAAACGCAAGATGGATGCCGAGTCGGTCCGCACGCAGGAAGAGCTGCTGACGCGCGGCTGGCGACGGCTGCAGGAACTGGCCGGCCAGACACTGCCGTTTATCGAATATCCCCTGCCGGAAGTCCGCGAACGCCTGGCCGAACGCCCACCCGCTTCCCCGCACCGCACCGTTTCCCCCCCTTAGCAAGCATTGGTATCTACACATCTCTATCCGGTATTCAGGTAGGGGATTGCTTTGGCAAGTCGCTTGAGCCGGTTTAGATCAACATGTTTCAGCAGTTCGAGCATCGACAACAATACCCACAGCCCGGCCAACAGGGCTGGCGCGGTATGAGGGGTCGTCCGCTTGGTTTGTCGACCGCTCAAGCGCACCAGAATGGTTTTCAGTTCCTGGGCTTGCGGCGACTGGTCCGCCTGCAACTTCCACACGATGACGCAGGCCATGGCCGCGACCAGCAACCGACGGGCGATGGCCATCCCGGTCATCTGTTGCCAACTCTCCAAGTGTTGTCCGTGACTTTTGAGAAGTTTGAAAAGGCTTTCGATTCTCCAACGCCAATAGTAGCAGTAAGCCAGCTTTTCGGCCGTGATCAGGTTCGCTGGCGCGTTGGTCAACAACAACCATTCGGCCAGGAGCTTGCCATTGCCCTGACGCAGTTGCACGACGATCAACCGCAGGGTCAATCTCGGCCCCGGCAGCGAGTACTGCACTCCCTTGACGTTCTTTTGCGCGGGTCGGTACAGAACCACCTCCGTTTCCGCCACCCACAGTTGAGCCGGAGATCCCTGATACAGGGCCGTGCCCACACAACTGAATTTCCGCTGCTGGCGAAGCTGCTGAGCGACTTTGGCGGTGTTGACCGAAGCGGACTGCCATTTGACGATGCGGCTATCGCCCCGGATCAGATACAGGTGGCCGGCGGCCTCCCATCGACGCAGATGGTCCACCGAATCGGCTTCCCGATCAATCACGTGCAGCAACGGCTTGTTCAAGCCCCACGACAAAGCCGCTTTCATCGTTGGCAGCACCTGTTCCAGGTGCGACACATTGCGTGTCCTGGGACGGGTGCTCAGCACACCGTGCGCGGTCTTGAGGTGCATTTCCATGGGAGCCAGCGGAGAACCGTTCGCTGCACTCACCAACAGGGCCGTCGTCAACTCATATCCCACGTCCGATTCATGAGTCAGTTGCACCTCGTCGGACTTGGGGTGCGAAAATGCCAACTTGCACCAATCGTGCACCAGCAGTGCGAAGTCAACGCTGTCGTCCGCGTTCGCCCGTTCCAGCCCGACTTTGCGAAGCGGTTCCACCAAGGCCGACAAGCTGACCTGCTCATTGTTCAAGAAGCGCCAGGCCCCCTGAGTGGCAGCAAATGCCGAACTGACCCCCGGCAATGCGGACATGCCGGCAGCCAGCTTGGGGACCGAATGCAGGTGACCCTGAACCATTTTCAAATATCGCCGCTGAAGCCGCAGTTCGAGTGGCGGAATCGCAATCCTTTGCATTTCCGTGATTTACAGTATTTTTCGACTTGTGTAGTTGGACAGCGCCACTTGTCACATTGGGTAAAGTGTGGACGCCAAGGAATAACGACTTACGGTAACTGATCTTTCCTATCTTCTAAAGTGGCGCTGTCCAAGTAGATACCAATGCTTAGCAAGGGGGGGCCAGGGTGGCCGGACGAAACTGCGGAGATTGGGGGAAACTGGGGTTGCCAGGAAATTAAAAACCTGTTGCGCACCTTCGTGTGTGTTTTTGGAATGGGAATCCAAAGCGAAGGAGCGCAACAGTGAGAGTATCTTGGTCGATTTGTGGG
>SIAF01000124.1 GCA_009691905.1 Planctomycetaceae bacterium | reverse complement strand
ACCCCGAAAGGAATTCCCCAACAGACAGCAGACGACGAACCGAATCATCATCCGGCCATCCCCAAGGTCGTCCGCTCTTCGTCTGCGCCGCGCCCACTCGGCTGCTCGACCACAAAAGCGACACCGGGTACGCTTATTTAAGGTCTAGGTTGAACGGCGGCAAAGGTAAAACGCCAGGGGCCGAACTGAATGAGGGAACGCAGGATCGTTGCTTCGCCGCTGAGAGTTTTCTGGGTTTCTCCAACGACTCAGTGATTTCGTCATGTGCTCCCACCCATTAACTGAAATGTCGTATCGACTCGAAAGTTACTACGGGCGCAAGGCAACCTACGGTGTGCCGTACCGCTGGTTGACGCTGGTGGCTGTCGTAACGGCCGAAGGCGTCGCCGCGCGTCGCCGCGCGTCGGAAGACGATTCATTCGAAGACGGCCCCTTGAATTCGGCTCGCGAAACGCAACAGGCGGGCCCGCCGACTATTGCAGCATGGCTTGAAGGCCGGCGTCGCTCACCGCGGATTGCATCCGCACTTGTGGCGCTGGCGGGCTGGTGGCTGGGCGACGAGCACCGCGAAGCCGAATTCAGCGCGGCCTGGGAGCGGTCGGTCGAATCGCTGCGACGAACTGCTGGCTCTGTCGGCAGTCAACCGGACGCTGGCCGATCGCCTGCTGCTGCACGTTGGCAACCTGCCGGCATTTCACATCGATCGCGCCACGATTCGCATCGTCGCCCGACATGGGTGGCTTGATCTTGACGCTGAGTATGACGAGTGGCAGGCCTGGTTCGCGCGCGGAGCAACAGATGCCGCGATCAATCTCGGTGAGCTGTCCTACCGGCTCACGCAGGTTGCCGGCGAATACTGCGGACCGACGGCGAAGTGCGAGAACTGTCCCTTGAATTCATTGCTGCCGGCGTCTGGACCGGTGCCACTGGACGCCGACGATTGATGCCCGGTGATAGGGGAGTAGGTCCCCTCTGCCGGAGGGGACTTGTTGCGAGTGGACGCCGCCCAGACGCGCGAGGTCCTGCCCGTCAGGCGGGACCTACAGCAGCGGTTCCGACTTCGAAACCTGCCGCCGCGAGCCGGTGGGAGGGATTTCCTCGATCCAGACCTGGAACGGAGCATCTTCCGGGTTCCAATTCGGGACCAGCCAGAGCTGGGTGCCGATCCCGTCGATTTTCGCAGACAGCTCGACCGTCATCCCACCGGCGCGCTCAACGATCAGCACATATCGCGACGACGGATTGAGAGGTTCGGTCACCTGGTAGTCGACGCTGAAAGTCATCGCCGTCCCCTCCGGCAGCGATTGCGGCAGCGCCGTGCCGGCCGAGAGACGAACTGGCAATTTTGCGGCCACCGTAGCGGAGGATTGCGGCGGCAGCGCGGCGACAGGTGGCAGCGCGGCTGCCGGCGGTTGCGAGCCAGTCGGTGGTGCTGTTGCAGACGTCCCCCCGGGTTCGGGATGGGCCACCGGGATCGATCCCGAACCTGGCGGGGCGAAGGGGTTCCCCGACGGCTCTCCGGACGTGGCTGGCGGTGTTTCGCTATCGCAGCCGACTGCGACGAACACAATCCATGGGGCCACCAACCCAGCGAATCGAACGAGACAGCGATGGTATGGCATTCCGGAACCTCTGAAAACGCGGATTCAATGTGACGGATTCACAAGCACACATTTTATCAGGTGAAGGCGAGTAGGTCCCCTCTGCCGGAGGGGACCTGTTGTTGTTGGACACCGCCGAGACGCGCGAGGTCGCGCCCAGCAGACGGGACCTACTTCCCTCCAGAAGCTGTCGCGGGAAAGTCTCCCGCCGAGATCACCGTCAGCTTCTTCGGGTTGACGTGTTTCTCCAGCGCCGATTTGACATCGGCGCTGGTCAAGCGGGCGATTTTCAGTTCCAGATCGGTGTAGAATTTCATCGTCTGGCCGTTGTACGAGGTGCTGTTGAGCAGGCTGGCCAACAGGCTGTCGTCGGCGCGGCGGACCTGCTGGGTCTGCAGGTAGCCCTGCGTGGCTGCCGCCATCTCCTGTTCGGTCGGCCCGTCACCGACCAGTTTTTGCAGTTCTTCGAGAGCCGCTTGCTGGACTTTGCCCATGTTGGTCGGATTGCAGATGGCCGACATCTGGAGTTCAGCATGCTCGTCCTGGTGGCTGGCCGAGAAACTCGAACGCACGCCATACGACAGCCCTTCTTTCTGGCGAATCCGATTGCCCAGACGGCTCGACAGCCCGCTGCTGCCCAGCACGAAGTTGCCGATGACCAGTCCCGGATAATCGGGGTCGGCCGTCGTCAGCGGGAACGCGATCCCGGCGGCGTAGACGGCGTTCGCCTTGTCAGGGGTCGCAATGGCCGCCGTCGTCGGCTTGACGTCCCCAGAGACCGGTTCGGCGATTCGGGCATACGGCTGGATTCCTTTCCACCCGGCCAGCGCCGCGCGCACAAGCGGCAGCACTTCATCGGGATCGAAGTCGCCGACAATCGCCAATTCGCCGGCCTGGCTTCCCAGAAAAGCCGAGTGCAGCGTTCGCACCTGGTCGATCGTGCAGGCGAGGGTGCGGTCGATCTGCTCGGGGATCGTCGGTGTATAGCGCACATCTTCCGGAGAATAGCTGAACAATTGCCGCTGCAGCAGGTTGGGGGCCAGGATCTGGGGGTCGGTTCGGTTTCCGTCGAGATCGGCCAGGAGCTGCCGTTTGATGACGTCGAAGTCTTCCGCCGGCAACGCCGGTTCACGCAGCGCCTGTCGCAGCAATTCAATCACTTCGGGCAGCGTGCCGCGGCGGGTCTGCACCGAAAAAACCGTCTGCGCCGTCGAGCCGCCGGCTGTGATCTGCGATTTGAGCCGATCCAGTTCGTCGTTGAACTGCTGCCGATCCAATTTCTGCGTGCCGCGGAGCATCAGCGTCGGCAGGATGTCGGCGGCCACCGCCGTGCCGCGCAGGTTGTCGACATTCCCGTAGCGCAGCGACAGCACGGCGCGAACGGCATTGTCGCGCGTCTTCTTGGGAAGCAGGGCCACCTTGATGCCGTCGATCGTCAACCGACGAGTGCGGCTCTCGACATTGGCTGGGGATACGTCAAACGCTTCACCGGCTGCCACCTGAGCGCGGCCTTTGTATTCGGCGACCACCGGGGCGACATCGGGGCGCGAGGGGACAGGAGAACGTTCGGGTTTCTCGCTGGGAATAAACAGGCCGACCGTGCGATTGCTGCGAGTCAGATATTTTTCTGCCGCGCCTCGCACATCGGCGGCGGTCACCTGTTCGAGGCGATCGCGATACAGAAAAAACAGCCGCCAGTCCCCCTGGGCGGCCCAGTTGCTCAGGCCGACGGCAAGTTGCGTCGCATTCGAGAGTTGCAGCTCCCATTGTTTCAGAAGCCGCTGTTTGGCTCGATTCACTTCTTCGTCGGTCACACCCGTCTCGGCCAGTTTCTCGACGTTGGCGATCAGGGCATCGCGGGCGGCATCGATCGAATCTCCTTTTTTCACTTCGGCCAGGACGGTCAACGTTCCGGGTTCGAAGCCGGGAGAGCAAAAGCCTCCGACGCTCGCGGCGAGCTTAGTTTCGACGAGCTCTTTGTAAAGACGGCCGGTGACGTCGGTCGTGAGAATGCTGTTGAGCACCTGCAGCGTGGCAAACTCGACGTGCGATCCCGAGGGGATGTGATAGACCAGCCCCACCATGCCGGTATCGCCGACACGGCGGAGCGTGACGGTCCGTTCGCCGTCCTGGGGAGGTTCTTCGGTGTAGGTCGGCCGCAGTTTTCTCTCAGGGCTGGGCAAGGCCCCGAACGTCTTCTTCACGAGCGCCAGCGCCCGCGATTCGTCGAACTTCCCGGCGATGATCAGCAGGGCGTTATCGGGTTGATAGAACCGTCGGTAGAACTCGATGAGATTGTCGATCGGCACGCGTTCGATATCGGTGCGGTTGCCGATCGTTCGTTTGCCGTAGTTGTGCCATTCATAGGCGACGGCATTCATCCGCTGGATGAGGATGGCCGCCGGACTGTTTTCGCCGCGCTCGAACTCGTTGCGGACGACCGTGAATTCGCTGGCGAGATCTTCGGCCCTGATCGTGCTGTTGACCATCCGATCGGCTTCGAGGGTCAGAGCAAATTCAAGATTCTCGTCTCCGGCGGGAAGCGTTTCGAAATAGTTGGTGCGGTCGGTCGACGTCGTGCCGTTGAACACGGCGCCACGATCCTGCAACAGCTTGGGGATTTGCTGATGCGTGGGAGTTCCTTTGAAAACCATGTGCTCGAGCAGGTGGGCCATACCCGTCTCGCCGTAGCCCTCGTGACGGCTGCCGACGAAGAGGGTGAGATTGACCGTCACGGTCGGCTTCGAGGGATCGGGAAACAGCAGCACCTTGAGTCCGTTGGCCAGACGAAACTCGGAAATGCCCTCAACCACGGCTCCCTTCTGGATCCCTTCGGGCAAAGCCGGGGCTCCGGATGCCGCCGCCTGGGTCTGGGGTGCCGGGTCTGCGGCCTTGACTCCGTCCGAATGCAGCGACATGCAAATGACTCCTGCGCAAAGCCCGAGCCACGCCACGTTGGTCGAGATGACCCTCGCGATCGGGCGGTGATTCTCAAGGCGGGGCTGCGACATGATGGTTCCTCGGGAAAGTGTCGTCAAGATTTAACTATGCGCGAGAATATCGAGCGGGTGCCGAAGGCACAAGTTCTTGTAGGTCCCGCCTGCCGGGCGGGACCTCGCCAGTCTCAGCAGCGTCCACCCGCAACCGGTCCCCTCCGGCAGAGGGGACCTACCAGCGCCTCGTGCCCAAGCAGGACCTTGTGTACGAGGGACCTCGCTTTGCGACCTCAATTTCGGATTTTAACAGGAGCAAGCAGAGGAAGCAGAGAAAGACACAACGTGGCGGTCCCGACCACCAGTTTCTCTGCCTCCTCTGCTTGCTCCTGTTTCATTCGTTTGGTTGCGGTCGAGGGCTGCGCCAGGGTCTTTCCTGGAATGCCGCGAGCGCTTGCACTTTCATCGGCAACGACTGGCATGGTAGCCTCTGGGTCAACTCTTTCTCTAACGGAGGACAAAAGCATGAAGCGAGTCTCCCTGGCGGCGATGGCAGGCATGCTGCTTTTGACATTGATCCTCGCGGCGACCAGCGTGGCGCGGGGACGCACCGAGACTTTGCCGCCGGGACATTACCGACTGACGATGAACGAGATCATTCGTCAAAACGATCTCGTCGTCGTGCAGGTGGATATTGAAACTCATGGCGTCAAAGTTGTGCGGATTCGATCCGAACGGCCGAGGGGAGGCGGGCTCGGCGCCGCGCCGGAGACAGTCGTCGCGCAGGGCGCAAATGCAGAAAGCGCGATTGAGCGAACACGATTGACCATTGTCTGCGACCGATTGACCTGGGGGGCCGGCAAGAACGACGGCGTCAAATTCATGCTCGACCTTAAAGCGGGTGGCCAAGCGACGCAATCATCGACGGGGACCACGCCGGAAGGCAAAAGCCTGAAGGACCTGCTCAAGATCACGGCCCAGTCGGGCGTGTATCTCAACGAGACGCAGACGAAGCTGGTCGCATTCGGCGACGATTCCTACACCGTCACGGTCGAGACTGCCGACAATTGACGCGATTGGCTGGAATTACATCGTTCCCAAACTTCGCTTCGCGCCGTCAAACGGCTAAGCAATTTGGTCAGGTCACTTCGCATCATGAACTTGCCCACAGCCAAAGAAATCAATCCGTTTGATGATCTCGACGGTCAATGCGCGGAGCGGCATTTTCTTGGCAAGAGTTTGGAAGAGGCCGAGGCGCTGCTCAGAAAGGCATCAACCACTTACCTGGAGGACTTGATGCACATGGGGCCTCGTGCGTTTCGCTTCTATTTCCGGGCAGCCATCAGCTACATCCGAAGTGAGGCGGCGACCGGAGATTCATATGTCATTGACGGCTTTGCCGGTCTACTTGAGCTTCGGCTGGAATTTGAGCCGCAGGAATTAGTCGCCGTGGCGGAGCCACTTGCTTCGATCTGCGCCTACATCGTTGAGCACCACGACCGGTTCGACCTGGAGCCGGAGATTTACGGTGATGTTCGGCCTCGCTTTGAGGCGCTGCAGCGCGCATTCTTGGAGCAGTTCGAGACATAGAGATACGCCGCACGTCGCCAAAAACCAGTTGCTTCGTTTTCAAACTTGGGAACGAGAACATAAGCGGCGTTCCGATGACATCTTCACATGCGGCCATGAGCGAGACATTATTAGCGAGCCGTGTGCCGTCAGGCCACGGGTTTCGTACGGCAATCAATAACCCGCCGCCTGACGGCATGCGGCTCGCTAATTTCGCATCTTGGGATGTTTCATTCAGTGGTGCGCTTGGCCGGTTTCGCCGACTGCATACCCGATTTGGCCGTCGCTTTGCGACTTTCCTGCATCTCGCGGCCGAGCATCACATCGGTGAACCCCTTCAGGTCGGTCCAGAATGTTCCTTCGCCGGCATACAACAAGTTGAGCTGGATGTCTTCAGGCAGACCCGACGCGAACACCCACTGATTGAAGGCGGCGCCTGAGCCAAAGGCGCCTACGGCCAGTTTGAACCGGCCGGCCTTGGCTTCTTCCATGAGTTTCTGCGCACCGGCTTCGGCCTCGCCCAGCGCCACGGTTGCCTGGCGTTCGAGTTCGGCGGTCTGGCGGTCGATGGCGGCCATCAGCTTGCCCGTCTCGGCACGGGTCTCGGCGGCGGTTTTCTCTCCTTCGGCTTTCTTCTCGGCAACGAGCTTCTCGGTTTCGACGGCGATCCGCGCCTCTTCCAGTTCGACTTTTTGCTCGGCCTCGCGCAGGTTGGCCTCGGTGCGGGCGGTGAGCTGTTCCTGATCGCGCGTCAGTTTCAATTCATCGGCGAGATACTTCTGTTGAATAGGCAGGCGAACTTCCTGCGGAATGTAGATGTGCCGTACCAAACCGTATTGCAGCGCCACGCCGGTGGCTTCCAGAGTTTTTTTGAACTGGCGGGTGGTTTCATCCTGGAAGTGTTCGCGCGTTTCGCCGACCAGCAATTCCACGGCGCCGAGTTTCGAGCCTTCATTGCGACAAATGCTTTCGATCAGCGGGACAACGACGCGATTCTCGACCGCTTCGATGTTGCCGCTGAACTCGACGACGTGCGGCGCCTGTTCGGGCATGATCCCCCAGATGGCCGTGAAATCCATGTGGATCGTGAACCCGTCGCGGGAGGGAAAGACGATCCCACCGGATCCGGCGGCCATGGTCGGTTCGCCGCTGGAATCGAGAATCGCTTCGCCTTTCGCATCCTGCAGGACGGGGCTGGTGATCGTCTTTTCGCGGTAGCCGATCTCGACAATGTCGACTTTCTGCTCGCGCGGATTCATGGGGTACAGGCCGGGGGGCAGCACGTTCGGCTGAATCCCCTTGCGGGCGCCCGTGATCGGATTGTCGGTCTGGTTGGTGACGACGCCGACGTATCCGGTTTTGATTTCGACCCAGCCCGAATACTTGCGCAGCGTTCCACTTTGTTCGAGGTCGGTCTTGATGATTTTGAAATCGTAAGCGTAGGGATTCACGCGGTATCGCCCCGGACCATACACCTTGCGGAGCACGCCCTTGTACTCGGTGTGGCCGATGTCGCCGTCGACAAGGAAATTGTTGTCGGCCGACGAGCCTTGCGGCGCGTTGTCGCCTGCGGCCTGTTCAGGATGCCGCTCGCGGAGGTCCTTGCCGACCAGGCAGGTGACAACCGCCACTTCTCCGGGCTTCACGACCTTGTCCTCAACGATCGTCCTTTCCCACCAGATCGGGCAATAGAAATGGCGGCCTGGACCGGGCATTTGTTCGGCGACGCCGATTTCCCCCTTTTGAAGGTTGGCGAGTTGCCCATCGGCAGGATAGTTTCGGCTGCCAAACAAAAACGCCCCCTTGTAATTCAGCAGCAGGCTGCTGCCGACCGGGACATAGATGCGATTGAACACCCATTCGACGGACTGATAGCCGCCGAATCCCACACCGGCCAGCAACAGGACGCTGACCAGCGGGCCGGAGAACGAGCGATTCTGAAAGATTTTCGTGGACATGGAATCAACCTCGGTAAGTTGTCTTTTGTGCGCTGACCGGCAGTCGTTCGTGTGCAGTGTTACTGTGCGTCGCCGGCTGTTTTCACTTCGCTGAGGTTCCCGGGAGACGGTCGAGGTGGACGATTGAACGATTCGAAGATTTTCATGATCGGGCTGTCGGCGGTGTTGACCATGATGCTGCGATACGCGGCCGACATCTTCTGAAACATCACGTACTGGGCGAGCTGGCCGCCATCGCCGTCGAAGGCCTCGACCGAACGCTTCCAACCCGCGGCCTCGGCCTGGTTCTTAAACGCCACCACTTCGGCCGCCCCCTTGCCGCGGGCCGTGATTGCGGCGGCTTCGTCCTTCGTCGCTTCGAGTTTGAGTTGGGCGACCGCCAGTTCCTGCTGCGCCTTCGTTTTGGCAACTTCCTGCTCACGCATTGCGACCGTAGTGACTTGGATGACGGCCTGCTCGGCCTGGATCACTGCCGGCTTTTGCTTGACCATCTCTTTTTCGATCGCCAGTTTTTCTTCCGACTTCTGTTGCAGAATCTGCTGCCGGTATTGCTCTTCCTGCTGCTTGGCAATCTCGCGGTTCCGGACCGGCTTGGCGATTTGCTCCGGGGGATTGATCTTGGTAATCAGGGCCTGAATGATGTCGATGCCCAGGTCTTCGCAGTCGCGGCGCATTTGTGCCTGGTAGTTTTCCTGAAACTGCGTCCGGGTCGTTCCCTGAATGAAGTCGCGGCCGGAATTGTTCGAGCCCTGCAGGCGGCAAAAACTTCGGGCTGCCGGCAGAATGATCTTGCGGACGATTTCGGGGTTGATGCCTTCGTCGTCCTCATGCTCCTTATAAAGCACGTAAACTTTCGCCGCCAAAACCGGGTTCACCCGAAACTCGACGATGCTGTCGAGGCTGACCCAGAATCCGTCCTTTGACGGAAAGCCCAGGTCTCTGGTCTCCGAAAGATTGAACCGCTGGTTGCGGCAGTCGACCAGATCGACGCGGATTTCGTAAGGATTGAACGTGTACGTCCCCGGGTCGAGCGTCGCCTGCTCGACGCCGCGAAAGCCCTTCTTGACCAGCAACTTCTGGTGCATCGGATCGGTCTCATCGGCGTAGTCTTCCAACGCCGAGGGAATCTTCCCGGCCAGATTGGTCACGACCCCTTTGAAGCCGGCCGGGACGATTTGCGGCTCGTGCTGCTCGACGTCGTAAAGGAACGGGTTGATGGCGTACCGGCCCGGCAGAATAACGCCGGGAACGATTCCCTTCTGGTTTTCGTTGAAGGCGAGAAATTCTCCGTACGGCAGGTCGTCGCCATACATACGAATTTTGATTCCCAGTTTGCCGTCGGGAATCTCAACTTGCGGAACGACTTTCCATTCCCAGTTGTAGGGGTCGTACTTGAAGAAGTACCGGCCGACGTCGAGTACCTCTTTCTGCACTCCCTTGTGCTCTTTGTCGGGAGCAATCTCGTCGCTGTTGGCCAGGTCGATGCCGCGCTTATGGATCAAAATGGCAATGTTCTTCGCCGGGACGTTTATCACGAACTGCGAATAGAACGTGAACAACAGTCCGAGGGTGAACACGGCCAGCGCGGCGAACGCCCCGAGTCCGGCGGCGGCTTGCTTTTTCCTATTGCTTTCATCCAAAAATACTTCGCGAGCCATGGGACATTCTCCGCGGTCAAGTTATTGAGTCACTTCAGACTTGCTCTGAACGGTTCAACGCGAACTTCATGCAGTTGGATCAGCCCCCCGACACGGCTGAGTCCGACAATCCCACGTAACCGGCTGCCATTGCCGTGGTTACATCGTCCCGTTGTTCGGCAGATTCCACCCGGGTTTCGAGTGCGGCGTAATCGGTGCGGCCGACCAATTCACTTCCCCCCATCCGAACTTCTGGGGCTTTGGCGAACGCTGTCCGTCTCCTTCGAGCCATCAAAACCAATTTCACCGTCAAAGTCGCCGCTAGTCATCCCAGAATACCTGATCCGGGTGGTCTTTGTATCTTTATTGACCGGAAAAATTTCGATGGGTTCAAGGAGGGAGTTCGTTGCCGAAGGAGTGGCATGCGTCCTGACGTTCAACCTGAAGGTCAATTGCCATGCAGTACGATCTTGTCGTCATTGGAAACGATCCGGCCGGACAACTGGCGGCCCTGGCCGCAGCGCGGTTGAATCGGCGCGTGGCGCTAGTCGAACGCCGTGAGCGCGGCCTTGTTGAAGCAAGTCGCCGTCTGGGCGTGATTCCGGGAAGCCTGCTCCGCGAAGCCGTCGATTACCTCAGCGTCGCCGGCTGCAATTCGGTCTCTCGCCCCGCGCCGGCGCACATCGGCCAGACGCGCCTGTGCATTCAGCAACGACCGCTGCTTCCGCGGCGTCTCGACCGGCCGCCGGTTGTCCTGGCGGAACTTCAGCAGCGGATCGCGACGGTCGCTGAACGTAACCATGCCGCGATCGAGGCTCGACTCGAACAGCGCGGCGTTGATCTCTATCGGGGTCGGGCCTACTTTGCGAACCCCCACGAGATCGTCGTGCAATCAACCGCAGGGGATACGCGGCTCGCCGCCGAGCACGTCGTGATCGCCACCGGTACCAAACCTCCGCAGCCGCGAACGATTCCCCTCGATGGCCGGCAGGTGTTTGTGCCCGACGACTTCCTCAGTTTGAAGGTCCTGCCGCGCACGCTGTTTGTGATCGGCGGCGGCGTCATCGGCAGCGATTATGCGATGACGTTTGCTGCTCTGGGGGCGCGTGTGACGCTGATCGACGGCGGAGACGCCTCGCGCGTGGTCGCCGCCCAGGGAGTGGCGCTGCGACTGGGCGAGGATGTGATCGGCATCGAACGCCACGAAACCGGCCGGATCGAGTTATGTCTCGAAGGGGGCGAGCGTCTGTTCGGAGATGCCGCGCTGTATACCGCCGGTCGACTGGGCGACACGCACCACCTCGATTTGCCGGCTGCCGGACTGGAAGTCGACGAGCGCGGACGACTGTGGTGCGATTCGAACTTGCAAACGTGCGTCCGGCACATTTACGGGGTCGGCGACGTCGTGGGGTTCCCGAAAGTCTGCGACGCGCCCGACAGTCAAGCGCAACGCGTGCTCGCGCAGGCGTTCGCCCCGGCTGCGCGTTCGCGGATTAGTCCGCTACCGTCGCCGCACCTTGCACCCGGCGCTGCAACAGTCGATCGAGAACACCCTGAATATCGTCGGCGAGCGGCGCCTCGAATGTAACCACTTCGCGCGTGATCGGGTGGACAAACCGCAGCGTCTGCGCGTGCAGCGCCTGGCGCGACAGCAGCACCCGGTTCGGATCGCCGTTCGAATCGGCAATTTCGCCTCTCTTTTCTCCCTTCCCTCCTCGCGGGGGAAGGGCCGGGGATGGGGGGGCGAGCGTCGTTTGACATCGAAAAACACTCCCACCCCCGACCCCTCCCCCGTCCAGGGGGAGGGGAGAAGAAAGTCGTGCCGATGCCGATCGCGGCGGTGGCTGCCCCAGATCGCTAACTCGAAGCTGCGCGGCAGGGCTGTAGAATTCGTCCGCGACGATCGGGAAGCCGATGCTCGCCAGATGCACCCGGATCTGATGCAACCGGCCCGTCAGCGGTTGAGCCTCGACAAGCGTGAACTGTTCGAACCGCTCGACGACTTTGTAAAGCGTCTTCGAGGCCCGGGGGTCGACGGCATCGGCGGCGGTTGACATGCGAATCGTCCCGCCGCCGGCAAGTCCGCCGATTGGACGATCGATTTCCCCTTCGTCGCGCGGCACGACGCCGTACACAAGGGCCAGGTAGGTTTTGCGAATTCGCCCTTGTTCCCAATGGATTCCCAGTTGGCGGTGCGCGAGGTGATCTTTCGTGCAGACCATCACCCCGCTGGTGAGTCGATCGAGGCGGTGGACGATCCCCGGGCGAACCAGCCCGCGAAGTTGCGTCTGCTCGTCGAAATGTGCCTGCAGCGCATTGGCCAGCGAACCGGTGACGTAGTTGCCGCAGGGATGGGCGACCACGCCGGCGGGCTTATTGACGACGATCAGCCACGAGTCCTCATAGATGATTTGAAGATCAAGCGGCTCGGGGGGCAGCAGGTGGTCGGGAGGCTCGATCAGCCGGACGGTGACCGATTGCCCTTTGTAGACGCGGCTGTCTGACTCGGCAGCGACCCCCTCGATGGTCACGTGCCCGGCGCGCACGAAGCGCTGCATGCGATACGGCGTGTAATTGCGGAAATGCTTGACGAGAAAACTGTCAATCCGCACGCCGTGCAGGTAGTTTTCGACCGTGAGTTCGGCGGAGAAGGGGTAATTCATGGTGATTTCGAGTGGAAATGCTAAGGTAGCGTATCGAGGTGTCGGCATGAAGGCCTGCCGTAGGTCCCGCCTGCCGGGCGGGACTTCGCACGTTTGGGCTGCGTCGCCTCCGGCAGAGGGGATCTACTTCGTCGACAGATCTGTGTTTTTATGCAATTCCGGATCAAAGCCAGACAAGTGGTGCGCTGTCGAGTTGGCATCAGGTCGCGCATGACTTGGGGACATCGATCGAGACCGAACAATGCAGGTTGAAACCGAGATTCCCGTTTCAGGCGACATCGCCGCCGGGTCGTTTCGACGGTTCGCCTGGCTGACCGCGGCCGTGATTGCCGCGATCGTTCTGGCACTGGGGCTGCGGTTTGCGCTGCCGGTCTATCGCCAATATTCGGCTGTGACGGCGATTTATCGCCTGGGCGGGGGCGTTTCATTCATGGAACACACCGCGCCGAAATGGCTGAACAATGTATTCGACCATCACGATGTAACAATGGCATTGGAGCGAGCGCAGATGGTCGATCTGGAAGGGAGCAGAATCGACGATAATGACATTTTACTGCTGCGGAATCTTCCGGATGTCAGATTCTTTTCAGCCCGAGACACCAACATCAGCGATCGCGGAGTGTCTCGGCTCATCAGTTGTTCCACTCGCTGGAATTCGTTGTGGTTCGATGGATCCCGCCGGATCAGCGACGCCAGCCTGGCGTCGCTGGCCTCCTGCGACGCCCTATCAGTTCTGACACTGAACGACACGAGCGTGACTGACGCAGGGATCGTTCAAATCCGGAAACTAAACGAAATTAAGTCGCTACGGCTCGATCGCACGCGCGTCACAGGTGCTTGCATCAAGTCGCTCTCGCATCTCCCGCAACTCGAATATCTGACGTTGTGCGACGTGCCGATCGACGACGATGATCTAGCCGCCCTTGTTTCATTTCCGGCGCTGTGGAAGATCGCTCTTGACGATACGCTGATCACCGATCGAGGGATGGAATCGATCGCGAACATGCCGCGACTGCGCTCCGTCGAGGTGTGCGGGACAAAGATCACCGACGCCGGTGTGGAAACGCTGGTCAAGGGCCCAGCACTGTGGTGGTTAAAAGTCTCTCGCACGGTGATTACCGACAGCGGACTGGAGTCGATCGGCAAACAGGTCGAACTGATTGCCGTGGGGCTCGCAGGAACTCGAATTTCCGATGTCGGCCTGGCGTCCATCGCTGCGCTCCCCCGGTTGGCCGACGTCGACGTCTCTGACACGGAGCTGACCGATGCCGCGCTGGAGCACCTTGACAAGATCAAGAATCTGCAAGTGCTGACGATCAAGAACACCCGCGTGACGCCCGCCGCGCTTGCCGAATTCCGCCGCAAGCACCCGAATGTTCGCATCTGCGATTGAGAGGACACGGCGCGGCCAGCGGCCGCAACCAAAGAAGGGAACCACGAATCTCTCGAATCAAACGAATGACGGAATTGAACAGGAGCAAGCAGAGGAAGCAGAGATATTGGCCTTAAGGGCACCAGAACGGGCGACCGCCTTCGACAGAAACGCCGCACGATAATGATCATAATGCAGGAGTCCCAGTTGTGTCTTTCTCTGCTGCCTCTGCTTGCTCCTGTTCAAATCGACAATTGTGGTTGCACAATGAATTGATCGTCGCCGAGTCAGTCGTCGAGTGCAGGTCGTTCTGCCACGAATCGGGCGACGCTGCGGTCTGCGAGGTCGCATTCGGCGTAGGAGATCGTTCGCAAATTTGGAAACAGCCGCGGCAATTCGTTGGCGGTCAGCGCGAAGTCAGAATTCGTCATATGACTTTCTGGTCGCGCAAGGTTCGCCGTTGTAAACGTTTCATAGAGCAGCCTGCCGCCGGGGCGCAGCGCCTGCTCAATGATGGCCGGTAGCCGGACCCGATCGAGAAACCGGAACACGCACACCAGGTCGTAGGTTTCGATGTGCGGGACGAATTGATCCAAGTCGGCCGCGATCCAGTTCACAGCGGCACCGTTCGCCGACGCCAACTCGGCAGCCAGGCTCAGGCCGATCGGCGAGACATCCACCGCATCGACCTTCCAGCCCTGCCGCGCCAGCCAGATCGAATTGTGCCCCAGACCGCAGGCCAGTTCGAGCGCGCGACCGCAGGGAAGGGGGGCAACCTCGGCCATCAGCCACTCATCGGGAGCCAGTTGCGTCGGCCGAAACCTCGCCGCGTATTTGGCATCCCAGCGTTCGCGATCGGTTATTGACAGGACATTCACCCCTGCATCTTCGCCAGCAGCATCTCGCGGACCGTCTGCGGATCGGCCCCCTTGACTTGCTTCATCACCTGGCCGATCAGCGCACCGACGGCGCCTTGTTTGCCTGATTGAAAATCGGCCGCCGCTTTGGCGTTTTTCGCCAGGACTTCGCCGATGACGCGGTCGAGTTCGCCGGTGTCAGTCACCAGCGCCAGCCCCTTCTCGACAATGATCTGGTCGATGTGTCGCGACGAGACAACCTCTCGGCTATGCAATTCCGAAAGCAGTTCCATGAACACTTCGCGGGCACTCTTGGTCGTGATCTTCTTCGTGTGGATACGATTCAAAAGATCGGCCAGAACGGCGGCTCGGATCGGAAACTCGCCGATCGTCAGGTGCCGTTCGTTCAATTCCCGCAAAACATCCTGCGTCATCCAGTTGCAGGCTTGCTTGCCGTCGTCCGAAAGCGTGGCGACCTCTTCGAAATAGTCGGCAAACGCCCGCCCCTGACCGACAACGACGCGGATGTCGTAATCGGAAAGTTGAAACGTCGCCGCCAGCCGCTTGCGCCGGTCGGCGGGAAACTCGCACAATGTCCCCTTGATCTGTTCGAGAAACTCACTGCTGACCGTCACCGGCACCAGGTCCGGGTCAGGAAAGTAGCGATAATCCGAGGCTTCTTCCTTGCCGCGCTGGGCAAAAGTCACTCCCCGGGCTGCGTCGTATCCGCGTGTCTCTTTGGCCACGTCGCCGATCTTCTGGCCGGTTGCCTTCCACTGATCGAGTTGCCGCGCGACTTCGTATTCGAGCGACAGTTCGACGTTTCGAAAGCTGTTGAGGTTTTTGACCTCGACGATCGGCGTGGCGACTTTGCGGCCGTCGTCGGTCTCGATGTGCAGGTTGACGTTCGCGTCGCAGCGCAGGCTCCCTTCCTGCATGTTGCAGTCGGAGACCTCCAGATACGTGAGCAGGAGTTTGAGTTCTTCAAGGTACGCTTTGGCTTCGCCAGGCGAGCGCAGGTCGGGCTGCGAAACGATCTCGAGCAGCGGCGTCCCGGCCCGATTGAGATCGACTTGGCTATCGGTGCCCCGTCCCGATTCGTCGTGCATGTTTTTCCCGGCATCCTCTTCGAGGTGCGCGCGAATGATGCCCACTCGCCGTTTCTCACCCATTTCAGAGTTCGTGTCGATCTCGAGAAACCCATCCTGGCTGAAGGGCAGATCGTACTGGCTGATCTGGTAGCCTTTGGGAAGGTCGGGGTAGTAATACTGCTTGCGGTCCCACTTGGTGAATTGCGAAATCTCGCAGTTCAGGGCCAACGCCGTCTTGACGGACAGTTCGAAGGCGTGCCGGTTCAATACCGGCAGCGACCCCGGCAGTCCCAGGCAAACGGGGCAGGTCTGCGCGTTGGGCTGGTTGGGATTGAATTTAGCCGAGCAGCCGCAGAAAACCTTCGACTGCGTCTGAAGTTGAACGTGAACCTCGAGACCGACGATCGTGGTGATGTGCATGGGAAGGGGATAGGGGGCTGGGGGTGGCCGGACGAAACTGCGGAGATTGGGGGAAACTGGGGTTGCCAGGAAATTAAAAACCTGTTGCGCACCTTCGTGTGTGTTTTTGGAATGGGAATCCAAAGCGAAGGAGCGCAACAGTGAGAGTATCTTGGTCGATTTGTGGG
>SIAF01000123.1 GCA_009691905.1 Planctomycetaceae bacterium | reverse complement strand
TTTTGAAAGGCCGCTTTGCAGAAACCGGCTGAAAACGATGTTTCACAGGGGGGTCAAAATTCGCCAAGGCGAGCGGGGGGTGTCAGCCCCCTGAATCTCCCCCCTGTTCTTGTTTCTCCCCGTGGCGATCACCAATCCCCATCGCGAGACCGACGCGTTCGCACGAATTCGATTTTTCGGAATAGCTTGACTATCAATAGAGAGGCGTTCCTCGAAGGCACAGCAATGAAATGGGTTAGCGGCTTGGCTGCGACAATGAATGCGCTGCCACGGCCTTGCGAAGCATGCCGTGTGCCGCTGGCCTTGCGAAGGATCGGTCGCGCACTGGTGCCCTGTGACGCGGCCGATTAGCATTAGGTCATGAGAATTGACTGGGAACCGCTGCGCGAATTGTTGCAAACGCATCGTCGCTTCGTGCTGACGACGCACGTCCGCCCCGATGCCGACGCCATCGGCTCTGAGATGGCAATGGCCGGATTGCTCGAGCAGTTGGGGATGGAAGTGCGAATCGTCAACGCGTCCCCCGTGCCGGCCCGCTTGAAATTTCTCGATCCTGACGGAAAGTGCCTGCAGGTCGGCGCTCAGATCAGCGCCGAACATGCTCTCGACACCGACGTCCACCTGATTCTGGACACCAGCGCGTGGGGCCAACTGGCTGAAATGGGACGGGTGATCCGCAAGTCGCAGGCGGTCAAGGTCATTATCGATCATCATGCGACCGCCGACGACCTGGGGGGCCTTGAGCTCAAAGACGTCGAATCCGAGGCGACCGGCGCACTGGTGTTTCAATTCGCCCAGACGCTGGGACTTCGAATCACCCCGCCGATTGCTGCCGCAATGTTTTGTGCGATCGCCACGGATACCGGCTGGTTTCGGTTTTCATCGACGACCAGCCAGACCCTGCGGACGATCGCCAGCCTGATTGACGCCGGCGCTCAACCGGCTGTACTCTACGGCTTGTTGTACGAGCAATTTACGCTGGCCCGCATGAAGCTGGCGGGGCGAGCGCTGACTCGCATGATGCAGGACTGCGACGGAAAGCTTGCCTGGACGTACGTCACGCAGGTCGACTATCGCGAAACCGGGGCCGAAGCGGCCGACACTGAAGATCTGGTGAACGAGTGCCTGACGCTCGCCGGAGTTGAGGTGGCGTTCATTCTAATTGAACAAACCAACGGAAACATCAAAGCCAGCCTGCGTTGTCGCAGCCACCTGAATATCGCCCAGGTCGCCGAGCAATTCAACGGCGGTGGGCATAAGCAGGCCGCAGGGGCAATCATTCCTGGCCCCCTGGCCGACGTCCAAACCAAAATCCTGACCGCCATCAAAACCATCCTGCCCTCGTGAAGTTGTCGGAAACGCCCCACCGCCTGACGGCACCTCCTGCCCTGCCTCGTTATCTCGCCCACACTGCTGCGTTTCATCCGAATCCTGAACCGCCCGCCCTGATCGCGTTAACTAACAATTGCTGAAGCCGGTCGTTATCGTGTGGCACGAATTCATTGCCCTACCCCCAGGTTTGGGGCGGGAAACAGTTCCCTTTATGTGAACAGGTCCGACGATGCCCCAATCCCCACACGTTCACGGCGAGAATAAGGCCCCGCTTGCCGAATTCCTGAACGCGACTGAGCCGCGCCGTGATTTCATGACTCAGGCGGCGGCAATCGCCATCGGCGGGCTGGTGGGAGTTTTGCCTGCCGCCGTCGGCCTGGCGACTTTTCTCAATCCGCTGCGCAAATCGGTGAAAGCGCAGCAGGCACCGACGGGCAGCGACGCCGAGGGATATTTCAAAGTCGCGAGGCTCGACGCCCTGTCCGAGGTGCCGCAGGCGTTCAAGATCATCGCCGATCGCAAGGACGCCTGGAACACCTATCCGCAAGAGGCGATCGGCGCGGTGTTTTTGCAGCGCCTGGCGGGGGATGAAATCCGGGCTTTCAACGTCTCGTGCCCGCATGCGGGATGCTCGGTCGATTTCCGCAGCGGCCAGCAGTCTTACCATTGCCCCTGCCACAATAGCGCATTCACCGTCGATGGGACGCGAAACCGGCAAAGCCCCAGCCCGCGCGATCTCGACGCGCTGTTTTACAAAGTCGTCGATGGCGAAGTCCTCGTCAAATTCCAGAATTTCAAAGCCGGCGTTAAGGAAAAGAAGCGCGTATGAACGCTTTGCTCAACTGGTTGGACGATCGCACCGGGTACAAAGGCTTGATCCACGAAGCGTTGTACGAACGCATCCCCGGCGGTGCGCGATGGCGCTACGTCTGGGGCAGCACGCTGGTTTTCACCTTCATGGTGCAGGTCATCACGGGGCTGTTTTTGTGGATGTCGTACAGCGCCAGCGCCCAGACTGCCTGGGAAAGCGTCTATTATATTCAGCACGGCACGCAGTTTGGCTGGCTGTTGCGCGGGCTGCACCATTTTACGGCGCACGCGATGATCGTGCTGCTGGCGATCCACCTGTTTCAGGTGATTATTGACGGCGCCTACAAAGCACCCCGGGAGGTCAACTTCTGGCTGGGGCTGATTCTGATGCAGATCGTTCTTGGTCTGTCGCTGACCGGCTACTTGCTTCCGTGGGACCAGAAAGGCTATTGGGCCACAAAGGTTGGCACAAGTATCGCGGGGATCGCGCCACTGGTCGGCGACCAGATTCAGGAATTGGCGGTCGGCGGCCAGACCTATGGGCATCTCACTCTGACCCGCTTTTTCGCGCTTCACGCGGGGCTGTTACCGGGCCTCCTGATCGGGTTTCTCGCGCTGCATATTTTCGTGTTTCGCCGGCACGGGATCACCGTTCCCAACCCCACCTATCGCGCCGATACAACCTTTTGGCCCGATCAGGTGCTCAAGGACGCCGTCGCTTGCCTGGCCGTTCTGGCGGTCGTGCTGTTTCTCGTCATCTGGCACGGCGTCGGGCCGCACGGTGGCGCCGAACTCGGAGCTCCCGCCGACGGGTCGGAACCCTACGACGCGGCAAGACCCGAATGGTATTTCCTGTTCCTCTTTCAGTTTCTTAAATATTTCCCGGGCGGAACTGAAATCTATGGTGCCATGGTCATTCCCGGCGCCGTGATGGCGCTGCTGTTTCTGATGCCCTTCATCGGGCGTTGGAAACTCGGCCACGGCTTCAATATCGCAGTCGTCGTGGGGTTGTTGCTGGGGATCGGCGCCCTCACGTTTCGGGCATGGAACGACGACCGCAGCGATCCCGAGTTCCGCTGGGCCGTTGCTGATGCCGAGAAAAAGGCCGAGCGCGTCAACGAGCTTGTGCAGATCCGCGGGATCGGCCCTGAGGGTGCGGCCCACCTGCTCCACGACGACCCCAAGACCGCCGGCGCATCGCTCTTTTCCAAGAAGTGCGGCAGTTGCCATCGTTATGAGGGTCACGACGGCGTCGGACGCATCAGTAAGGAAAAACCTACTGCCTCGGATTTGGGCGTTTTCGGGACGCGCGACTGGCTGCGGGGCCTGCTGACCGATCCCGCCGGCGAAAAGCACTTTGGCGCAACAAAAAATAGCCCCGAAGTCGGCGACCGGTTCGTGAATGGTGCGATGGCTAATTGGGTGGCAGCGAATGCCGCGACAAACAATATGACCGACGACGAACTCGACGCCGTAATCGAATTTCTGCAAAGCCTGAGCGAACACAAACATCGAGGCACAATTGACGAAGACAAGGTCACTAAGGGGCGAGAGTTCTTTGTTTTGGGCAACGAGGCTCTGAGCGCAAATTGCTACGACTGTCACGCGATGAAGGTCAAAGACGACCCCGATCACCTGTTCGAAAGCCCCAGCTCACAAATTGAGGAAGGCGCCCCCGACCTGACAGACTATGCCTCGGCCGGGTGGCTGCGCGACTTCGTCGGCAACCCCGGCGCGAAACGGTTCTATGGCGCTCACAATGCGATGCCGGGCTGGGCCGATAAACTAACCAGCAACGAGTTGGACCTGATCGTGCGCTTCCTACTGCACGACTGGCCCGAGCTGTCGGATGAGCCGACCAATCAACCGTAAAGCGGGAGTCCAGCCTTCTCAGGCTGCCGTCACCATCAACGCTCGTCGGCTGAATTCCGCAGCGCAGCCTAACGACCGGCCTATTGCAACCGCGAACGCAGTGCGTCGTTTTCAGCCTTCAGTTCCGGCGGCAGCTTCTCGCCGAACCGCGCCAGCCATGACTCGCGATCGGCGACCTCGGCTTGCCATTCGGCCCGATCGACGCGCAACAGGGATTCGACCGCGGTTCGTTCAATCCTCAGGTCGCTGATGTCGAGCGCGTCAGGAGGGGGCAGCCAGCCGATCGGGGTTTCGACGGCGGCTCCCTCGCCGCGGCAGCGCTCGGCGATCCACTTCAAGACGCGAATGCTCTCGCCGAAACCGGGCCAGAAAAACGCACCCGCGGCGTCCTTGCGAAACCAATTGACATGAAAGATGCCGGGCATCCGCTCGCCGCCGCGCCGGCCGACCTCCAGCCAGTGCCGCCAGTAGTCGGCCATGTGGTACCCGCAAAAGGGCAGCATGGCCATCGGGTCCCGCCGCAACTCGCCCACCTTGCCCGCCGCGGCGGCGGTCCGCTCACTGCTCATCGTGGCCCCCAGATAGGTGCCGTGCTGCCAACTCAGCGCCTGGTAAACGAGCGGCATGACGCTCGAGCGGCGGCCACCGAAAATGACGGCGCTGATCGGCGCCCCTTCGGGCTGCTCCCACTCGGGAGAAATGCACGGGCATTGCCGTGCCGGAGCCGTGAACCGGCTGTTGGGGTGTGCTGCCGGCGTTTTCGAATCCAGAGTCCACGGCTCGCCGCGCCAGTCCACAAGATTCTCGGGCGGCGGACCGCCGATCCCTTCCCACCACACCGTCTGATCGGAACGGAGTGCCACGTTGGTGAAAATCGTGTTCTCGCGGCACGCAAACATGGCATTGGGATTGGTCCGGTAGCTCGTCCCTGGGGCCACCCCGAAAAAACCGGCTTCGGGGTTGATCGCATACAGGCGCCCGTCGGCGCCGAATTTCAGCCAGGCAATGTCGTCGCCGATGGTTTCAACTTTCCAGCCGGCGTCGGAATAGCGCTGGGGAGGGACCAGCATCGCCAGATTCGTCTTCCCGCAGGCCGAGGGAAAAGCCGCCGTCATGTAGGTTTTCCGCCCCTGGGGATCGGTGAGGCACAAAATCAACATATGCTCGGCGAGCCAGCCTTCGTCGCGGGCGAGCACGCTGGCGAGCCTCAAGGCAAAGCATTTCTTGCTCAGCAGCGCATTCCCGCCGTAATTCGAATTGACGCTGATCACCAGATTCTCATCGGGGAAATGGCTGATATATCGCTCGGCGGGGTCGAGCCGGCAGACGCTGTGAATCCCTTTCGAGAACTCGCCGTCGTCGCCGAGTCTTTCGAGCGCCACCGATCCCATGCGGGTCATGATCCGCAGGTTGGCAACCACGTAAGGGCTATCGGTCAGTTCGACGCCGACTTTCGAAAGAGGGCTGCCCGGGGGACCCATGATGTAGGGCACGACGTACAGGGTTTTACCCTGCATCGAACCCGACAAAAGGGTCCGCAGCGTGGCGTGCATTTCGGCCGGAGCCTGCCAGTTGTTGGTCGGGCCGGCGTCGGCCGTCTCGCGGCTGCAAATGAACGTCCGATCTTCGACGCGAGCCACATCCCGCGGGTCGCTGCGTGCCAGGAACGAATTGGGATGCTTGGCCGGATCGAGACGAATAAACTCTCCGCCGGCAACCAGCAACTCGTTGATCCGCGCGCTCTGTGACTCTGACCCGTCGCACCACTGGATTGCCGCCGGTTTTGTCAGACCAGCGACTTCGTCGACCCACGCCTGGAGGGCCCGATGTGCCATGAACCGAATTCCTTGTGACTCGTCAAACACGCAATCGAAACGTTTCGGGCAGAGCGTTGTGACTTTAGAAGAGGGGGCGTGAAACCGCAAGCGGCCCGGCGCTCACGCGTATCGCCCGGCAAAACCTGCGATGCCGACACCCACGCGACCCGGCAGAAAACGTCGCGCGCAATCGACGATTTGTTGCCGGTATGCCAACGAAACCGATGCCGGGACGATTGACGCCATTGCTGCGGGCAATGCCGTTTTCAACGTGCGCGACCCGTCGATGGACCCATCGCCCTCGATGAAATGGTCGATGATCACGGCGTCGGCCACCTGTGAAATTCGCGCGAAAAATTTGCCCGGATCGGCGATCGGCAACAGGGGCGAGACCGTGACAACCGTCGTCAGCCCCGCACTGCGGAGCCGCTCGCACGCCTCGAGTCGCTTCGCGACTGAACTGGCATGGGGCGGCAATCCGTCAATCGTCTCACGGTCAGTCTCGATCGATATGTGGATCCGCAACCGGCATCGCTCCGCCAACCGCTGCAATAAGACAAGACAATCGACGACCCGGTGTGAATGCGTCTGCAATACGAGTTCGTCGGGCGGGAATTCGCACATCGATTCCAACACGGCACGCGTAACACCATACCGCGATTCCTGCGGCACGAACGGATCGGTGGCGCTCGAACAGAAAATGGAAAAAGGAACCGTGCGTCGTTCGGACCAGCGACGTTCACGATGGTAGTTGGCGCGATACGATTCGCTCGCGTTGGTACGAACTTCGAGAAACCCGCCCCACGTTCGACCGCGCGTGATGTGGCGACTGTGCTGCACGTAGCAACCCACGCCGCACAGCGCATTGCCGAAAGTGCAGCCCCGATACGGCTGGAGCGAGTGCGACGTCACCTCGCAGAGGTACCCCGACGTCCGCGTCAGGATGTTCTTGACAGTCGTCAACGACAACTCGAGCGGCATGGCAGTGCGATTCGCCTCGCGAAGAGGCGCCGATCGGGACCTTTAGACTCGCAACCAATAACCCCCGCCGAATTCCTCCGGCGGGGTTCGTCGCATCCGTCCTATTCCACGTCGACCGTGGCCAGCGAGGATTTGACGACCGTCAAAGGACAGGTTATCAAACATTCGGGCATCGTGCCCCAGGAAATGCAAGTTCCCGGCCTCGTGCGAGACGGCTTCGGCAATGCGCGCTACGGCAATTGCGACCCGAACGATTACCCCGGAAAATCCACTTGTCGAATGCTAACGGCCGAGCAATCCCCCGAAGTATGCCGCCTGGAAAGTCCACATCTGCGACTCGTATTTCTCTATGTCGATGACCGGTGGAATCATGAGCTGGCCGTCCGCAGCCCGGCCGGTTGGCATCTGCTGTTGAGCTCGGTCGAGGGGGATGCCGATCAACCGGTTCTTCCCGGCCCGGCGTTCCAGGACGTACGACTGGAGCGCCTCGACGATCGCACAGCCGAGATTCAAGCGTTCGGACAAGCGGGCGGGGGTGTCTACTCGGCGGCGATTCGGTTCGACGCGGCCGCGGAGGCGGTGGATTTCGATATTGCCGCACGAGCCAATCGCAGCGGGGCCTTGCTATGTCTCGCCAGCCGGTACGTCGTGCCGCGCGATCTTGCGGGCGGTCTCTCTCCGGCGATTCTCAATGGCGCGAGCGGCGTTCGATTGGTTGTTCAGGCCGCCGGGCCTTTGAATCTCGCCGGAATTGCCGTCGCGCCGGCACAATTCGAGTCGCCGCAAGCGACCGGGGGGATCATTGACATCGGGCTTCGTGTTCCGAAACTGAGCGTCGTTGCGGAAATGCCCCGAAATGCCCGCTGGCAATACCGATTTGCCGTCGAGGGGCTGCCTTGATTTCAATTCCTCGATAAATCAGAATGCGACAGACCGAAGTGGCGGGCAGCAACGCGATTGCGGCCCGAACCCGGAATCGAAACCGAAGGATCAGGTATGCCGTTCGATCAGGTCGAGAAACTTAAGAAGCAGTACACCGACAAGTACGTGGAGGTCGACGCGTCGGTACCCGAGTTGCGCCGTTTTACCGGTCTGACCGGCGTCGTTAAAACGGTCAACATGGGGGGGCGGGCGCTCGTTCAGTTCGAACACCCGGTCGACATCAGTTGGTATGACATCGACACATCGTATCTGAAAATCGTCGAAAAGCCGATTAAAGCCGCTCCGGCCGCCAAGCCCGCCGTCGACCCTCAGGCAAAATCGGCCCCCGAAGCAAAAGCCAGCCCTGCGAAACCGGCAGCAAAGGCCGCCGGCAAAAGCCCGCTGGAAATGGCCCGCGCCCAGGGAGCCGCCGGCTCAGGGACCGCACCGACTGCGGCAGCCCCTGCCGCTCCCGCCGACGAGAAACCGTTGTCGAAACTAGAGATGGCCCGACGACAAGGAGCGGGTGGAGCGGCACCCGCTGCTGCGGCACCGAGTTCGATGCCCGCGCCTGGCCCTGCACCAACTGCACCCGCCGCTGGTGGGAAACCCTTGTCCAAGATCGAAATGGCACGCCTGCAAGGGGCCGGCGGCGCGGCTGCGGCGAAACCCTCATCAGCACCGGCACCGAAGGTTGCGGCCTCCGTAGCGCCGACCGGTGCCAGCGGAAAGCCCCTGTCAAAAATCGAGTTGGCAAGGCAGCAAGGCGCAGCCGGCGCAGGTAAATCGACGCCAGCCGCGGCAGCCCCCAGCGACGCACCCCCTGCCGTCCCGGCAAAAGCTGCCGAAGCACCCGCTGCCCCTCCCAAACCAGCAGCAGTGCCCGCACCGACTGCCAAGCCCGCGGCGACCCCCATTCCAACGACCGGACCCGACGGCAAGCCCCTGTCGAAAATCGAACTCGCGCGCTTGCAAGGGGCATTCAAAGGGTAACTCGTCGTCTGTTACCAGCGGCGCAGTCGTCGTGAGGTCGTAGTGTGGACTTTAGTCCACACGTCACCCCTTTTTCCAAATCATCCGTGTGGCGATCAATCCACACAACAAATAATCTCAGCACAACATCAAAGGTCCCCCTCATGGAACGTACGCTGATTTTGTTCAAGCCCGACGCCGTTCAACGCCGCCTCTCGGGGCGTCTGCTGACCCGACTCGAAGATAAGGGTCTTAAAATCGTCGGTCTCAAAATGCTCCGCGTGACCAAAGAGTTGTCGGCGAAGCATTATGCCGAGCACGTCACGAAGCCCTTCTACCCGCTGCTCGAAGAGTTCATCACGTCCGGGCCGGTCGTGGCACTCGTCGCCGAAGGCCCGCAGGCGGTTGCCGTCGTGCGGGGCATGATGGGCCCGACCAACGGTGCTCAGGCGGCCCCCGGCACGATTCGCGGCGACTTCGGCGTCAGCCGCCAGATGAACCTGATGCATGGCAGCGACAGCGTCGAAGCCGCGACCAAGGAAATCGCCGTCTACTTCAAGCCCGAGGAGCTCATCAGTTATGAAAGCACGCTCGCAGGCTGGGTGTGTGCGGCCGATGAGGCGAAGTAGAATTCCCTTCTGCGCTGTCGAATGCAATCGGATTCGATTCCAGGGGAAGATCCGCTTTTAAATCGAACTCGCTTATCGTAGCTGTGCTTTCGCCGGCGATGACTCAATAGCGGCGGCGTTCTTCAATCAGGTCGCGGACGTCAATCGGCTCCAATGCTCGTTTCCGGGTATCCCGGTATTCGAGCATTTGCGCGACGACATGCTTCACGTCGGCTGCCGTCCTAGCTGGTGGGGGCCCCAAAACAGCCGCTGGTTTTCCCTTGCGGGTGATTAGAATCGTTTTTCCTTCTGCCACCTGATCGAGTAATTTGGACAAGTGAGTCCGGGCTTGGTAAAGGCTCATCGTTGTCATAATTTATGTCTGGGTTTCGCCAGGTGAAGTGCCGATCCGTCCAGTCAAATTATCCTCTTTCTGGTTTATTCCCGTTTGTCCGCGGCGGCACCCGATTTTTGGATTCCGTGCTGATGTTCAGGTCGTGAACCCGGCATCCCAGAACGACCGGGCTTCGGCGAGCGGCTTCATGCCCCAGAATGGTTGATAGCGCGCGTGATCCGTGGGGGGATCGAAGTCTTCCAGGACGGCGCCCCACCAACCGTGCCGTGCATCTTCGGACCTTGCCGAGCTGATTTCGAGTATTTTCGAGATTGAAAGCAGCAAGCGGAATTGTAGCCGTTTGAATCCGATGACTTCGACGATCTCGGAATCAATGACTGACGACAGACTTTCATGGGGACCATACATCGGCTCCTCGCGAAACTCAGCCGGGATCAATTCTGCCGCATCGACGGTCGCGACTTGAATCGTCCGACCAAAGTCGAGTTCGAAGAGCGTTTCATTCTGAAGCGACACAAAGACGCGGCACTTTGGTTCATCGTCCGGATAAAGGTCATCCGGGTCGCCCCAATCCCAAGCAGTCTGCCAAACGCCCGCGATGCGGTGTCCGACGATGTCAGGGCGTTGAAGTTCGCGACTCATCGACTGCACTCAAGAAACTGGGCTCAAGCTGCAAACTCTTTCGGTTCGCACGGGTCGACGACCCGTGCTACTTTTGAGTCGATGACCGCGGCCAAGGTTCGCGCGACCGTGATTATGCTCAACGTTTGTTGGCAATCGCCCGCTGCATGGCCGTCCCCATATCGGCGGGGCTTTCGGCGACCACGACGCCGGCTGCTTCCAGGGCGGCGATTTTCTCTGACGCAGTTCCGCTGCCGCCGGAGATGATCGCGCCGGCATGGCCCATCCGCTTGCCGGGGGGGGCCGTTCGCCCGGCGATAAACGCGGCGACCGGTTTTTTGACGTACTGCTTGATGAATGCGGCCGCTTTCTCTTCGGCGTTGCCGCCGATTTCGCCCATCATCAAAATCGCTTCGGTTTTCGGATCGTCCTGAAACATTCGCAGGCAGTCGATGAAGCTCGTCCCGACGATCGGGTCGCCTCCCAGGCCGACACAGGTCGATTGACCAAGATTCAGGTTCGAGAGCTGCCAGACGGCCTCGTAGGTTAGCGTGCCGCTGCGACTCATCAAGCCGACGCTGCCTGGCTTGTGGATGTAGCCCGGCATGATCCCGATTTTGCATTCGCCGGGAGTAATGACCCCCGGACAGTTGGGGCCGACCAGCCGGCTTTTGCTGTGCTGCATGCGCTTATACACGCGCACCATGTCGAGCACCGGCGTCCCTTCGGTGATGGCGATAATCACCGGGATGCCGGCCGCCTCGGCTTCGAGAATCGCATCGGCGGCCCCCGGCGGCGGGACGAAAATCATCGTCGCGGAAGCGCCGGTTTTTTCGACTGCCTCGGCAACCGTGTTGAATACCGGAAAGCCGTCGATCTCGGTCCCCCCCTTGCCGGGAGTCACCCCCCCTACCATCTGCGTTCCATACTCTCGGCACTTCTGGCTGTGGAACAACCCCACCTTGCCGGTAATCCCTTGGCAAATTACTCGCGTCTCGCGATTAACTAAAATGCTCATGAAGTCGATCGTTCATTACAAAGTGGAACTGAATCTCAAGCCTTCGCCGCGGCGGCGACAATTTTTTTCGCGGCATCGGTCAGCCCATTGGCCCCGATGATATTGCGGCCGCTTGTCGCCAGCATTTCGCGGGCGATTTCGACGTTTGTTCCCTCAAGTCGCACGACCAGGGGGACATTAAATCCGACTTTTTCGTAGGCGGTGAGCAGGGCCTCGACGACGGTGTCGCACTTCATGATGCCGCCGAAAATGTTGACGAGCACCCCTTTGACGTTCTTGTCCGATAGCAGAATGCGAAAGGCTTCAGTCACCTGATCGACGTTGGCGCCGCCGCCGACGTCCAGAAAGTTGGCCGGCTCGCCCCCGTGCAGTTTGATCAGGTCCATCGTGCTCATGGCCAGACCGGCCCCATTGACGAGGCACCCGATATTGCCTTCGAGTTTGACGAAGCTCAGCCCCGTTTCGGCGGCCCTGACCTCCATTGCGTTCTCTTCGCTCAGGTCGCGCAGCGCCTTGAACGGCTCATGCCGGAACATCGCGTTGTCGTCAAAACTCACTTTTGCATCCAGAGCCAGCATCTCTCCCTGTTTCGTCACGACCAGCGGATTGATTTCGGCCATACTGCAGTCGGAGTCGAGAAAAAACCGGCAGATCTTATGCAAGAAACTCGCCGATGACTTGAGTGTATTCCCTTCCAAGCCCAGCTTGAACGCCAGATTGCGGGCCTGATAGCCGAACAAGCCGTAATCGACATCAAATGGTTCCCGCAGAATTTTTTCGGGACTGTGCGCGGCAACGTCTTCGATCTCCATACCCCCTTCTGTTGACATGATCAACACGGGGCCGCCGAACTCGCGGGCGACGACGATTCCCAGGTACAGCTCGCGGGCGATATCGAGCCCCGCCTCGACGTACAGCGTGTTGACCTGTTTTCCCTCGGGACCGGTTTGTTTGGTGACCAGGGTGTTGCCGAGCATGCGAGCGGCATTGTCTCTCGCGTCCTGAGCCGACTTGACCAGCACGACGCCTCGCTGCTGCGGCTGTTCTTTGAACGTCCCTTTCCCTCGCCCGCCGGCGTGAATTTGTGATTTGACGACGGCGATCGGGCCACCCAATTTTGTGAATGCGGCGGCAGCCTCGTCGGGGGTACGGGCCACGATCCCCACGGGGACGGGGACTTTGGCGGCGGCGAACAATTCCTTACCCTGGTATTCGTGAATCTTCATGGGATCCGTATCTATAAAATGTCTTGAATGCCAGTGAGCAGGGACCACTTCGAGGGAGTCGCAACCGCAGTGGTGAGGCGGGGCCGGTTCAGCTGCGGCGGGCCATCATAATGACGACTCGTCGCGGATTCTAGGAACCGCCAACCGAAGTTGCTACGCTATCAGACGCTGACTTTATCGAATGAATTCGTCGACGAACCTGCATGCGCCCTGAGCGTCCCGCCGCCGATTTGAGGCCTGAACCGAATGTTGAAACACATACCGGGAATCGTTTCTCCCGACCTGATGCTCGTCCTGATGCAGATGGGACATGGGGACGAATTGGTGATTGCCGACGGCAATTATCCCGCCGATTCGAACGCCCAGCGAATCGTGCGTGCTGACGGCCACGGCGCGATGCCGCTAGTCGAAGCGATCCTCAAATTCCTGCCGATCGACACGTTCGTCGACGACGTGGCGGTCGTGATGCGTCCCGTCGATGCGAACGCCGCCGAGCCGCCGATCTGGAACGATTTTCGCCGCCTGCTGCGCGCCGCCGAAGGACGCGAGATCGTCCTGACGCAAATCGACCGCGAGGCGTTCTACCACCGTTCACGTTCGGCGTACGCCGTCGTCGCCACCGGCGAAACGGCACTGTATGCCAACGTCATTTTGAAAAAAGGCGTGGTCGGCCCGTAATGTGGACTTCAGTCCCGCATGAAGCTGACATCGGCGGCGCGAGGGGTGTAGGGTGGGACCAGCCAGCCGAAATGCGGCGTAGATTGCTGCAGAATCATTCGAGCCAGGAAGCGGGTGGAGAACAGATTGCAGGCTGGCGCAGGCCCACCATTCGGGTTCCAAGACAGCGCGACCCGAATGGTGGGCCTGCGCTCGCTTCGCGAGCTGGTCCCACCCTACTTGACGGTCTCACTCCACCGGGCGATCACCTGCTCGGGCGTGGCCGAGCCGGTGACGCCCAGTTGCCCAATTGTGATGGACGCCACGAGACACCCCAGGCGAGCGGCTTGGGCCGGTGTCGCCCCCGAGCAAAGTGCCGACACAATACCCGCCATCGTGCTGTCGCCGGCCCCGACGATATCGATCGGCCCCTCGACCGTGATGCCGGGAATCTGCTGCACGCTCTGTTCGTCGACGTACAGAATCCCTTCACTCCCGATGGTCGCAAAGACCGGCCGGCCGGTTTGGCCGACCAGCCGGCGCGCCTGTTCGGCTGTAGCCAACCCCGAACCGTCGACAGCGCGCTGCAGTTCCTGCTGGTTCGGTTTGGCGATCATGTTCCGAAACAGGCCGATGTGCGAGCGGCTGTCGGCAAAGAAGCGGCAAGTTGGGTGACGCACGGCCAAGTCGCACAACCGCTCGCGGACGGCGTCTGTGACCACCCCCAGGTTGCGCTCGGTCACCTGGTCGGCCACGATGACAGCATCCATCTGCGGCACAAGTTGCTCGAGGCGCTCCATGACTTGCCGGTCGAGATCGGCCGATTGCGGGGTGCGGTTGTTGATGTCGAGCCGGTTCAACTCGCGAGCCGGGCCGGTTGCTTGCGAAAGCATCGGTTTCGTGTAGGTCGGCGTCATCCGCTGTGACGAAGCCAGCACGCCCTCGATGGAGACCTGCTGCGTGCGCAACGCGCGAGACAGTTCAAACCCTTCGCCATCGTCACCGATCACCGACAGGGCACACAGCCGCCCGACACCCAGCGCCCGCAGGTTGTTGAGGACTGTGCCACCCGCCCCGGCATAACACCGCACCCGGGCAATCTGGTAGGCGTTCAGGCCGGTTTCGACCGACGTTTCCGTGAGGCTTGCGTCCAGATCGAGATACTTGTCCAGAAATATATCACCGACAACGCCAATGGCGAGATTCGGGAGCGAGGCGAGGATTCTCCGGAGCGTGGCTTCGTCGAGCATGATCCGGCTATCGTACGGGCGGGGGCCGTCGGCTGCCACTTCAGCAGTCTGAAGGATTGCGTCATGGCAGTTTTGTCCGGCAGCGCTCCACCCGTCCCATGCCATTGGTATCTATACGTCTGTGTTGACGAGACTCGCACTCATTGAGAATTCCGCCGAAGGCGTTACATAGAACCGCGTTGCGGTAAAGATGCTCCTGACGGCAGATGCCGACTTGTGTTGATGCCAATCCTCAAGCGGTACGAGGGGCAGAGCGGACGATTTGCCGGACGGCGTTTGGAAAATCCGAGACGGCGTCTCGGAAATGCTCGACGGTGTCGGCCGAATCCCGCCGGCCGATTTGCTCGACAGTGTCGAGCAAATCGTTATCGTCTCCTCTCCACTTTCTCCCTTGCTCCTCTCTGTTCGCCCCCGGGCGAACCCGCACGCCCTCGTTCACGCGCGGAATCGGGCAAATCGATAAATGGACCAGTGAGGTCCAGAGACGAGATCCATAGAAGGTGTAACTCCCGCGATCGAGACTTCGTCGAGCGCCGCCGTCTCAGCCCGAATACGCCTGACTTGCGACGCATGCCGGGGTATGCTGAGCTAAGAGACCATGTCGTATCACGTCGCAGCAGATTGTCCACGAGGTTGATTCATGCCCGGTAACGACGATCGAGATTCCTCTGTGCGACCCCCCGAATCACTGCCGAATTCACAGGCTCCCGGCGGTACCGCCGACCGCAACCTGTTGTTCGGCATCATCGCCCTGCAAAGCGATTTTCTGACCCGCGAGCAGCTCGTGGCGGGCTTCGACGCCTGGGTCCACGACAAATCCCGCACGCTGGCCGAGATTCTCGTGAGCCAGGGGGCCTTGTCGCCCGACGACCGCGAAATCCTCGAACGGCTGGTGGGCAAATTTCTCGAGAAGCACGCGGGCGATGCCGAAAAAAGCCTGGCGGCCCTGAGCTCGGCTTCTCAGGTGCGACTCGACCTCGAGCGGCTCAATGATCCCGATCTGGGGGCCAGCCTCGGGCACGTGGGGCAGCAGCGACCGATCGATCCGCGACTGGAAACCACGCTGCTGCTACGCAGCGGCAGCTCGCTGGGCCGGTTCCGAATTCTGCGGCCCCACGCCAAAGGGGGCCTGGGGCAGGTGTCGGTGGCCCTCGACCAGGATCTGAACCGCGAAGTCGCTCTCAAAGAAATCCAGCCGCAGCACGCCGACAATATCGTGGCCCGCGAGCGATTCATTGTCGAAGCCGAGATCACCGGGGGGCTGGAACACCCTGGGATCGTGCCGGTGTATGCGCTGGGGCAGGGACCCGACGGCCGTCCGTTCTACGCGATGAGGTTCGTGAAGGGGGACAGCCTCAAGCAGGCGCTCGAAGATTTCCACAAACCCGACAACCCCAATCGCGCCGATCCCGGCACGCGGCAACTCGCGCTGCGGCAGCTTCTGGGACGGTTCATCGACGTCTGCAATGCGATCGAGTACGCCCACAGCCGCGGGGTGCTGCACCGCGACCTGAAACCCGGCAACATCATGGTGGGGAAGTACGGCGAAACGCTGGTCGTCGACTGGGGTCTGACCAAATCGGTCGGTAAGAAAGAACTCGTTTCGGAAGAAGCGACGCTGCGCCCCTCGTCGGCCGTAAGCAGTTCAGCCCAAACCCGGCCCGGCTCGGCGATCGGCACCCCCGCCTACATGAGTCCCGAACAGGCCGCGGGCAAACTGGAAGAGCTCGGCCCCGCCAGCGACGTGTACAGCCTCAGACCTCCTGATCTGGCGGAATTTGCTTTGGCACCGAGTTTGGATTGGCGGGCGGTGCTAAGGAGGTGAAATGGAGCTGCAGCTTGGTCCCCGGATACGCGAAAGCAGCGTCATTGAGGGTGCCGATCAGATGTTGAATC
>SIAF01000122.1 GCA_009691905.1 Planctomycetaceae bacterium | reverse complement strand
ATCGAAACGGAGCTGCGAACATCGGCGCGATCCGCAGACTAGCCGTCAGCCTCCTCCGTCAGGAGACCTCAAACAAACGCGGTGCCAAGAACAAACGCCTCAACTGTGCCCTCGACCCATCCTATCTTCTCAAGGTGCTGGAAACCGCATATTTTTGATGCGCCGGCCCTGCCCGCAGCATATCCTTCGCCTCATCGGCAGGGATGAGTTTTCGGTTCAGCCACGATTCCCAAACGGCACTGGCCGGCGCGGCTCGTGTTGCACCGCCGACGGGCGGTTCTTCCACTTGGACGTTGAGCCGGGTCGTTATCCTGGCTTCGTCATTTCCGGGGTGCTCGACTCGCACGAGATAATGGCCCAGGGGATGCGGCGGAGCGGGTTCGCAGGCGAAAAGGACACCTTGAACGACAACACCCATCACGAATGCCGAGAGCGTCAATCCACGCAGTGTGAGCAAGGACAGTCCGGTCAACCCCAGCGAGCCGACCTGTAGCCAGCGCCGCCGCGTGAATTTTCCTTCTGCCTCGACGTTAGTTCTTTTCCACTTCATAAACCCAGTCCTCGGTACCCGGTGACACGAGCGTGAAAGTTGGTTCGCTTTTCACGGCGGCATCGAACAGTGTACGTTTTCCGTTCCTCGAATCAAATCGCGTCACGCGAAAGGTGTCGCCCGGAAGAGGCTCTCACTTGAGAAGAAAGATGCATTCGGGTAAATTGATGCGTCGCGGCGCAGAGTAATCCGGCACGAACGTTCATCCAGAGTCCGCCGCTGCCTCCGGAGGATCGGATGCTGACAACGTGCAAACAGTCGCGACTCGTTGCAAACGGGTTGACACGGCGCAACTTTCTCGCGGTCGGGCCGCTGCTCGCCGGCAGCTATGCCTTGGCGGGCTTGCTGCGAGCGGAGGCCAAGGCGCAAGTCGGGTCTTCGACGAAAGCCGTGGTCAACATTCATCTCGATGGCGGACCTCCGCACCTCGACATGATCGACCTGAAACCAGAGGCCCCTGTCGAAATCCGCGGTGAGTTTGCGCCGATCGCCACGCGAATTCCCGGCTACGGGATCTGCGAGTTGCTGCCGAAGATGGCCGGGATGGCAGATCGGCTCGTCTTCATCCGATCGCTGGTCGGCTCGGTCGGCGCGCACGATGCGTTCCAATGCCAGGCGGGCTATCCCGAGCCAGATCTGAAGTCGATCGGCGGACGTCCCGCGATGGGAAGCGTCGTCGCTCGTCTGCGCGGTGCGGCGGGTGACGCGGCCCCGGCCTTTGTCGATTTGATGCAGGGACGGCCTCTTGTGCGTAATAGCGCCCGACCGGGATTCCTCGGGCCGGCCTACCAACCGTTCCGTCCCGATATTTCCGCGATGTTTTCACGCCCACTTGAAGAAGGGATGAAACGCGAGCTGGCCGACAAGGGGAGCGGCCACACGACCAGCCTGGGGTTGATCGACGGATTGAGCGTGGATCGCCTCGGAGACCGGACGTGCCTTTTGCGCGAGCTCGACCGGCTCAGCCGCACGATGGACGGCGACGGCACAATGGGGGCGATGGATGCCTTCACTCAACAGGCGGTCGGAATTCTGACGTCAGGTCGCTTCGCGGCCTCGATGGACCTCGATCAGGAATCCCCGCGGGTTGTGGCACGCTATGCGATGAGGGGTGGCGGGCAGACTGAGTCTCCGATCGAAACCAGCGACGGTGCGTCATGGCCAAAAAAGCTGCTCATGGCACGGCGGCTGATTGAGGCGGGGGTCCGCTGTGTCAGCCTTTCGCTCAGCGACTTCGATACGCACACCGCCAACTTTCAGCGAATGCGGCACCTGCTGCCGATTCTGGACCACGGCCTGCATGCGTTCATCAGCGATCTGAGTGAACGGGGCATGCTCGATGACGTATCAATCGTGGCTTGGGGAGAGTTCGGCCGGACTCCAAAGGTGGACGTCAAGACAATCGGCCGCCATCATTGGCCGAACGTCGGGATGGCCCTACTTGCCGGAGGAGGTATGCAAACCGGACAGGTGATCGGAAGCACTGATCGCACCGCCAGCATCGCTGCCTCCCGCCCCGTTCATTACCAGGACGTTTTCGCTACTCTGTATCACAACCTGGGGATCGATCTGGCTGATGCGAGGCTCATCGATACGAGCGGGCGTCCGCAGATGCTGATCGATGCGGGACAATCGATCAAGGAGCTCGTCAGTCTCTGAACGTTCGCGTTTGGGCAGCCGACTGATAACCTGCGCTCGGCACAATCACTTGGGGTTTAGTCGCACGGTGGCCTGTCCGGTCTCGCCTGGAACGATGCTAACTTTCGACCGGTCTCGAGCCGGCAGTTCTCCCGAGGTGGCGTAGTCGTCGTGAGATACTCTGAACATATACTCGATCGGAGTCGTTCGGTCGCCCGGGGCACCAGAGGGAAGTCCCGAGATCAGTGCCGTACCTTGTGCCCCGGTCTTCGCCGAATACCGGTTCTCGCTGCTCCACGCTGGAGGCCGCGAACGGCGGCCGCCGGCCGCGATGTCGTCGCGAATTGCCGACAGCATGTCGAATCCATTTCCCAGAATTTGGCCCCCTCCGTTGAAGCAGAACTGATTCGGCGAGAAATCAACTTTGGCGTCGGGGACGGGATTGCCCTGCAAGTCGACCACCGTGACTTCGCAGCTTGAAGTGCGTTCCAGCGGGACCGACCGCACGACTGGCCGATCGTTGATCCGAAACAGACGAGGCCGAACGTGTCCCGCGACCGAATGAAAGTCGGGAATTGTAAACCCGTTCTCGGAAGCGTACGCGTCGTCTTCCTCCTTCGTCGGCGAAGTCGAGACCCAGCCATCGCAGAGTGCTATGAGTTGCAGGTGCTCGTCCGGCGGAAGCGAGTCCAGGACGAACTTCCCGTCGTCTGCGACGTCCGCAGTTGCCGACCAATGCCAATTGGTCCAGGCGTCGCGCCCTGTGACAATCCGCGCAACGACCCGGCCCTGCCTGACAGGCCGTGGAATGTCGCCCGACAAGCGCCCCACGAACCGTACGCCGGGCTTCAGCGTCAAGTTGAGGGCGATGGGGCTGTTCGCCTGCTGCGTCAGGTCGATCAGATCGCTGAATGGAACCGAACCCTTTTCGGGTACGTGCAGAATCCTCAGCCAGCGTGACGCCTGAGCGCTGGTGAGGTCCACCTGCCCGATCGTTAGCACGCCGTCCGCTTCAGAGCAGTCGTTCGCGCTCCAAAGCGAGGGGCCGATCACTGGATAGATGCCCCGTATCAATTTGTCATCAGTCCCTTGACGCGCGCGAACGATGATTGTGCCGGAGTCGACCAATTGAATCGGCCCGCCTTCCACTGGGAGATAATTTGACCATTGGGGATGGTCCGGATGGTCGACACGCATCGCGATCTCCTTCAGCCCGTGGCGAAGCGCATCGCGTAACAGCCGACTCCTCGAATCGGCGCCCGGCTGGGCCAGAGCGTCATCGTCAGGAAAGACCACTCGGACGGTTCCATCGGCGTCGCTGAAAATTTCCGTGAACTGCTTCTCGTCGAGTCCAAAGCCGCCCCCTTCGTACAGGACCGCCCACGGCGTGACCTTGGCTCCGGACACCGGCTCGCCGGTTGTCGTCTTGACGTGGAAGAGGAATTCGCGCGTGCCGTTCCCATCGGCGGCCACCGCTACGCCCGACGCGCGGATTCGCGCCGGGTCGTCAGCGCCGGAAAGTGAGTGCGGAGCGCAGAGCACGGCGAGCAACAGGCCCTGCGAAAGCAGGCCGGACCTCCAATCGAAACGACGCGATGCGGTTGGCATGGACGGTGCTCCCGACGATTAGCCTCAAGAGGGAAGACGATGCGGCTTACGGCTTCGTCAGCAGGTTGCGCAGCATAACGGCGTTGTCGGCCCCCGCTTCGCGCTCGCTGGCGATCCAGTTCCACCAGAGAGAGGCCCCCAGGGCGACTACCTGCCCCTTTCCGGCGCGGGCCACAGCCACAAAGCCGCCGTCGGGGTACATGGGCGCCGCCACCAGGATCTCGCCCTTCTCCTGCGCTTCGACGTAGACCGGAGACGGGCGGAAAAACCGCAAAGTGCGCACGTCGCGCGTCAGAGCGTGCGGGGTGATCGCAGCCCCTTCGACCTGGATTAATTCGGCCTCGACGTCGTGCATCTTCAATCCCAGCGGCACGAGCAGTTCGTTGGCCTTGCCCACAGTGCCCCGAAAAAAATGATTCGCCGCCAGGACAACCTTGCCCCCCTCTTCAATGAATGTGGTGAGCTTCCGGAAATCGTCGGCACGGGCCAAGAAGAGACCGGAGCCCGCCAGCAGGACCACGTCGAACTGTGCCAGATCGAGGTCCCGCAGCACGGGGCCATCGCGATCGACCTCCAGGTAGTGCGGATCGAGCCGGGCCGATTCCACCAGGTCGAGAAACGGCTCGAAGTCGGCGGAGTTGCTTGAGGAGAATCGCTCGATCGGCGTTTCGACGAACAACACGCGGGTCAGCCCCGCTTCGGGCACAAGCACGTCGACGAACACCGGAACCTGGATCCGGCGGTCGGCAAGGTGTACCTCGAGCAAGCCGTCGAACGCGCCGGCGCGGCTGGTGTCCAGCGTCAGCCAGACGTCGCAGGTAATATACGACCCGCGATTCCCGAACATCTGTGTCGCCACTTTCGTCCGCGTCACCTTGACGAAGGGGGGCGCGTCGATTTTCACATCCACACCCTCGGCATTGTCCCCCGGTACGAAGACCCGCACGCTCGATTCGACCGTCGCCCCGACTCGGACGTTGCCCAATACCACGCGATCGGGTTGCACCTCGGGCATCGGCTCGGGGGTGCCGGCCGCGCGGGGCACCGCCGGGCGTTCGGGTTTCCAGGGGATGCCGGGGATCGAGACCGTGTCCCCGCCGCGCCGGGTCGCCAGCGCCTGGAACTCATCGTTGGGGACCTCCGATCCGATCGCGTGGACGGCCCCGTCGGCCGTGAGGCAGAGAAACCCGCTCTGGCGCGAGGCTCCCAGCAGCGGCCGAGTCGCCGCGCCCTCGTACGGAATGTCTGCCGGTTTCGTCCACGGGATATCGCGCCGCGCTTCGACCAAAAGCAGCGTCTCGCCCGGCCCATCGGTGAATTCCTTGAGCCCCATTCCGCGGCCCTCGGGAAACGCGGTGTTCGGACCGGTCAGGGCGAAGAACGCGGCATGGTTTGAGGCGGGTTCGTCGGCGTCGGGGCGGTAGACCGGAGGCGACCTCTTCGCGAAGACGCGGTTGCGTTCGCCGTCCCACGGCTCGTCCAGCCGGTATCCGGCCGCCTCGATCATCTTCCACCATGTCTGCCGCAGTTCGTCACCCTTCAGCTTCCCGCGTAAAACGTCTGCGCCTCCTGGTTGCTTCTCGAAGTCGGTCGCGAGCAGCGGTAAGAGCTCGACCCGCCAGCTATAGGGGGTCTGGCTGTCGGGCCCGCGCATCACGGCCGCCGGAAAGCGGCCGAACACGTCGTGATAATTGTGCAGGGCGAGGCCGATTTTTCTCAGGTTCGAGGAGGCGGGAGGGGCACCCGCCGCGGATCGGGCTGCCTGTTCGGGGGTCAACCCCCGCTGCAGGGTCTTGGAAAGCAGCGACTCCGGCCCGTACACATTCAATGTCAGTGCATCCCGGAAGGGGACGAATTCCTGGTCGTAGAAGGCCCGGCGCTGCGCATCGTCGTCTTTGACAAGGACAAATCGCTCGCGCATGCGGGCGACGCGGTCGAAGACGCGCTCGATGTCCCGCTGTGCGGCCAGCTCCAGCTTCTTCCGCTGCGCCTGGGTCAGTTCGTAGAGCTGATCGGCGGCCGCGACCTTGAGGCGAAGCAGTTCGCCCAGCCGCTCGCGCAGCAGGACGGGGTCGCGACGCGCGCCGTACAACCAGGTGTCGAACGTGGCGTCGGCGACGACCTGTCGCGCGACCCCTTCGTCGTCCTCAAGCGTTTCCTCGACGGTAACGTTCCGGGGCTGAACCAGCTCGAACTCTTCCCCCGGCGTTTTGACCTCCCGCTTCCTGCGGGCAGCCGCCCGCGCCGTGCCGGCTTTCGTCGCGGGCTCGTCAGCAAACGCCCGTCCCGGAGTGTCGCTGACGACCGCCAGGACAAGTCTGCAAATCACCAGAAGCAGGCTCGATCGGCGAATCGAGCATCGAAGTCTAAACAAAAGAGTTTGACGCAGCCAAGCCGCGACCAAAACACGGGAGTTCGAACAGAAGCTCGCCAAGGCCGCGAAGAAGTTTTTCATGGCGACCCCGGCTCGTTCCCGGTCTTGTCGGCGGTCAGCTCCCGAAGCGCTTCGGCCAGGTCTTCCCCCAGGTGCCGCCCGGCGTTGATGTAGTGGCGGGCGATCTTTCCTTCGCGGTCGATGACGAACAACTGCGGAATGGTGGTGACGGAATACTTCGCCGCCACCGCGCCGTCGCGATCGAGGGCCACGGGCAATTGCAGTTTGCGGCGTTCCAGCAGGGAGGCGACCCGTGGCGCCGCTTCTTCCATGTTGACCGCGACGACCTGCACTCCTGCCTGGGCGAAGTCGCGCCGGACCTGATCGACGTGCGGCAACTCTTCCAGGCACGGGCCGCACCAGGTCGTGAAGAAGTCGAGCACGACGATCCGGCCGCGCTGGGTTGCCAGGCGAAACGGTCCCCCCTCCAGCATCGGCAGCTCGAACTCGGGGGCGGTCTTGCCGACCCATTCCGATTCGGTCCCGCTTTCGCGCCCGTCGCCCGACCTGTTGTCTTCGCTGCGGACGAACGCCGGGTCGACAGCGTGTTGCAGCTTCCATTGCTGGTAGGCCAGCCGGGAAGCCGCCTGCTCGATGGCGCCCCCCACGATGAGCTGCTCGACCTTATCGAGCGGCACCTGGCAGTCACCCAGCACGTCGCTTTTTCCTGAAAGAACATTCCCCACGAGCCGGTCGGCAATGAACGTCAGCCGCACGCCGTCGCCATGCACGGCCTGCACGCGCGTCGCCGTGTCGGGTTCGGCACTCTGGGCCGCGGCCGAGTCGGCGCCCAGCTCTTCCGGATGCAGCCAGATGATCCGCGCGATGCGGTCGCGCGCGATTTCCCTGCGTTCCAGTCGCAGCTCCAGGATCAGCCGCACGTCGTCCATTTGCAGGATGCGCCCCCGCAGGTAATCCCCCTCTTTGGAGCGGATCAGGTGCGTCGGCGGGTTCTCCCGCTGCATGCGCGGCAGGGTGAGCAGCCGGTCGCGCTTGATCTTCGTGAGCATGGCAGACTTCGGCGATTCGTCCGCCAGCTCGGCCGCCTTGACTTTTTCATGCGGCACGAGCGTGGCGTCGGAAAAGGCGGTCTTGATCGTCACGCCCCGTTCGTCGATACGCGTCACTTCACCGGGCACGCTGTCGCCGGACCGCAGGTAGATTGATTTCTGGTCGCCGCGCCGGGGACGGATTTCCTCGGCGCTGGCGACTGGAGTTTGCGCCTGGGCGACCCGAGCGGCCGCCGCCATTGCCGCCACCTGGCGGGCCCGTACCTGTTCCTGTTGCTCGACGCGGATCGTTTTGGTCCGCGTGTCGGCGCTCGCTCTGGGGGCGCGTTTCGGCTCGCGGAACAGGATGCGGCCGGTTGCACCCGGACGCAGCGCGCCGGCTGTGCGGCTCCCCTGCGGCTGCCAGACGAGGCAACTGGCGCCGGGCTGCGCGCTGCCGTCGATCAGCCGCCCGCGCAATTTGACCCCCTCGATTTCGAGCACCGCGACTCCCTTCTCCTGGGCCGGCGCGATTTTTTCATTCGCACGGACACTCACCGACCGCATCCCCTGCCGTGGAAGGCGCAGCCCATTTCCAAAGGCGGGAGACGAAAGCCAGACCGCGTTGTCATCAACTCGAACGAGCTCGCCGCTGAAGCGCGCCGCATCCTGATACGTGGCCGTCACCGGTTCGGGAGGGCCCACGTCCGCCGCCGACAGGAGGACGCTGTCAACCCGATCGGCCGCCAGCCGCATGCGGGCCCCTTCGGCGCCGACGATAAATTCGCGAGTCGCCGCGTCGTAGCCGGAAAGGGGCGAGCGGACGATGGTGCCATCGACCAGATGCAGGCCGGTGGCGTCGTCGTCGGCCTCGAGGGGCGCCTGGCCGTTCCAGTTTCTGATGCGCAGCCGCTCCAACTGCAAGCCGGTCCCGCGGTTCAGCAGCTTCAATAGCGGGTAGGAACCCTTCCCGTCGCCGGCGATTGTCAAATCGGCCAACGCTGCGCCCGATTCGGACACCACCAGGCAGCGCGCAGCGATCTGATCGAGATAGATCTGCAAGCGGAGGCGATCGGCCCCCGCCGCCAGGGTGCGCAACTCGGCCAGGTCGGCGTCGCGCGCCGTCTCGCGCAGCAACACCAGTTCTCCGTCCCATGTTTCCATTCGAAAGGCCTGGCGCACCGATTCGTCGTCGTTCCCGACACCCAGCGCCAGGATGAACTCGGGCTTCTGCGTCCATGAGATCTCCAGCTCGATCGCCGCCCTCGGGGGAAGCTTGAACTCCGAGAGCAGCGTCGCGCCCGGCTGCACGGTGACCAGGCGCCCGCCCTCATCGCGCCAGGCGCCTTGCGGGGCGGCCGACCAGTCGGCCAGCCCGTTGGGGCCCAGATAGATCAGGCCGGCGCTTTCGTTCCAGCGCGAGAAACGACGCAAGCGACCCGGCGGAACCTGCACGCGGCCCAGACGGGGAAGCTCGAGCTCAATGGTTTCGGAATCGAGCCGCTCCAGAGAGCCATAACAGACGTCTCCGTTCGTCAACTCGAAGCAGTAGGCGCCTTCCGGCTGCGGCGGCTCTTTCGGAACCGGAAAGGAGACCGCGGCCACACCCGTCAGAGCGAATTCGAATGGCGAGACGAACGGCGCCCCCTGCCAGCGAAGGACGGACGCGTCTTCCGACGGCAACCAGCGACCCGACACGATGTCCCCATTGCGAAGCTGCAGCGTCGACACGTCTGTCGCTTCCGGGGGTCCCGCGCCCCGCGAATTGCCGACACAAAGTGCGGCGACAAGCGCCACCGGCCACACCGCGGCAAAGCGGCGGCAACGGACCGACGGGCAGACGCCGGTCAAACGCGGCCAACTCATGAAGAACACTTCGTCCCCCTTTCTCAATCGCGCTAACGCTCGTAAATCGGCAACAGGCGATAATTGAGAGCAAGGGCCAGGAGCGACATGGCCGTGCCCAGCGCCGGACCCTGCTGTCCCGGAATGCTCCCGTCGGAGCGCTGTGCCTGTTTCAATTGGCGAATCAAGAGTCCATTCCATTTTTCCCACGCCTCGAGATCCCCCTGAAACAGGGCCTGCGCCTGATAATAGCGGCTGTAGTCGGGCCAGCCCTGCGCCGGCTGCTCCAGCCGACCGGTCAGAAAGCCGAGCGCGGCTTTGTACTGAGGCAGGTCTTTGCGCCGCGCGATCGAATAGACCAGCGTGGCGATGGAGACGCGGGCCAGCGAATCGTCAAACCCGCCGATGCCTGAGTAGGCCACCTGCCCGGCACTGGAGGTCATTTGCGTGTAGTAGGCGATGGCCTTGTCGATCGCTTCGTCGGGCACTTCGATCCCGGCGTTGCGGGCCGCCAGCAGGCCCACGAGCACCGCCCCGCTGACCGATGTGTCGGCGTCGGTGGAGCTGGGCGAGTAGCGCCACGCGCCGTTCGAGTTCTTCTTTTGCGACGTGACGGCGGCGCGCACCGCCAGCTCGAGAGCCTGGCCGATCCCGCGCTGGTCCTTCCGGTCGGGCCAGATGTGGCGGTCGTCGACGGCGCCGTAGGCCTCGGCCAGTCCTAACATGCCGAAGCCGTGGTGGTACATGCTCGACCCCAGGAAGCCGGTGTTCGCATTCTGGCCCGAGATGATGCTCCGCACCGCCCGGCGCACGTTCGTGCTGTAGACGCCGAAATTCGGGTCTTCGCCCGACGCCAGGAAGACCATCAGCCCCAGTCCCGCCAGGCCCGGTCCCTGCTCGTTGCCGCCGCCGGTCCAGCCTCCCGACTCGGTCTGCGTGCGGGCCAGGTACTGCACGCCGCGCTCGTACATCTCGCGCAAGTCTCGCGGAATCGCCTCACCCGAGCGCAGGTCGGGGGGCTGGGCCGCGACCGGGCGCGGCAGGACCAATGCCACGGCAGCCGCGAGCAAGGCGATCATTGTGGTGCGCGACAAGGTCATGAACATCGTCTCACCGTTTCCTGGCGTTTTCGGCCGCGGCCCTGGGGTCGCCGGTGCCTGCCTGTTCTTCGTCGGCAGGATCGGGGAGCAGGCCGTTCTGCTGAAGGAACGGTTCGATTCCCTGAAATCGGTCCATCACCCGCTGGAGCAACTGTCGTTGATCGGGATCGAGAATTTTCTCCAGCTTGCCGTCGGGGATCCTCTGGAGCTGGTACAGCACGACGTATTGGTCGTACTGCCCGAATTGGCGCGGGGGGGACGTGTTTTCAAGGAGCAGCGTCACGATGGTCTGGCGCTGTTCGTCGCGGAAAGCCAGGCCGTTGTCCAGCATGGCCACGACCGATTCGATGCGGGCCTGATAGCGAAACCGCCTCCGCTCGAGATCGAGCCGCGCGTACTCGGCCGCCTGGTCGGCCGTCAGGGTTCGCCGCAGTGTCCTGGCGTAGAGCGACCCCTGGCCGAACGGGTCGCCGTTGGCCGCGAGTTGCAGCGGCTGGATTTCCTGCAGGAAGGCCTGGACGGCATTGATGTCGTGTCGGATGCTCTTGAATCGAAGGCGAAGCACCTCCACGCGCTCGTGAAAGCGGCGCATATCGCCGCGCCCCGCCAGCTCGAGCTTCTCCTTCTGCCCCTCGGTCAGGTTTCCGGCCTGAGCCGCCGCATCGACTCTCGAACGCAACAGCGCTTCGAACCGGCGGCGGGTCGCCTCGGCATCCCCCCGATAGACCCATTGGTCGAAATTCTGCTCGTCGATGACGACCTGCCCGACCTCCCGGGCCTGGGGCAGCGCCTCTTCGACCAGGTCGTCTCCGTCCTGTTCCTCGGCAGCGACCGCCCCGGACAGGATGAAAAGCGCCAGGCAGCCGACGCGGATCAGACGACGGCCGCTTGCGGACCGATTCCATCGGAACTCTTCGCGGGCGACGCCGTCATCGTCCAGCCGGGCATCGTGAATCTTGCGTCGATGGTTCACAGGGACTCTTTACGGTTCACTTGGCGCGGGCCGGTTTCGCGTCGCGTTCCGGCATGACGGCTTCGGCTTCGTTGGCAAAGTCCTGCAACGGCAGTCCCAGGACATGCAACTCGGTGTTGACCATGCGAATTTTGGGCACGCTGCTCCAGACCTTGCGCTGCGCGTCGGTCAGAAACGGCACGATGAGGTCGTTGGGGATTTCGGGAAATTGTTCGTTCCCCGGTTGAATCATCTGCAGCGACAGGGCCCAGGCCTCGTTCCAGTTCGTCGTCAGCGACTCCATGAGCTGTTCGCGCTGCGCCGCGGTCAGCACCAGGTTTTCGTCCAGCGTGACGACGATACTGCGGGCGGCGGCATTGCGCCGTCCGGCCGCCCGCCGGCTGATCTCTTCGCGGTAGCTGGTTAACTGGTCCTCCGGCAGGCGGGAGGCCAGCGCGGCGGCCAAAACCTTCTGCACAATCTGCCGCGCGTCGGCCGGACCGTCTTCGGGTCGCCATGTGCCTTGCTGCAGCTTGACGAACGCGACAGCGTGCTTTTGGGAGACGTCCTGCAGGTGCTGCTCTTCCTGCTTGAGCAGTTCGGCTTCCTCCTCCGGGGTCAGGTCGAGCAGTTTGCGGAGAAAACGCCGCTCGATCGCCAGGAGCGGACGAAGTTGTTGCTGGATTTCCCTGCCTGAGAGTTTCTCGACGGCCTGATCGGCTTTTTCGTCCTGCGCGCAGAGCGGCATCGGCGGGCCCGCGAGGGCCAGGCACAAGATCAGACAAGCGAGGCCGGCAGGGCGATTCATGGCGACTTGGAACTCGGCTGCGGACCTCGCTCGAGGCGATTGAAGTACTCGTCGAGGCCGACGCGGAATTCCTCGGGCAACGATCGCCCGGTCTCACCGGTGGCTTGCGAGATCCCGCGGTCTTCACGGATCTCTTTCTGATTCACCCCTCCACCGAGCAGCGGAATGGCGGAATCTTCGGTGTCGCCGCCCCCTCCGCCCCCCGGAGTCGACCCGCCGCCCCCGCCGCCCCCTTTGGGATTGATGCGCTTCGACTGCAACAAGAGCTCGATGGCCTCGGTCTCGGCGGCGATGGCCGGCGGGCCGGTTTCCGGCCGCGCGAGAATCCCGACCGTCTCGTCCATGACGCCGGACACCTGCGTGAGCAGCGCGATCTCGCGCCCGAAGTCGGACTCGGCGTCGGGCAGCTCGCGGATGCGTTGAATGACTTTGTCCACGCGGCCTTTGAGTCCGGCCTGCGTCTCTGACAGCTTGCTAGAGCTGGCTTTGTGCTCCTCGACGGCGATGGCCGGGCGGGCCTGCTCGGCGACGCGCGTGTCTTCGCGCAGGTTGACTTCGCCTTCCAGGATCTGTAACACGTCGAGGACAATCGAAGGGGGCAGGCTCCCCTTGGATTTGCACCCCGGACACGCGCCGCAGCAGGAGGGATCGACCAGATCCTCGGCCCAGCGGTCGAGCGTGTCGGACCAGAACTCGCTCTGCGCGATCGACAGGCCGTGCTCGCGCTTCACGTCGTCGCCAAGCTGCCGCAGGCCGCCAATCACGTCCAGTTGCCTCATATCGTCGAGCACCTTCTTGAATTTGACGAACCTCCGGCGCTCGAAATATCCCTGCATGTCGTCCATGATCAACGAGACCGTGTGGCTGCTCTTTGTTTCCTTCTCGGACAGATCGGCGACGATTTTGATGACTTCGGCGGCGATCTGCGTGGGGCGAGCCCCGAACGCCACGGGCGCTTTCTCGGCCAGTCGCCCGGCGATTTCGTACTGCATGCGCGACGCGGCCTTGAGCCGCTTGACGAGGGTGCTCCCTTCCAGTTCGGCCAGGACGCGGTTGAGCTCGTCGGCGATTTTCTCGAATTCGGCCAGCAAGTCGCGCTGCTCTTTGACTGCCTCGTCCAACGTCTCGCCCGTAGGTGGAGCGGGCGGTTTGTCAGAGCTTTTGCCACCCGTCAGTGTCGTCACCGCCAGACCCAGCCGCGGCTTCGACTGACCGGGTCGAGCGGGGGGCGACTCAGCATTTTTGTCAGCCGGCTGCTGCGACGACTCGCGATCGACGACGGCGGGCACGTTCGCCGGCGGTTTCTTCGATTCGCCGCCGGCCGGAGCGCTTCCCGACGACGTGTCCCGAACCATTCCCGCGCTGGGCCTGTTTCCGCTGGACGCGTTCGCCACCTGCGGCGCCTGCGACGCCTTTTTGAGCAGATCGGCCACCGACGGCATGCGGTTGCCGGAAATGTCTTTGAGGATCTGCAGCATCTCGGCCCAGGTCTCCAGGTGGCCGACGCCGAATTCGGGATTGCGCGTTGCCTGCCGCACGAGGTTTTCGCCCGTCGTCACCAGGTTCGACAACCGGCGGCCGTTGGCCCGCTCGGCGGAGGCCTGGGTTTCGATGCGGTGCCGCACGTCGGGCTGATCCAGTTCTGCGGCAGAGAGCTCCCGCAGTTCCTTATTCGTTTCATAAAGTTGCAGCTCACGGTCGCGAACTTCCAGCGACTGCCGATGCCAGCGGCTGAGTTGCTCTGTGAGCCAGATGGCGTGCTGCTCGGGGGTCAGCACGTAGAACACCGACTCGGGGGAATAGACCCGCTTGCGGCCGGGAAGATAGTCTTCGACGTAGACGCGGACCGAGATCGGCTGCGGTTCGATATCCAGGTTCTTGGCGCAGAACGTTCCCGTAAGGTCCAACATCTTTTTGTCGTGGCCCCCCGCCGAGAGAACACGCTCTCCCTCGGCCGGCGTTTTTACGATCGGGTTTTCGATGCCCACCCACTCCAACCCCACCTGCTTGACGCCAAAATCGTCCCGCGCCCGCACCTGAAACGTGAGCGTCTCAGAATCGAGCACGACTTTCCGGCGCGGCAACCCTTCGCACACGAGCGAGGGGGCTTCGTCGTCGACACCGGTCACGGTCAGCGTGAAGGGCTGTTTGCTCGTCAATCCGAAGCGATCCTGCCAGCGGAACTCGAGGTTTTCGGTCCCGGCGATCGTCACTTCGTCGCTGGAGAGAGTGCGAGCGGCGGGAGGCTGCGAGCGGCCGTTGACCGAGGCGGACGCCAGCTCGCGCGTGGCGGTCACGATAAACCGCGCGCGGCTGCCACTAACCAACTCGACTGCGCCGCCGCGGACGTCTTTCGTGCCAGGCTCTCGCAGGCCCAGGTACTCGGGCAGGGAGTACTCCGCCGTGAGGGAGGCCAGCTCGGGGCGCAGCATCGGCTCGATCTCGATGCGCTGCCGATAGTCGCCGATCGTGACGTGCAAGGGACTCGAGGCAATCTGCGGCGGCAGGTCGAAGCGGTAGGCGTGCCTGTCGAGCGTCGTGCTGACCGGCGCTTGCTGGCCCAACTGCACCGTTCCCTGCGCGGGACGCGACAGCGACTGGTCGGCCAGCCCCAGCGTGACCGAGAACGGCTCGCCGTGCGCGACGACGATCTGGTCGGGCAAGCGCTCGATGGCAGCGAACGTGTACCGCGGGACATTGCTCCAGGGGGCCAGAAGGCGGGCCCAGGCATTGGCGGCGGCGGCGGGACACGTCACCAACAGGATCAGCGTCGCCGCCAGCGGGACCGACACCAGAGCGGCCCACAAGCGATGGCGGGGATGCGGCACGGCGTCGCGGAAATCACGTTTCCGCGAGTCGTCCGCCACCTGCCGGATCGCCGCTTCGCACAGCACGCGGGAGCGCGCCTGCTCGGCGTCGTTTTGCACCAGCTCGATGATTCCCAGGAGCTGGTCTCCCACATGGGGATGGCGGCGACTCAGCAGACGCGCCAGTGCCGCCAGACCGCGGTGACGCCACACCCAGCGATGGACCGCCAGGGGCACGAGCGCACAAGCCGAGACCGCCAGTGCAAAAAGGCCGCCACGGGCAAATGCGGACGTTTCTCCCGCGCGATCAAGTGCGAACAGAACCAGAAACGAGACGGCAACGCCGAACAGCGCGCCGCAGACCGCTTCGATCAACTTGATCGACCAGACGGCTCGGCGAAACTCGTGAAGCTGCGTTTGCAGCGATTCGGGCAGTTGCAACCGTTGGTGCGCCGGTGCCAGACTCATGGCTTCTCCTGAATCTCAAGTGTAGTCGGGTTTCTCCAAAACCCGCGACGGGTCTCACAGAAACCCGCCTGCACGCATCCGCCGTGCCGATACGTTAACACAAACGACTCAGACAAGACCACTGAATTTCCGAATCACCCAGAAAATTCCCAGAAGGGTCACCAGGGCACCCGCGGGGACGGGATGGCTCCAAAGCGGCACGCGCCGCACGATGGGAAGCGCTTCGGGAAGCGACGAGAGGAACCCGACGACCTCGTCCACGCGATCGGCCCCAAGGATCTTGCCCTGCGTGACACGGGCCAGCTCCTCCAGCACTTCGAGGCGCGCCGGGCGGCCGGGGCGCTCCACGGCCCCTCCCTGCACGAAGAAGGAGGCTTCCAGCCGCGCGCCGGTCTCGCGGCATGTCAGCAGCAACTCGTGCCGCCCCGGCTCTTCCGCGGTAAACCGACCCGAGAACTGGCCCCATTCATCCCCCGCCGAAGTCAGACGCACAGTTTCGGACTGGCCGGAGGGGGCGGTGATGCGGACCGCGACTTCTCCCTGCTGCAACGGTTCGCCGCTGGGCTCCATGACGTTGGCGTTCAGTGACAGCGTCTGCCCCATCTGCGGCTGGTCGGGGGTGTGGTAGAGCCGCATAGTTTCCCCCTTGGCCATGTTGCGCTGGTAGGCCATCCATCGCACGACCTGGCCCCAGAAACGATAGTGGTACTTGTCTTCGACCCCCTCGCGCCAGCGCCAGGCGCCGTCGGTCCCCATGAAGAGGACCTTGCCGGCGCCGAAGGTCTTGGTGGCCAACAACGGGATGCGGCCCGACTCGTTCGTGACGTCCTTGTGAACGCACAGCACATCGCTTCCCGCTTTGGCGCGCAGCACCGGGGCGTACCATTGGAATCCGGGCAGACCCTCCCAGACTTCGAGATTGTCTTCGAGCGTGTCGGCCAGCCGCGTCAGCAGGCTGCGCCGACCCAGTTCGGTCAGTTCGAAGTGACAGGGGGTTCGGGAACCCCAACCCTCCGGTTGCGTCGGATCGAGGACCACGGGACACCAGGGCCAGCGCGCACTTTGGGGGGTCTTGGCAATTTAGGAAGACTTGCGCCAGGAGGGTTGATGTTGTAAGAAGTTCTCCGTGTGGTTGTTCATTCAACGGCTCACGGAGGACGCGCGATGGTGGACGGAATTCGGATCGGGCTGG
>SIAF01000121.1 GCA_009691905.1 Planctomycetaceae bacterium | reverse complement strand
CGGGACTTGGCTCTCGAACCGACCGACAGTTCCTAACAAGGCCCCAACACGCGTCATCCTCTCTTTTGTCCTGCCAGATCTTCCCCACCGAAACGGCCGGAGACCGTCCGTCCATTGCTTCGGACAACGGGTTGGACGAATGTTTACCACTTATTGGCTGTAAGTCTATTTTTCGAAACAGTTTGTGGTCGACGCGCGGAGATGGTTCCGGGGCGTTCGGCGGGTCTGGTCTTGTTGGCGTTTTTACGGTTCGGCATATGATTGGCATGATCTGTTTCGGAGCATCGCGTCGCTGACCGCTCGCTACAAAAGCAACCGGTGGGGCGCGGCGATGCGAATTTCGATTCAGCTTCACAGCCGCAGGTCATTTGAGAGCTATAGTTTTCTGAGATTTCACGCGTAAGGAGCGTGAACAGCCCGCTGGGGTCGCCCGACCGAGGCTGCCGCGGGTCGTGAGACACAGGTTGTCAGGAGACACGCCATGAGCCGCAAAGAAGCCCTGCTGAGATTGCACAAAAGCCTGGTCGCCAAACGCGACGATTTGCGCGAACAACTGACGCACGAACTCGATTCGGCGCAGCTCGCCGACCCCGGCAGTGGGGATATGTTCGATGCGGCTCTCGATGCCTCGCAGAATGAAATGCATTCGCAATTGGCAGCCTTCGAAAGCCGCGAATTGCAGCAGATCGAACGGGCGATCAAGCTGATTCGCAACGGGCGGTACGGCTCGTGCGAAGTTTGCAGCACCGCCATCCCTGTGGCGCGGCTCAAGGCCTTGCCCTACACGACGGTTTGCATCGATTGTCGCCAGAAGCAAGAGACGCGACGCGGCACCGACGAAGACGAGAGCGAAAACTGGCAAACGGTTTTCGAGTACGAGGGGGCCAACAGCGATCGGGATCTGACACTTCGCGACATCAACATTGAAGTCGAGTAGACTGATCCTGGGTCTGGTGATTTTGCCCGGGAGATAAAAACATGAATCGCTGGTCGACGGCCGTAGTGGGTGCCAGTCTGTTCCTGGCGGGTATCGCGATTGGTTCCCGGGGCGATTTATGGCACTGGCATTTATGGCAATGGCAAGGTGCCGTCAACGCTCAGGGGCCGCGGCCTTCTGCGTCGGATTCGACGTACAGTGAATTGCAGGCCGGCGGGACCCCCTTGCAGCGATCCAGCGAGCTGCTGGCCCGGATCGCGCGGCTCACGACCAACAGCGTCGTGCATATTGAAAGCGAGCGACGGACCGATCGCGGCCGCCTGGTGGAAGAAACCGGTTCGGGCGTAATTATCGAAAGCCCGAAGGCCGAGGGTTTGTTCGTCGTCAGCAATCGGCACGTCGTCGACAAGGCCCAGCTCGACAATATCTCGATCCATCTGCACGACGGGCGGGTGATTCATCCCGTCAAAATCTGGACCGATCAGGCAACCGATGTGGCGGTTCTCAAAGTCGTCCCCACCAATCTTCAGGCCGCCCGCTGGGGCGACAGCGAAAAGATTGAAATCGGCAACCTCGTGCTGGCACTGGGAAGCCCGTTCGGCCTCAGCCAGTCGGTCACGATGGGCATTATCAGCGCCAAAGGCCGGCGTTCGCTGAAACTCGGCGAGACGTCGGACATGCTCAATCAGGACTTCTTGCAGACCGATGCGGCGATCAATCCCGGCAACAGCGGCGGCCCGCTGATCGATATGCAGGGCCAGGTGATCGGCATCAACACGGCGATCGCTTCCAACAGCGGCGGGAATGAAGGGATCGGGTTCAGCATTCCCAGTAATCTCGTGCGGCACGTTGCCGAACAGTTGATCGAGCACGGCAAGGTCACCCGCGCCTATCTGGGTGTCAAGCTCGACCCCGAGTTCAGCGTCGAAGTCGCTGCCCGGTTGAAGCTCGACCGCATTCGCGGTGCACGGGTGCTTGAAGTCTATCCCGATACCCCGGCGTCGCGATCCAACCTGAAGTTCGACGATGTGATTCTGACCTTTAACGGCATCGAGGTGCTCGATGAAAACCATTTGATCAACCTCGTCAGCCTGACCGATGTCGACAAATCGGTAAAGGTGGTCGTGTTTCGCGAGGGTCGGCACATGACGATTGACGTCAAGGTCGGCGATCGCGCGAAACTCGAGCAGCGAGCCGAGGCCCCCGCCGTTCCCGGCATGGGAACGCGCGTCGATTCGCTGGGACTGATGCTGCACCCGCTCGAACCGGCGATTGCCGTGCAGTTGGGGTATGCGGCGACCGACAAAGGGTTGCTGGTGCTGCGCGTCGATCACAACGGGCCGATGGATGGCGACTTGCACTTGTACGACCTGATCGAAGAAGTGGCACGGACGCCGGTCGGCAGCGTCGCCGATCTTGAATCGGCACTGGCCACGTCCGGCGAGGGCGATTCGGTGCTGCTCACGGTCAAGCGCCGCGAGCATGGCCAGATGCAAAGCGAAGCCGTGGTGTATCACCGGTAATTGCGGGCGGCCGCCGCTCTGACAGTCGCCACGACTGTCGCGATTCATGCCGAGGCTACCGGCTGCGCCAGCAGTTCGCGAACAACCCTCGCCCCCGTCAGCGACGCATCGGTCAGCGATTCATCGCGGCCGGAGTGTTCGAACGTCAGCAGGCGGTGGTCGAGCCCCAGTTGGTTCAAGACCGTGGCATGCAGGTCGGAGACGCTGACCCGGTCAACCGCCGCCTTGTACCCGACCTCGTCGGTCTCCCCGTGAATGTGCCCGGCCTTGAACCCACCGCCGGCGAGGAACAGCGAAAACGCGTTGCGGTTATGGTCGCGGCCCGAGCCGTTTTGTGAGACCGGCAGCCGCCCGAACTCGCCCGACCAGACGACGATCGTGCTCTCGAGCAAGCCGCGCTGCTTCAAGTCGGCAATCAGGGCGGCACTCGGCTGATCGCAGGCGCCGCAAATCGAAGTCAGTTCTTCCCTGGTTTTGCTGTGCGTATCCCACGGCTGAAACGGCCGCGGGAAGACCTGCACGAAACGTACTCCGGCTTCGATCAGTTTACGGGCCATCAGACACCGCAGGCCGTATCCCGCGGTGTCGGGCTGGTCGAGTCCGTAGAGCTGCCTGGTGGCCTGGGTTTCTTGTGAGAGATCGACCAGATCGCCGGCGGCAAGTTGCATCCGGGCGGCGAGTTCATAGTTCTGGATGCGCGTTTCCAGTTCGCTGTCGCCCGGATAGTTGCGCTGGTGCAGGCGGTTCAGTAGCCCGAGAAACTCCAAGTCGTCCCCCTGGCCCTCGGCCGGTTGCGCTTTCGCCGGTTTGAGATTCAGGATGGGGGCGCCCTGCGAACTGAACTCGGTGCCGCGATACAGCGCCGGCAGCCAACCCGAACTCCACGTCAGCGAGCCGGTCGTGTTGTAACCGGTGGGGTCGCGAAGCACGACGTACGCCGGCAGGTTCTGATTTTCGGTCCCCAGGCCGTAGCTGATCCACGATCCCAGCGCCGGCTTTCCCTGAAAGATCCGGCCGGTGTTGAACATGATCAGCGCTTCAGTATGGTTGTTGTGCTCGGTGTGCATCGACCGGACGAGGCACAGGTCGTCGGCCACGCTGCCGATGTGCGGGATGATCTCCGACAGCTCCATGCCGCAGTTGCCGTATTTCTTGAAGGCAAACGCGCTTTTGAGAAGCGTATTCTGCTCGCTACCGGTCTGGAACATTTCGACTTTAAGCGTGTGCTGCCGCCCGTGGTGCTTCTCGAGCTCGGGCTTGGGGTCGAACAGCTCCATCTGGCTGGGGCCGCCGTTCTGCATGAGCATGATCACGGCCCGCGCCTGAAACCCCAGCGGCGAGGGTTTGGGCTTGAGGTTGAATACCTGCGATCCGGCCGCACGAACCCGCTCACCCTGCATCAGGCCACATAGCGCCAATGATCCGAAGCCCAGTCCCGAAAGTCGCAGCATGTCGCGCCGCGAGAAAAGGGCGCCCGCAGGCGAGTCGGCCGTCGGAGGGAATGCATTCATTGGATGATTTCCGCTATGTTCAGCATCGTCTCAGGCAGGTTGCGACCGCATACCGGGGTCGACCGTTTTGCTTCCCCGACGGCATTCGCCCGGTCAATCTTCAATCGCCAGCTTGATCTCGTCGGAGTTGCCTTTAAGTTCAGGAGCATACATCGCATAGCCTCGGGTCGGAAGGGCGCTGAACCGGCCCGGGATTTCGGCCCGCATCCGGTAGGCAAGAGAGTGCTTGCCGCGCGGCAACGTTCGCATGAAGAAGCACACTTTCTCGTCGCGCAGTTCCATATAGGCCCCCATCGCGTTGCCTGCGTAGCCCGAGCGGAGTTCGACCGGCTCGAAGCCCGAGGCCTTCATATCTTCGAAGATCACGTACTCGTAATCGTTTTTGCTGTCGATTTCGAGTTCGATCTCGACCAGGTCGCCCGATTTGAGCGTGGCCAGGTTGACAAGTTCGCTGCGCTCGTACTTCTCGACCTTCTGGTCGGCCGCCTGCCCGCGCGCGCCGGCGACTTTTACCGTTTTGTCGACTCGCGTCAGCTTGTAGTACTTGCGCCCCACCTTGACCTCCAGCCCGGCCCGGGTGATGAAGTCTTCCAGCGTGAAATTGGTGAGGTAGGCGTTGAAGTAAACCGGGCCGACCCCTTTTCGACGCAATTCGACCGTGTGCTTGCCTGTTTCGACGGCATCGCCCGTGAGCACGAACTTGTTGTCGAAGGTAAACAGGTTTTTGGCGGCGATCTTGACCTCTTTCTGCTTCTTGCCGTCGAGCCAGACTTCCAGCGTCAGGTCGGGTTTGTCTTCGCCGCTGGCCGCCATGTACTCGGCCAGCGCCTCGATGCAAATCGCCGTATCGCGCGTGCTGTTCCAGTACGTGGCGTGCTTGCGGTTGTTCAGCAGGTATTTGACCAGTCGCGACGTGCGGCGTGCCTGAGGGCTGGTTTTCGCCAGCAGCTTGAGGTAGTACGCGTGGGCCTCGTTCTCGCTGCCATACCAGAACCACCAGGAATTGTTCTCGGGCAATTTGAGGTACGCCGTCTGATTCTCGTCGTCCTCGACGACGAATTGCTCGATATTCTCGAGGATCATCGCCAGCTTTTCGGGCTGCTGCTGCTTGTGCAGCGCCAGGCCGAACATCGCCTTGCTGTAGACTGCCAGTTTCGTGCGGTCGCGGTACAGAAATTCGAGCATGTCGTTGTCGGCGACGTCGGCATCGATCAGCACCATATAGATCAGGGCGTCGATGTTGTCGGCCTGCTCTTTCCATTCGCGATTCGCCTTTTTGTCGGCGGCATTCTTCAGCAGTTGCACCTGCCTCGCCTGGTAGGTCTTGAGCCATTCGACTCCCCGCTCGAGAATTCCCGGAACGAGGGCCACGTCGTTTTGCGCGGCGACCTGCAAGCCATGCACGACGAGGGCCGTCGTGTGCGGCCAACTGTGCTCGCCGTAGCCCGAGAACCAGCCCCAGCCCCCGTCAGCAAGCTGCATGTTGGTCAGGGCCTGCAAGCCGTCCTTAACCATCTGGCGAACTTCCGCCTCGTCGAACACCGGATTGCGGTCGAAACGCTTCCAGCCTTTGGCCCGTTCGCGATCGTCGCCGATTTCCTGAGCGTTGAGGTTGGTTTGTTTCTCTTGAATGTCTTTGAGATTGAGTTTCATCTTCAGCAGAATGTTCTGCGTGATGACGGTCGGCAGAAACCGGTTCAATGTCTGCTCGGTGCAACCATAGGGATACTCGACCATATACGGCAGCGCGTCGACCATGGCTCCGGCCAGCGTCGGCGAGTAGCGGACTTCGATGCGGCTGTCGTTGACGCGCCGCTGGGCGGGGACGGTCAGCGTGACGCTGGCGGTGTCCTGGTCGGGCCGAATCACGCCGGCGAACGACTCCAACTTGAGCATCCCGTGAACGTACACCGGGAACTGCATTTGCATGGCGTCGGATTCTTCGTCCGAGAGCGCCTTCATGCGGACGACCGCGACCCCTTCGCCGGTCACTTTCACCCGCCAGTCGACGCGTTCCTGGCCGCCGGCCTCGATTTCGACCGTCTGCGACTTGCCCCCCGTCGGGGTCAGCGTCCCGCCGTCGATCTCGAGCGCCACCTGCACCGACTTGGCGGTTTTCAGGTAGTTGTGGACGTTGGCCGACAAAACGACTTCGTCGGTCTCGACGAAAAACCGCGGCGCCTGCAAGCGCACGAGCAGGTTTTTCTTCGTGACGATCTCGGCCTCGCCCTGGCCGACGCGCGTTCCAGCGCCCATCGACCAGGCTTTGACTTTCCAACCAGTGAGGTTTTCGGGCATCGTCATGGCAATTTCGGCGCGACCTTGTTTGTCGGTGAGAATCGCCGCGGCCCAGTACGCGGTGTCGGCAAACTGCGAACGAACCGTCGGCTCGACCAACCCCCCGCCGCCCTCGCCCCCCGGCTGCGACGGCGGTGCGCCGGTCGCGTCCCCATCGGCCGTCTCCATGCGGTCAGCGATGGCCATCGGGGCGGCCATTGCCTGCGGCCCCCCCGGAGCACCGCCCCGCATCATTGCGCCCTTACGCATGACGCCCCCCCCCATGCCGGCGGCCCGCGACAGCATCGCTCCCTCCTTCGTGAATTCCTCGACCACCTGGTCCCCGAAGACGCCCAGATTCGACATGCCGACTTCGCCGTTGCGAAGCAGGTTGTAGAATGTGCGGTCGAGCGTCGATTCGGTTTGCGGATGGTGATTTCGACGCCACTTCCAGAAGAATTCGCGAATCTCGGGGACGTTGCTGCCGCCGGAGATGTACTCGACGCTTTTGTCGTAAATCGAAAGCACGGTCGAGCCCACGATCGGCTCGCCGGTCAGGTCGGTGAGTTGCACTTTCACCGTGGCCGGGGCACCGGGTTTATACTCTTCCTGCGACGGCAAGACCGCCACATTGATCACGCGTTGCTCGGGAGGGACGATCACCTCTCGAACTTCGGTGTGTAGTTTGCCGGCAGCGACCGTCATCGCCTCGATGAAGAAATTGGGCATGTCCTTCTGGACGACGGCCACCTCTTCGATTGTGCTTTTGCCTTCCAGCCGAATCACCTTGGGGGGCAGATAGATTCCATGGGCGGGCCGCAAAAACAACACGACCGCTCCCCCGGCCCGATTCGTGTTGATCAGCAGTTTGACCGTCTCGCCGGGGGCGTATTCCCGTTTGTCGGTGACCAGCTCGATGTCGTTGAAGCGGAACTCGTGCCCGTCGAACCCCTCGCCGGTGACGACGAAGACGTACCCCCCCTCGATGCTGTGGCCTTTGGCATCGCTGACCTTGTACGACAGTCGATACTGACCTTTTTCGGCCGCCTTGAACTGCTGCTGTGCCTGTCCCTGCGGGTCGGTGTCGAGCTGCCAGGTTTCGACGGCCTTCTCAAGCGGCTGTTGTTTGTCGTCGTAGCTGACCTGGTACAGCGTCAGTTCGCCTTTGCCTGCGACCGGTTTCTGGTCCAGCGTGTGGGCTTGAAAGCGGGCCTTGATCGTATCGCCGGTACGGTAGTGCCCGCGGTCGACCCAGGCAAAGACCTTGAACGGCTTGCGGGCCACCAGCACATTGCCGGTGCCCACGATCGTGCGTCGCGATTCGTCGACGACTTCGGCCGTGATCGAGTACGAATGGTCGACGTCGCCGTGCAGTTCTTTGGCGGGCAGCGTGTCGATTTCGACCAGAACTTTGCCGTCGGGACCGATGTCGACTTCATTTTCGCTCACGACTTCGGGGGGCTGCTGTGGACGCCCCCACCAGGCGGGAATCGGCCGAAGGCAGCCCCAGCTCCGCCAGCCGGGATACCAGCGATAATCGGCGGCAAACCACCAATACCCCTTGCCGTAATACCAATCCCACGCTGCGGCCGGGTGCCACGCCCCGTCGTGGTTTGTCCGCAGCACCTTGTATTTCACCTTAGCGCCGGTGACCGGGGCGCCGAAGTAGTACTTCGCTTCAATCGTCGCGGTGATCTTTTCGCCCAGGCGGACCGGTTCTTTCGGGGCTTCGACTTTCACTTCGAATTCAGGCTTCTTGTACTCTTCGACGCGGAAGTTGCCGCCGCCGTGGTTGACGACTTGCAGCCCGTACACTCCCAGTGTCGCCCCCGTGGGGAGCGGATATTCGCCGTCGAGCCCGCCGTATTCGTCGGAGGTGAAAACCCGCTCGAAGACCTTTTCTCCCTTGGGATCGTTGATCTGCACGGTGAACTGCTGATTCGCGAACGGCGATTGGTCGGGTTGATCGAATTTGGCATTCGCCACCCAGACTTTGAACTTCACCGTTTGCGCGGGGCGATAGACGGGCCGGTCGGTGATCGTGAACACCTTCGTCTGGCTGTACTCGTCATCGTAATACGCTTCGTACCAGACGTTCGTGAAGCCCAGATACGCCAGCCGACCTGCTTTGGTGCGCGCGGTAATCAGCCACTGGTTGTCTTCCGGCAAGCGCTTGTCGTCGAGAATCACCTGCCCGTCGTTGTCGGTTGCCTCGGCAAAATTCGCGGTGACAATGCGATCTTTGTTTTGATTGGGTGCTACCTGCACCTGCTTCCAGCCGAAATATTCGACGTTTGCTTTGGCGACCGGCCGGCCGGTGACGGCGTCGGCGACGTAATAGTACGACTTGCCGTCGAGTTGCTTCTTGGCGATGACCGTGTCGGCCACCCAGACGATGATCCGACTGACATTGCCGCCGTCCATTCTGGCGGTGACGAGGTACGCCCCCGGTTTTTGCAGCGGCGTCGCGACGGTGACGCGGTCGTCGATATGGTCCGGACGCGGCTTGAGCGCCAAATCCCACGTGGCGATGCGGTTGCCGAGGTATTTTTGCTCGTTTTGCTGCACAACCCTGAACCCCAGGTCGGCGACGTTGATCTTGTTCCAATCGATCTGATTCAGGTTCGCTTTCTTAAGCTCCTCTTTGACGTCGGCGAGCAGTTTTTCGACGTTGACTTCCCAGGCCTCGAAGATCACCTTTTTTGCATTGCGGAAGCGGAAGTCGAGCGTGGCCCCCTGGCCGGCCGGCTGCGTCTGCCGATTCTCGAAGCGCCCCCAGTTGCCGACGATTTGTTTGAGGCGTTCCTGCCGGTGGTTGTTGTCACCCGGGCCGTACTCTTTGATCAGGCGCTTCCAGTATTCGGCCGCCTTGACGTACTGCCTGCGGTCTTCGAACGTCTGGCACAAAAGCGTCAGCGCCTGCTCCCCCTGCTCGGATTTGCCGCGATCGGCGACCTGCTGATAGATTCTGATGAAATTGAATTCATCGGGCAGTTTGAAGCGTTTGATGCCGGTGGCCAGCCGCGCGATCGTTTCGTCGTCACCCAGCGTGTGCAACGCGTAGGTGCCGCTTTCATTTTCTTTCGTGTCATCGTCGCCATCGTCCGCACCGCCGAACCAGCGGCCGAACTGGGCCATGGTCTGCACGCCGAACTGCTCGCGCAGAAAATTCGCGAAAATCATCTGGACTTCGCTGCGGCGCGACGGGTTGAACACGACGCTTTGCGCCAGCATCCAACGCCAGCGCTCGCCGTCGGTTGCCGCGGCTTCGTAGCTTGCGGGAACCTGATGCAGCACCGGTTGGCCCAAAGCATCGACGGGCGCCCCCTGAGTCCCGCTGTTGCCGCGCCACCACATGCGCCCTTCTTCGTAATCGGGAAGTTGCGAGAGGTCGGTCAGCGTCTGCAGGCGCCAGGCTTCGGCATGTCCCGCACCCGAAAGGATCGCATTGGCGAACTGCACGTGGAACTCGGCGACGGCCGGTTTGTCGTCGTCGGCCCGTGCCAGTGGCAGCGCCTGCTGCATCAACTGCAAAGCGCGGACCCGGTCGCGTTGCAGGGTATTGACGTAGTTCCCCCCGCCGCCGCGCCGACCGCCGCGATAGAACTTCCCGGCAACGATGAAGCCCTGATGGTCGGAGTTGATATAGGTCGTGGCCGCCGCCTGCAGCAGCCACCAGTTGGCCTTGTGAACATCGATCACCGCTTCGCGAAATTCGTCGATTTCGTCAACGCGACCGAGTTGTTGCAGCGCGTTGATCGCCCACGCCAGGTCGCTGCCGACTTTCTTTCGGTCGGCTTTGGGATCGAGAGCCAGCGCCCGGAAACCCTCGTAGGCCTCCTTGAAATTGCCGGCTTTGAACGATTGCTCGTACTTGCCGCGCTGCGACGGATCGGCAGGCGGCTCGGCGGCGGCAGGCAGAATCAGGGACAAACCGGCACCCCCCAGACAAATGAGACACGCGAGCGGCAAAATCCTCATGACGAATCCTTGAAATGGCAAAATCGCTCGCCGACGGCAGACGCCCGATCGGGTACGACGGAAATGCACAGGCCCCGTTTAAGACGCAGCACGGTTGGCGAGAGTTCCGGAAAGATCAGTACTTATAGAAACCCTCGCCGCTCTTTTTGCCCAGTCGCCCTGCGTCAACCAGTCTCACCAGCAGCGGGCAGGGGCGGAATTTGGGGTCACCCAGCTCGCGGTGCAGCACGCGCAGAATCGATAAGCACACATCGAGCCCGACCAGGTCTGCCAGTTGCAAGGGACCCATCGGATGATTGCAACCCTGCCTCATCAGGGCATCGATGGTCGCGGCATCGGCGACCCCTTCGTGCAGAGCGAAAATCGCTTCGTTGATCAACGGCATCAACACGCGATTGACCACGAAACCGGGGCTGTCGGCGACCACCGAAGGTTGCTTGCCGAGTTGCTCGGCCAGTTGGATCGTGGCTGCAACCGTCGCCTCTGAAGTTTGCAGGCCGCGAACGATTTCGACCGGCGTCATAATCGGCACCGGGTTGAAAAAATGCATCCCGACGACCTGCGCCGGACGGTTGGTTGCGGCAGCCAGACGTGTAATCGAAATGCTCGAGGTATTGCTGGCGAGTATCGTTTCCTGCCGACACGCCCTGTCGAGCTGTTTGAGAATCTCGATTTTCAGCGGCTCGTTTTCAGAGACCGCCTCGATGACGAAGTCGGCGGGTGTCGCTGCCGACAGTTCCCCTTCCCAGCGAATGCGCCCCACGACGCTCGCCGCGTCAGTCCCGGTCAACTTGCCGCGCTGAATCGCTTTTTCGACCGAACGGGCGATTTGTGCGGCGGCGGTTTGCCGTTGTTGCTCGTTGATTTCGATAAGGATGACGGCCAGGCCGCGGGCCGCGGCGGTTTCGGCGATGCCGCGCCCCATCGTCCCGGCACCGATGACAGCAATCGTTGCGAAAGACATTCATTAATCCCGAGAGCTAAGTGGCCCCGCACAGAAACCATGCGGCGCCGCATCCAAAGTGACCCTTCAGGGGGCTCACGCCCCCCGCTCGCCTGCTCAACTCTTTCTGCGTGTCAACTTACATCCGTTCGACAATCATGGCCACGGCGTTCCCGCCTCCCAGGCATAAGCTGGCGACGCCATAGCGTAATGTGCGCTGGTGCAGAGCCGAGAGCAGCGTCACGAGAACTCGCGCACCGCTGGCGCCGATCGGGTGCCCGAGGGCAATCGCTCCGCCATGCACGTTGACCTTCGCAGGATCGAGTTTGAGGCCGTTGATGCACCCCAGCATTTGCGCGGCAAAGGCCTCATTGATCTCGAACAGGTCGATTTGCTCGAGTTTCAGCTTTGCCTTCTCGAGTACCGCACGAATCGCGTCGATCGGCGCGAGAAAAATCTGCCGTGGTTCGACACCACTTGTGGCATAGGCGACGATGCGTGCCTTCCAGGGGTTGGGCGAGAGTTCGGCGAGGTCTTTGCCGGCGACGACGAGGGCGGCCGCCCCATCGCTGAGCATCGACGAGTTGCCCGCCGTCACCGAGCCGTCGGCGCAGAAGGCCGGCTTGAGCTGGCCCAGAGCATCCAGAGACGTATCGGGGCGCGGGCCTTCATCGACGGTCACCAGCGTTTCCCGCCCCTTGCTGACGACGCTGACCGGCACGATTTCGTCGACGAATGCTCCCGCGCTCGCCGCCTGAGCGGCCCGATGCTGACTCTCCTGCGCGAAGCGATCCTGGTCGCTGCGATTGATTTCACACTGTTGTGCCGTCGATTCGGCGTGCAGCCCCATGTGACAGTTTTCGAAGGCGCACCACAAACCATCGAGAATCATCGAATCTTCGAGCTTCTGTTCGCCGAATTTCAACCCCTCACGCGCCCCGCGCAAGAGATACGGCGCGCGGGACATGCTTTCCATCCCCCCGGCGACGATGATTTTTGCATCACCCAGGCGCACCGCCTGCGCGGCCAGCATCACCGCCTTGAGTCCCGAACCGCAGACTTTGTTGATTGTCAGGGCGGCGACGGTCGGGGGCAGGCCCGCCTTGAGCGCCGCCTGCCGGGCCGGTGCCTGGCCGACACCCCCCGCCAGGATCAGCCCCATGATGACTTCGTCGACATCGCGCAGATGCAGCCCCGCGCGATGCACGCTCTCGCGGATGACGATCGCGCCCAGGTCGGTCGCAGGGACGGCTTTCAATACTCCCAGAAATTTCCCGATGGGAGTCCGGGCGCCGGCAAGCAGGTAGGCGTCGGTCATGATTTGCGAATCATTGCAAGTGCAGGAAGCATTCCAGCGCACTACAGCATAACACATGCTCGGTGCGGGAGACATCGCTGGAGGCGACGCCAGGTGACATCAACGCGAGCGAGTATCCTCGGCGAGGAGAGTCAGCCACGGATACGCACGGAAGAAACACGGACACGGAAAAACAACGTGCACTGCCGGATTCCGTGTCCGTGTTTCATCCGTGCCCCTCCGTGGCTCAAATCATTTCTTTCGCTGGCTGTGTGGCCCTCGCCGCCAGCCGCTCGAGCGCATCGCACGCAGCTCCGACGCCATCTTCATTTCGGACGCACTCCCCGACTTCAGCCGCGCGTCGCGCGTATCGCGGGTCGCTCAGCAATTGCGCGATCTCGGTGGCAACGCACTCGGGCGTATAGCGGTAACGCGAGATGGTCCGGGCAATGCCCAGTTTCACAACGCGATCGGCGTTGTCGGGCTGGTCGTGAGCGTACGGCATCACCAGCATCGGCCGCCCCGCGCGCATCGCCTGGCCGGTGGTGCCGACCCCTCCCTGATGGACGATGGCCGCCGCACGCGGAAACAATTCCGAAAAGGGCGCATACTCGCAGGCGATGACCCCCTCGGGCAGCTTCGCGAGGCGATTGCGCTCGTCCTGACCGATCAGCAGCACGGCTCTGCGTCTCAGATGGGTCGCAACCTGGGCGCTCACCTCGAAGAACGATCCCGCGTCGAGCACCGCCGATGAGCCGAGCGTGAACACAATCGGCGGTTCTCCGCTGTCGAGAAACCGGGCGAGTTCGGGCGGTAGGCCGCGCTGGGTTTCATCACGGTCATAAAACGGAAAACCCGAGACTTTTGTCGCCGGCGGCCAGTCGGGTTGTGGACTCGCCAAAAGCTTTGAGAACATGGCCAGCACCAGATGCGGCGAATGCTGTCCTTCGAACATCGGATCGAGGTTCGTCGGCGGCAGGCCGATCTCGGAGCGCAGGAGATGGTAGGGCCGGCTCCACGAGCGAATCGTCCACTTCATGAACTTCAACAGCGGTCGCCACAGCCGCGGGCCGAATCGTCGCGTTTTCGCCAGCCACTGTGCCGGCGGCAAAACGGGCGGGTCGTAAGCCGAAAAAAAGCTGAGCGGCGCCAACAGCGTCGAGGCCCAGGGAAGTCGCAGGGTTTCGGCAACCAGCGGCGTGCAGAATGTGAGCGGATGCGAGACCAGCAGATCGGCGTTCTGCGCGGCTGCCAGCGTGTCGGCATACGACTCGTGAAGCATCGGCAGGAACAGTTGGCGAACAACGTACTCGCTTCCCCCTCGCAGCGACATGACCTTTTTCATCAACTCCGGATCGGCCTTCCAGTTGACAAAGTCCGGCCGGACCGACGCGAAACCCAGGCCCAGCGCCGTAATCCTGTCGCGGTACGTTTCGCTCGAAGCAATCACCGCATCGTGGCCGCGCGCCTTCAGACCCAGGCCCACGCCGATGTACGGATGCAAATCGCCCAACGACCCGAACGTCGTGAGCACGATGCGAAAGCGCTGGTGGATGCCGGTTGTTGGCAACTGTACCGGTCGATCAGGCGATCCAACAATCTGGTCGGCAGACATAGGCAGGGATCTTGCTGGAGTACAGCCTTCAGACTGCCGTCAAGTTTGCGAAATCGGGTACTAGCGAACCACTGAGTGGCTGACGGACCAGTCGCGACCAGCCGCGACCGTCACGCTGCCGGCCGCTCAGGGTAGCGACTCACTTCCCCCCGAAATCCCCGACCGGCATTCCGTCGCTCTTGTGTGCCAATTTCTGGTACGTCCCCTTCGGCGGGTCGTCGCCGGCCTGCGAATCGATGTTGTCACTGATGAACTTGACCGCTCCGTCGCACATCAGGAAGTGAGCGCCCCCTTCATGGCGGCTGGAGAACGCGTCGAGAACTGTGTTCAGTCGCACACTGTGGTTACATGAGGTCACGCTATCGCCGGCGTTCTGGTTGCTGCGGACTCCCATCCAGATGGCGGCGGCCGAACTGATCGACCGTTCGCCGACAAGGAACGTGTTGCTGGTCCCATCTACGATGTCTCGCATCCCGACCCGGCTGTTCCAATAGAAGATGCCGTTGGCCTTGGTGGGCGCATCGACACTGCCCGGCAACAGCAAGTTTCCGTAGTTGCCCGAGTAATTCGACGTGCCGTACTCCTCGCGCACGGGATTCGCGTCCTCCGATGTGTCGGCCGGGCAGCGAAACTGCGGGATTCGCGTCTGCAACAGTTCGTCGGCGATGCCGGGGTGCTTATTGAAGTTGAGCTTGTTATACAGAGGCGCCTGGTCAAGGAACGGCGAGAGCATCACCCCCCAGCCGTAACATGGCCCGGTTTCGGCTTTCACGTCCTTCGCCACCCATCCGGGCGGAAACGTGCCGAATACATCGTGATAGTTGTGGAGCGCCAAGCCGATCTGCTGGAGGTTGCTCTTGCAGGCATTGTCGCGAGCCTGATCTCGCGCCTGCTGAACGGCCGGCAACGACAGTGCCACGACAATCGCGACAACGGCGACGACGACCAGCAACTCGACAATTGTGAATCCCCGACGATGCCGCAAGCAAGTTGTCATGAACGTCTCCTGAAATGCATGACTTCGATCGATCCAGATACAGCTACCGCTACATTGCCCAATCCCGGCTGCAATCACAACCTCAGCTTACGGATTGTTGTCGGCAGTTGAGTGTTCCGTGCACGATGGAACGACCGCGTAAGCGGCAACTCAGTTCGGCTTCTCAACCCGCCACAACCGGGTCAAGAGGTCAAACATCCGTGGGTCGTGCTTCTGTAATTCCGACCGAACGAAAGGATAAAAGTCGTTGGTGCCGAAATAGGCTTCGCTTTGCTCGGCGAAGTATTCCATCTGATTTGTCAACGCATAGTGCCGCTGTGTGCGGCCGTTGATGTGCAGGACGTCGTCGTACAGTTTTTCGTCGCGGGCGAGTTGCAGCGCTGCGGCGAGCTCGGCGTTGTCGAAGCCGTCTTCGACGAATTGATGGTGATATCCGTGCGCCAGTTCGTGAAACACCATCCACGGCTGTTGCCTGGTCCACGTTAAAAAGTTGCGTGCGTTGGCGATTTCAATACAGCGGGCCTTTTCGGGATTCATGTCGTGCTCGCGCAACCAGCCCGGATCGGGGTGGTAGCACATGCAGGGATGGTGCGGCTCGTCGAGTTCGACCCAGACGGCGATCTTCCGCATTTGTGCGACCGCCTCGGCCGGTAGCATTCGCGTGATCTGGTACAATTGGTGCTTGAGTAACAGCAGCGTCTCGGCGCAGACCTCGGGCTCGGTCTTTTCGAGTCGGGTGTTGAGAACGACCTTCCACCCTTCGATCTCGCGGACGTCGTACAGCTCGGTCGGTTCGAACTTCGGGACCGGCGGGTCGTCAGGCGTTGCCCGACCCAGGCTCGGAGCCACGAGCAGGGCGCAGCACAACACGGCTGTTCGGATCGGGGATGATATCACGGCGGAGATCTCCGAGCGGGACGACGGTCTTGCGAGCCGTGACGCGTGCCTGCCGCGGCCCTCGGCTGCGAACGAATCGGACGAATGACAAGGTTGCTCGATCGCGGGCAATCAAACAGCCGGGTGGATTGTGACTGAAGGTGCCGAGTCGGACAAGGTCGGCAACCGCGTGCGATTGCGCGCGATGCGAAGCTGCCGACAGCCCGGAGGGCGGCACGTATTAGCCAGGGGCGGCAGCCCCTGGAAGTCGTCCCACATTTGGTCCCAGCCCCGGAAGGGGCGACACGAGTCGTTCTGTGCCGCCCCTGCCGGGCAACGCCGTGAAGGATTTTTTGCCGAGAAAACAGGGGTTTCCCTGAAAGTCGGAATATGAAAAAAGCCAGATTCCTCCCATACCTAACTGAAAACACTTCAGTCAGAAAGGAATCTGGCTCATGGCTCGGAAGAAG
>SIAF01000120.1 GCA_009691905.1 Planctomycetaceae bacterium | reverse complement strand
CCCTGAGAAAAGCGTATGGCTTTCGTTCCCCGGAAATCGCAAAAATCGCCCTGTATCACACCCTATCCGACCTCCCCACTCCAAAATTCACCCACGAATTCTGGTGACGAGGCCATTGTTTACGCACACATGAAACACCACAGAACGCCCAGGGATTCCGAGTTTTTTGTTGCTACGCCGGAAATGACGAAATCGGGTGTGCTTGGTTGAAGACTAGTCGCCCTTGTCTTCGTCGTCTGGATAGGAGTGTGCCGAATAGACCTGCACCTTGGCACCCTCGGCCACCATCAGCTTTACGAATCCACCGATCTCAACATCGTCGCTTCTAAACCGCAGTGTCTTGCCAGATCTCTCCATCGATGGGTTCCATAGCGCGAAGTCCGACACGTCAGGCGGCGACAGGCTAAACAGTTTCAGCTCGCGTAGTCGGTTTTCGGTTTCTTCCGAAAGTTGGTCATTCTTTGACCACTGCTCAAATATCCCCTTCGCGAAATCCGAATTTGCATTCTCGGAGATCATGTTGATAAGTTCGTAAACCCGTTCTGCGTCTTCTTCCGTTTTGAATTCGCCGATCATCACGAGATTCGACGAATGATCCGAACCGTAGCCGCGCCAAATCTTCATACGGATTCTCCCTCGCACTCGGCAATCGCGGCCAAGATTCCCGCGCCCGCCTTGATCGAAATCGCACTGTCCTGTTCGTAAGACGCTCGCGACACTTTGCCCGACGCACTTACGTGAATGTACGCCTTCGTGCCCTTCTCGGTGAAGAAAGGATCGGCAATCGGGATCTCGTCTGTCACTCCTGATTCTGAAATCGCAAGTCTTAGCCGACCGCAATTGGCCGACACCCAGTCCAGCATCGTCTTTTGAGTGGACTCGGCCAAACCGAGGTCCGAAACTTCGGGTAGCAGAAGTAACTCAGTGGCACCCGAACCGAACGCCAGGTGCGCTGCCTCGTCGAGCTGAACAACAGTCGCATCGTTCACGACGTAGTTGATGCCGAAAGCGCACATTTCAGACACAATCTCCAATTGTTCTAGAAACTTAGCGAACGAACGACGCCTGATTCGCTCATAAGTGGTACCGATTCCGTCCAGAGACACTCGAATGTAGTGAACTGCGCCGATCAACTCGTCGCGAAGTTGGGGCGTAAGTCGATGTGCGTGCGTCGTGAAACTGATGGCCAAGTCGGTTTTCGCGGCAACCATAGCGCACAGTTCCGGAAACCGTGGGTAGAGTGTCGGCTCGCCGCCACCAAAACCGATGCCTAACGTGCCGTTTTTGTCCAGCTCACATGCCCATCTGACAACTTGATCGAAGTCGAGCCTCGCCGGATGTTTCGGGGCGTAGCAAAATGCGCAATCGAGGTCGCATAGGTTTGTTAATGCGAAGGAAACGAATCGAGGCGCGCGTGAGCGTTGTTCCACCGGCACGTGGATTTCGTTCAAGAGAATGTTGACACCACTTTGCCGATCAAAGAGGTGAATTCCGTCACTTCCAAGTCTAGTTTTGATGGCTTCTGACTCCGTATGACGACAGTTGCTTGCTGCCATTGTCGACTATTGCCCATGTAGCCGCAACCTGCATCGGTCCGACACACCGATGCGCTTTCGAGAGTCAGCGAACCGGTGTGTGTGTTTTAATAACTCGTGGCGAGTGAGACACGCCGAGAAACGACCGTTTGACGGGGGACGCGATCGGGCACTTCCACCAGCCAATCCGCGGCCAATCCACCCGCCTCAAAACAGCAGCGACTGCCCCGGTCCGCCGTCCGTCGCCGGCGGCAGAAGTTTCAGATGTGCGAAAGCCGCGGCGGTCGCGACCCGGCCGCGCGGCGTGCGCTGGATCAACCCGCACCGCAGCAGAAACGGTTCGACCTCGTCTTCGAGCGTGTCGGGGACGACGTTGATGCTACAGGAAATCCGCGACCCCCCTGTTTGCACCGGAATCGTCGCATGAAAAAGCCGTTCAGGGGGACGTTTACGGCGCTCCAGAAGCGATAATGGCGAAAGTTTGACGCAGCACGCGCTTTGACGCATTCGCAATTATGGGGGTGGCCCCTTTTTTGCGCTCCGTTGCATTTCCGCAAGTCGGCGGTACTTTCGGTTCTGTCGCCGGTGAGGGACTTCTTCGCCCCTGCCGTCCCCGATAGGTTGCCTTGGCGCACAATTTTTGGTACACAATGAGTGACATTGATCGACAACTCGACGCCGTGTTTTTCAGGACGGAGCACGGTAACGAGCCCGTGCGGGAGTGGCTGCAGTCCCTGGCAAAGATTGAGCGGAAGGTCATCGGCTGTGACGTGCTCAAGGTGCAGTATTGCTGGCCAATTGGCATGCCGCTGGTAGGGAACCTGGGCAACGGCCTGTGGGAAGTCCGCTCTCGGCTGGAGAATCGCATCGCGCGGGTACTCTTTTGCGTGGAAGGTTCAACGATGGTGCTGCTGCAAGGTTTTATCAAGAAGACACAAAAGACGCCCAAACGGGAACTCGATCTGGCAATGAAACGAATGAATCAGTTGAGGTAGGCAAACATGAAACGAAGGCACCTAGGTTCCACGTTTGAGGATTTCCTGGCCGAGGACGGCATTCTGGAGGAGTGCCGGGCGGCGGCGATCAAGTTCAAGATCGCTCGCGAGCTTGAGAAAGCCATGAATGAACAGAAGATCACAAAGGCAGAAATCGCCAAGCGGCTCAAAACCAGCCGGTCGAGCGTGGACCGCCTGCTCGACCCCGAAAACACGTCGATTACGCTCAACACGATGGCAAGGGTGGCAAATCTCCTGGGCAAACGGATTGTGTTCGCGTTACGCTGACCGGACGTGGAGACCTCCGTCCCATGCCATCCTCGACCTCTGATACGGACGATGCCGGGAGACTCCCGACCCAGGCACGACATACCTGCCAATTCGCGCCCAATTCGCCCGTCTCAAAACAGCAGCGACTGCCCCGGTTCGCCATCAGGCGCCGGCGGCGGCGGCAGTTTCAGGTGAGCAAATGCCGCGGCGGTCGCGACCCGGCCTCGCGGCGTGCGCTGGATCAGCCCGCATCGCAACAGAAACGGTTCGACTTCGTCTTCAAGCGTGTCGGGGGCCAGATTCATGCTGTGCGCCAGCGCCTGCACACCCGACGGACCGCCGCCGAAGACGACGATCAACATCTCCAGATACCGCCGGTCCTGACAATCCAGACCCAGTTGATCGACCTCGCGCTTGGCCAGCGCGTCGCAAGCCAGTTGCGTGCTGATGATTCCGTCGGCTTCACTGTCGACAAAGTCACGTGTCCACCGCAACAGGTTATTGGCGATGCGCGGGGTCCCGCGACTGCGACCGGCGATTTCGTGGGTCGCCTCGGGCGAAATTGTCGTTCCCAGTTTTTTTGCGTTGCGGCGCACGATTTCTGCCAGATCGTCGACGTCGTAAAAATCGAGGTGCTCGCGATTGACGAACCGATCGCGCAGGGGCGCCGTCAACAGTCCACTGCGGGTCGTGGCCCCGATCAGCGTAAATTGCTTGAGGCGCATGTTGATCGTCCGTGCGTTGAGCCCCTCGCCCAATGCAATATCGACCCGAAAATCTTCCATGACCGGGTAAATGAACTCTTCGACCGCAGCCGGCATACGGTGAATCTCGTCGATGAACAGAATCGAACCGTAACTGGCGTTGGTCAGATACGGCAGCAGATCCTTGGGAGCGGTCAGGACGGGACCCGAGGTGATCTGGCATTCGGTACCCATTTCGCGCGGCAAAACCGTGGCAAAGGTCGTTTTGCCCAGCCCGGGCGGACCGTCAAACAGCAGGTGCCCCAGGGGATCGCCGCGCTTGCGAGCGGCATTCAGCATGATTCGCAGCCGGTCGACGACCGCGCGCTGCCCGACGACATCGGCCAGTAACTGAGGGCGCAACTCGTCGTCGAATCGATCGTCAGAGCCGCCGGCGGCATTGGCAGCCTGATCCGGCGGACGATCGGCGTCGCCCGCGTCGCCTTTGATGACAGTTTCACGCACCATCCTTGGGACTCCATTCACAGCCGGCGTCCTGGCGACGCGCCGGAGACGTTGCCTCTGTCGCACTTAGTGCACGGTTTCACAAGTTCGGATAGGGCCAACCACGGCAATCTCTGAAACGGAGCGATTTGCTGCGATGCCCGATATGCGCCGATGCGTCATGCTCGGCCCCCCCCCGATCCGTCCAATTTCAGCCACGGATTGACACGGATGAAACACGGAAACAAGTCACAGCAGCTTTCGTGTCCGTGTTTCATCCGTGTTTTTCCGTGGCTCTTTCATTCCCACGCCCCGAGATCAGACGATTCATGCCCTATGCGTATTTGTGAAACAGCTCACTAAGGAAACGCAGGCGTTACTCCAGGCTTGCCGAGATGGCCACCAGCAATTCGTCAGGAATACTGTAATTCGCGGTCACGCTTTGTACATCTTCGTGCTCTTCGAGCACGTTGATCAGCGTCAGAACGCGCCGCGCGTCGACTTCACCGAGTTCGACGGTATTTTTCGAAATCCGACAAATCTCGGCCGCATCGGTGGGAAGGTGCGCATCTTTCAAGGCCTGCTGCACCTGCTCGAACCGAACGGGGTCGCAGGTGACTTCAAACGTCTTGCCGGCCGCAGCGACATCGTCAGCCCCGGCTTCGAGGGCGACTTCCATCAAGCGGTCTTCATCGACATTCTCGGCCGGAACCAGAAACAAACCCTTCCGCTCGAACATCCACCCCACGCAATTGGTCGCGCCGAGGTTGCCCCCATGGACTTCGAAAATTTTGCGAACCTCGCCCGCCGTGCGGTTGCGGTTTTCGGTGAGAATGTCGCACATCACGGCGACACCCGCGGGGCCGTAGCCTTCGTAGACGATTTCCGACAGTTCTTCACCGTCGAGTTCGCCACAGCCTTTCTTGATGGCGCGCTCGATATTGTCCTTCGGCATGCTGTTCTGGCGGGCCTTGTCGATGGCGTAGCGCAGCTTGAGGTTCATGAGCGGGTCGCCGCCGCCGTGACGCGCGGCAATGATGATGGCGCGGCTCAGCTTGCCGAACAGGGCGCCGCGCTTCTTGTCGTTCGCCCCTTTCCGGATGGCGATATTCGAAGAATGAGAATGGCCGGCCATAGCGCAATCATCGAGAATCGGGGTTTAGCGAGAGGACGCAACGGCAGTGACATTCGGCCGCCGCTACGGGTTGCCGGCTTTCGCGGGCTTCAATTTCCCAGTGTCTGATTTCCGGTTTTTGAGTTTTTCTTCGCACCGTTTCAATTTCTCTTCGACGCGGGCGATCAATTTGCGATCGGGAAACGCGGCCGACGTTGCCAGCTCGAGCGACTTCTTCCAGGCGGCCAGCGCCTCATCAGGCCGTTCCAGGCGATCGTAAACGTCGCCGAGATGGTCGTACAGCGTTTCATCGCCGTTTCCGGTCGAGACTTTTACCGCCTTTTCCAAAAAGGGAAGCGCTTCGTCGAACCGCCCGAGCTTGAACAACACCCACCCCATGCTGTCGAGGTACTCGGCTTTCTCGGGCTCTGCCGCCAGGGCGATTTTGATCATCGTCTCGGCTTGCTCGAGCTTCAGCCCCTGATCGGCATACAAATAACCAAGATCGTTGTTGATCCCCACCTCGCGGGGGTTCTGTTCATAGATGGCTTCAAGAATTTCGATCCCCTTTTGGGCCTCGCCCTGCAGGACGTAGATATTCGATAGAACTGACTGCGCGCGGCGCAAGATTTCAGATCGAGCTTGTGGAAAGTCGGCAAGCAGCTTCTTGTATCGCTCAATCGCCTCGGGATACTGCTGGCTGTGGTAGTAAATCCACGCCTCCTGCGACATCAGCAGCACATTTTCGCCCACGTTCTGCTGTGCCGTGGCGATCGCCTCCAATGCGCCCTTCGTATCGCCTGCCAGTTCTCTCGCTTGCGACAGAAAGTACAAAAACGTGGGGCGCGCGTCGGCCAGGCGCACGTCATCGACCGCTTCGCTGAAAACCCGAACTGCATCGGCGTACTTATGGACTTCAGTGAAGTGCCCCCCGAGTTCCTGGAGAATCAGGGCGGCTCGTTCGCCGCGCAACGATAACGCGAATCGATACAGGCGCTCGGCCCTGGCCGTTCGCTTTCCCTCGGCAGCGAGATTCGCCAGCACGTAACTCGAGGCGAAATCAAGCCGGGCCGGCTGTTGCTCGGACTGCTCGATCGCCGTGTCGAGCAGGCTCTCGAGCAGCTTCTCGTCGCCGATGATCGCTTTGAATTCGGACGTCATGCCCTTCAGTTCGCCGGACTCCGAATAGCTTTTTCCCAGGGCGGCAATCAATTCGGCCGGGCGTCGCTGCCGCCGATAAACCCCGGCCAGGCCCAGATAACCTTCCGGCTCGGCAGCCGATTCCAGCGTCGATTTGAACAGCGACTCGGCCTCGTCGAGACGGCCGGCGCTGGCAAGCTGCTCTGCCAGAAAAAACTGCAATGTCGTGTTCCGCGCGTCTTTGGCGGCAGCGTCCTGAAGCCGCTGAAGCAACTCCTGGCTCTTACCGAGCTTTTCCAGAATGTCAGCCAAAAGCTGGTACGCTGCCCGACCGTGCAACTGTCGCTCGCTGTCGATGTACTTCTGAATTTCATCAAGCGCCTCATCGGCGTGCCCCGCCTGCAACTGGGCCTGAGCCAGAAAAAAGCTCAAAGTTCCTGCCGCGAGACCTTTTTTCGACTCGGCCGCCTTCTGGAATGCGGCCAGCGCCCGATCGGTCTTTTTCGCCTTAAGAAAAACCTGGCCCATTCGTTCGAAATTTGCCGCCGGGTCGTTTTGGAGCTTCTGCAGGGCCTGCGGCTCAAGTTTGTACTTCTCAGGATTCTCGAGGGCATCGAAAACGACTTCGAACGCAGCCGCCGCGTCTTCGCTGCGATCAACCTCAGAGGCTGAGTACAAAGTCGCCAGGTCCCGCATTAAAACCACATACAGCGGAGACGCGCGATCGAGTGCAGCAGTTTTCGAGGCCCGCTCGAACAGTTGGATTGCCCCTTCCAGGTCATTCCGCTTGAGCAACTGCTCGGCCGTCTGCATCAGCAACATCGCATTGGATGGGTCGAGCTGCGCAGCCTTGAGCGACCATTTGACGACCAGATCCAATTGTTGCAATTCCAGGGCGACAGGCAGCGCTGCGACGTAGACAGGCACCGCGGTCGGGTCACTCTCGATCGCCCGACGATAGGCCCGCAGCGCCCCTGGCAGATCGTTTCGCGACTGCATCACGCGTGCCGCGGCATACCAGCCCAACGCATCGAGCCGAACCTCATCACCCACGCCGCGTGGCTTGGCGGGCTTGAACCTTTGAACCGGATCTTCCAGTTCCTGAAAGGCAATGCCCGGCTCGGATTTCGAACTCGGCCCGGGTTTCGAATTCGGCCCCACCTCGTCGGCGGCGGCGGGCGGCGGCGATCGCTCGGCGCGTGTCTGGGCCGGCGATCGGCCGACGAGCGACGTCACGATCAGCAGTGCGGCCGTTACAAATTTAATCACGAGCATTCCTCCTGCGCTCAGTCTGGCGAATTTGAAGCTGCCAACCCGCCTGCGGTCGTCCATGAACGAGGCACTCGTTGCAGGCGGCACTTCTCTATTCTAGTCAGTGACGTTTCTTCGATCCAAGCTTGGCTTGGGGCGACCGGGCCGGGTGCCGCCCGTTCTTACCGGCAGACTTGCTTCCAGAAACCTTCTGACGGCTGGACTTCGGCCCGGCAATCTTTTGTTTCGATGCGGCCGATTTATGGCTTGCCGACTTCGCAGGCGACTTGGGCGGGGGCGATTTCCGGCTGCGGGAGCGGCCCGCTCCAACGACGCCACGACGGAGCAACAGATCCAGACGGCCGATGGGGTCGGCGGTTTTCTCGGGCGGATTGGCAAGCACATTCGCAAAGGCACGCTGCCGTTTCGGATCGGTGGCCAGACAGTGCAAAACGTGGCAGAACAACTCGGCATCCGACTTGCGAACGTATGACCGCAAGCCGTCGGCCGCTTGTTCGGGCGTGCTGCCGGCGTCTGCCAAACCAAGCCACACCAGGGCCGCGTGCATCCGGGAATCGATCGGCAGGACATGACTGTCCAGACAATGCTGCAGCACGTACGACCGCACAAACGACGAGAGCGAGGGAATTTTCGCGAGTTGCTTGGCGGCCAAATCCGACGTTTTACGCTTCAGCGATTCAAAGTCAAAGGCGTAATTGCTTTCGAAGATGTATTGCAGGCTGCTTTTGATCCGCAGCGCCCGCCAGTCGGGCTCGTCGATATCGACGAACATCGGCAAGAGCTCGGTGATCGAACTCACGCGCACTTCGTTGAGATCATGAAACGCGTTGAGCAGCCGCGCATAAACCGAATCCGCCTGAGCCATGGGCGCGTTTTCAAGGCAAATCGCGTACAGCAGCGTTTCGAGGACCGGCAGTTCCCGTTTGGGAACCGACTGCGCGTACGCCTTGCGGAGATGCGCGGTGACCTTGCGGCAGATGTCCTGTTTGTCCAGCGGTTTCGGGCGATGAGCTGCAACCATGGCGTTGTCCGTGAAGAAAACCATTAACGAAACGATGGAGAGGCGCTCTCAAACCGGCCGCCGGCCTGCCTCATCAGTGACGAAGCCGATCGACACCACGCACTCCGGCGCGGCTTCACGCATCATCTTCGTCGAATTCTCGCTGGGTTGGGGTTGAATTTCGTACCAGGTCTGCTGCAATCTGCGGGACGATCGACGAGCCGCCGTCAAACGCTGCCACCTCACCCGAGACTCGATCACTTTCCGGGCCACTTTCCGGGCCACTTTCCGGGCCACTTTCCGGGCCACTTTCCGGGCCATTTTCCGGGCCGGTGCCCGGCTCGGGCATCATTCCCAACTCGGGAGATGTTGCCAGCGCTTCGCGAATCACCGACGCCGTCTCGATACTCAGCTTGATTCCCGGATCGGAAATAAACTGCAGCACCGGGGTGTACCGGGTTTGCAACCGATCCGCGATTTTTGACTGGATGAATCCTCGGGCCGCGTTCAGCCCATGCATCGACAAAGTCTGCGTCTTTACGTCTCCCATCACCGACACGTAGATTTTGGCATTCCGCAGGTCCGCCGATACGTCGGCCCGCAGCACGGTGACGTTTTTCACACGCGGATCCTTGAGCTCGAACAGCACGACGGTGCTCACGATTTCACGCAAGGCTTCAGCGACTTTGGCAATGCGTCGCGAACTCATGAGGCTTCATTCACAGCGTACGTTTGATTTCTTCGATCTTGAACGCCTGAAATACATCCCCTTCTTTGACGTCGTCGAATCCTTCCAGTCGAATTCCGCACTCGAGCCCGTCGCGAACTTCCCGTGCGTCGTCTTTGTTGCGCTTCAACGAGGCAATGCCGTAGGTGTTCAGAATTCGCTGGTCGCGAATCAGCTTGATGCGGTTCGTCCGCTCGATAACACCCTTGAGAACCCGGCATCCCGCGATGCGGCCGAAGCGGCTGATGTCAAAAGTCTGCAGGACCACGGCACGTCCCGTATCGGTCTCGACGACTTCGGGCCGCAGCAACCCTTCCAGCGCCTTCTTGATATCGTCGGTCACTTCGTAAATGATCCCGTACTTTCGAATCTCAACCCCTTCCCGTTCGGCCAGAACCTCGGCACGATCTTCAGGGACGACATGGAAAGCCACGATAATCGCCCCCGCCGCGCTGGCGAGGTAAACGTCGCTTTCATTGACGCCGCCCACCCCCTCATGCAATACGACGACACGAACCTCGGCGTGTTGAAATTTAAGAATCTCGCCCTTGAGGGCTTCCAATGATCCGGGCGTGTCGGCCTTGAGAATGACCGGCAGATCCTGGACGTCGCCGGTTTCCTTCGTACTCAGAATTTCCTGCAAGGTCCGGACTTTACCGCGCTGGGCCAGTTGCAGTTCGCGGCCGCGCTCGCGCCTGAGCAGCGCCGCCTGTCGGGCCTCTTCGGGATTGCGTGCGACGAAAAACCGGTCTCCGGCACCGGGAATAATGTCGAGACCGGCCACTTTGACGGGCACTGACGGGCCGGCGATGTCGATTTCGTGATCATGATCGTCGTACATGCTGCGAATCCGGCCGTAGGCCGGGCCGCACAGAACCACGTCCCCCTTCTTGACTGAACCATCCTGGACGATCAACCAGGCCACTGGGCCACGCCCTTCGTCGCGGAACGCCTCGAGGCAGACGCCGTGCGCCACCGCCTCAGGGTCGGCCGTCAGTTCTTTCAACTCGGCGACCGTCAGCAGGGTTTCGAGCAGATCTTCGATCCCGGCGCCGGTGGCGCCTGACGTGCGCACGACTTCGGTATCGCCGCCCCATTCGGCGGCAAGCAGGTTTTGACCTGCCAGATCCTGCAGGACGCGCTGTTCGTTGCGATCGGGAAGATCGACCTTATTGAGCGCCACGACGATCGGAACCCCGGCAGCACGCGCGTGATTGAGGGCCTCGATCGTCTGCGGCATGACCCCGTCGTTGGCGGCGACGACCAGCACGGCCACGTCGGTGACGTTGGCCCCCCGCGCCCGCATCTCACCAAAGGCCGCGTGCCCCGGTGTATCGAGAAAGGTAATTCTACGCCCGCGATGCTCGACCTGATACGCGGCGATGTGCTGCGTGATTCCGCCGACTTCACCGGCCGCGACATTCGCCGAGCGAATCTTGTCGAGCAGGGTCGTCTTGCCGTGATCGACGTGACCGAGAATGGTAATGATCGGGGGGCGTGGAACGCGCTGACCGGTGGTGGCAGAAGAATCGGCCGCCTCTGACATTTCCGCCTCGATGTCGCGTTCGCGCACGATTTGCAGGTCGATCCCACATTCCATGGCCAGGTCCAGTGCGGTTTCTTCGTCAAGACTCGAATTGATCGTCACCATCCGGCCCTGACGCGCCAGGATGCCCATCAGCTCGCGAGACGTCTTGCCCATCGCAGCGCACAAATCGCGGATCGCGACCGGGACCTTGATTTCGGCCGACGTCTTCTGGGGCGCGATCGAGCCGCCGCGGCGAGCCCGGTTTCGGTGCTGACGCAACCGATCGCCCGACTTGGTTTCGAGTTCGTCATCTTCCGCGAGCATGCCTGGGCCGCGGGTTCGCTTCGCCTGTCGCTGCTTCCGCTCCGAAAGCAGCCCCATTCCCGTGGCGGCCCGCGCCCCGGGTCCGGCTTTCACACCCGGGCGCTTGGTTTCTTCGACGAAATCATCAGCCGGTTCGTCTCCCGACGCTTTACGCTTCTTGTCCTCGGCATGCTGCCGAATATGCTCGTGCAGCGGCTTGCCCTGCAGGGCCTCGGCATTCAATCGCATTTCAGGCTTTTGCGCGGGCACATCGCCGGGGGCTCCCGCCCCGGCCGACGGCGCTTTCGGTGACGGAGGCGGCTCCGCCAGCTTCGGCAACTGCGGCGTGGGGCGTGCTTTGGATTTGCGGGCGCTCGGCGGCGCGATCTGCGGCATATTCCCGCGCGGGGTCATGGTCCGCATCGAACCTGACGCCGGCTGATAGTCCTCACGCCGCAAAGGAGCGTGCGCCGAGTGCGGCGCCTTCATGGTCCCTCGTGCAGAAGACTCCTCGACAATTCCCGACGCCCCGAGTCCGGAAACCCCGATTCCCGACGCGCCGATTCCAGACACCTCGGCCAAATCGTCAGAATCGCCGGGAGCCGCGGTTGTCGGCGCCGCAAAACTCGCTTCCGCGGTCGAGGCCGGTTCCGGCATCGTCGAGAGTGCATCCGACTCATCAGTCGCGGGCAGGTCCTGCGAAGAAGCGTCCAGATCATCAATCTTGCCGAGATCACGCGCAGGCTGAGCGCGCGCCCGAATGGCCGGGACTTTGGTCGAAGTTGCCGATCGGGGCGTCTCGCGCTTCGGCACTACCGCTTCGGATTTAGCCGCCGACTCTCCCGACGACGCATCGTGTTTGATGGATGCCAGGACGCGCTCTTTCTCTTCTTCAGAGATGCTGGCCAATGGCGAGTCCTTGAGGTGGATGCCGATCTTCTGGCACACCCCGATCAGGACCTTACTGTCCATGCCCAGTTCTTTGGCGAGCGTGAAAATCCGAATCTTCAACAGGCATTCTCCGCGAAAGTACCGACACTGAACTCTGACCGAATGTTCTTGCCTAGACCGCCGAGTCCGTCGGCTCCGAGCTTTCGGCGGGCAACTCGGTCATCGTCGCCTGAGGCTCGGCGTCGAGTTCTTCAACATCACCTTGTTTGGCGGAGCTCGAGGAATCGTCGACGGGAGACTCTTCAACGCCGGCATCAGCCCCAGCAACTTCCGACGCGGCATCTTCCGACGCAGCATCTTCCGACACAGCATCTTCCGACGCGGCATCTTCCGACGCGGCATCTTCCGACACAGCATCTTCCGACACAGCAACTTCCGACGCAGCATCTTCCGACGCAGCAACCTCTAAAGCAGCGTCCTGCGACCCGGCCTCCCCCGATCCGTCGCCATCCGCACCGGCCCCAATCGACTCGCTGCCCGAGTCGCTCTCCGATTCGACCGCAGGCGTCGCGGGAGCCACCCGAGGCTTCATCGCGTCTTCGGCTTTCTGCCGCGCCGCCTCGCGCTCCAGTCGCTCGGACTCGCGCTCGGCAAACTCGACGATCGGAGCGCAATCGTCCAGGCTCAGGCCCGACAGCTCGGCGAGCTGGTCGGGCTCGATGACCGACAGGTCGTCGAAGCTGAAAAAGCCCTGTTCGACCAGATTCTCGGCCAACTGGTCGGGCACGCCGGGGATTTCGCTGAACGCCTCGATGGATTTGTCGAGCTGTTCGTTCAGCTCTTCACGAGTCATGATTTCGATGTCCCAGCCCACGAGCTTTGACGCCAACCGCACGTTCTGGCCGCGCTTGCCGATCGCCAGCGACAATTGATCGTCTTTCACCAGGACGATCACTCGTCCCAGCATGGGGCACAGAATCACATCTTCGACTTCTGCCGGTTGCAGGGCATTCGGCACCAGAACCTGCAACGAATCATTCCAGCGGACGATGTCGATTCGTTCGCCGGCCAGTTCGTCGACGATGTTTTTGATCCGCGATCCGCGAACTCCCACGCACGCCCCCACGGCGTCGATCTTCTGATCGATACACGATACGGCGACTTTCGACCGATAGCCGGCCTCTCGCGCCAGCGACCGAATTTCAATCACCCGTTCTGCAATCTCGGGAATTTCCAACTCGAACAGCCGCCGCACCAGGTCGGGATGCGTCCGCGAAAGAATGATTTTGACTCGCGTCCCGGCCTTACGGACCTCTAGCACAACGGCCCGCGCACGCTCGTTGACCCGATACGATTCGCCGGGAATCTGTTCGCTACGAGGAAGAATCCCTTCGACCTTTCCCAGCGTGATCGTCGCCGTGCCCCCTTCGAACCGGGAAATCGTTCCATTGACAATCTGACCGCGCATCGCCAGGTAGTCGTCGAACAATGCGTCCCGCTCGGCCTCTCGAATCTTTTGAATCATCACCTGCTTCGCGGTCTGGGCCGAGATCCGGCCGAGGATTTCGCCCAGCAGGTCAGAATCAATCACCTCTCCTTCTTTCATCAGCGTCGGATTGCCGTTGCCCCGGTCGATCTGGATCTCCAGCGGCATTTCTTCGCCATAATGCTTCTTGGCAGCCGAAAGGATCGCCTGCTCGATCCCCTCGAATACGATCTCTTTGTCGATATTCTTGTCGCGATGAATCGCGTCGACAATTCTGAGAACTTCGTTCCCGTTCATGATCGTTCCTTCCCGACAACACCGCCGCGATAACCGCAGCCCACAACGTCACCCACCCGGCTTCACCCGACCCCGATTCACCGACCCCGATTCACCGACCCCGATTCACCGACCCCGATTCACCCGACCCCGATTCACCGGCGTCAACCAACGAAAAAAGCGGGAGAGCGTCGCTCAAATACGTGACGCCGACTCACCGCCGATATACTCTTCCAGTCTCAAAGGCGCGAGACCACTCGCGCCATCCGACGACCAGAAGCACCGAATTCAGTTCCAGCCCCATGAACCAGACGATCCACGGACCAGACCATTGACGGTACACTACATATGCGGAATCCTCTGATCGAAGGACTGGCCCGTCGGCTGAAACTTCAGACTATCCCGGCAGTTACCCTCGCGCAAGATGCAGGATACTGCCCAAAATTCGTGCTGTCAAGCGGCTGGGATTTTGCTTTGTGTCGATTCCGAGAATTCGAGGCGCCAAGACGGCCTCGCCGGCCGCTGTCTCGACTTGCCCATCTTTGGGGTGTGGTAAATCTGCCTGCCCGCTCTCCGCTCCCGGCGCGTCGGGATGCCGGTGGGAGCACGATTGGATGCTAAAAACGCCGGACCAAAAGACGGCTCTCCACCGACCCCGCGTCGGTGGGAGCACGATTGAAAGCTATGGCGTCGAGTTTGGGCGCTCATTTGGCGACGCGCGGTTGAATCGGCGACACTCAGTCCGCGCGCTGTAGCATTCAATCACTCGCTCCACCGACGCGGGGTCGGTGGGGGCGATTTTGAAGGGGCGAAACACCGTTAGCACTCAATCGTTTCACCACCGACGCGGGGTCGATGGAGTCTCTTCAACGCATCTCGATATCCAAATCCCAGTCCTTCCTCAGGTTGTATTCGCCAGGATTTCTTGCCCGTCCCGTTTTGTCCAACGTATCCTTTACAATGGTCCATAACCGCCGGAAGATGGATTCGTGTTTCTCAGTTTTCGCAAACCCCTTCTGAAAGCGCGTGGCATGAGATTTCCGGCCCTCGGGGTGATCTTGTTTCTGAGCTTTTTCAATGCAACCGGGTTCGCCCAAGACCAGAATTTTGAGGATTTTGGCCAGTTCGAGAACCCCGTCGGCACTCCGCTGAACGCCGAGGCCGAAAAGCTGCGCATCGAAACCAACACCGCCTACCAGCGTGGCGACTTCAAAAAGGTGATCGAACTGGCGAACCGACTGCTCGCCAGCTACCCCTCTGACTTCCCGCATTTTGCCTATCACATGCGCGCCAGCGCGCAGATTGAGTTGGGTCGCCAGGCACGCTCATCCAAGCAGATTCGCGAAGGGGTATCGGACGCCCGCACGGCGATCGGCCTGGCTGGCACCAAACACCCCTGGCTGTATATCCCTTATCTGTACGGGCTGACGTCGCTTTCCGAGGTTGAGAAACGCCACGAGCATGCCGAGATGGCAATCAAGACGATTGCCCCAGTACTGCAACGTGAAATCTCGGACATCTTCACCGCCGAGAATAAGGCCGACCTGCTCTACCAGCGGGCCTTGGCGCACACCGTCAAAACCGACCTGAAAGCGGCCACGATCGACTATACCGAAGCCATTCGACTGAACCCCAAACATTTGGGGTCGCACTTACGACGCGCCGAAGCGCTCGCCGCCCAGAATCGGGGCAAAGAAACGCAGGCAGCTTACGACGAGGCGGTCAAACTGTTTCCGGAAACAGTGGTCGTCATCAACAACCGCGGCAACTATCGTCGCCTGACCGGCAACCTCGACGGCGCCGTTGCCGATTTTGCCAAAGCGCTTGAACTCGACCCGGCATTCGGCGTCGGCTTCATCAACCGGGGCTGGTGCCTTGCCGACCAGAACAAACCTCAAGACGCCAAGGCCAATTTCGACGAGGCTCTGAAACATCCGTTGGATCCCTCCCTGCAATTTAGGGCCTATAACCTCCGGGCCCTCGCCAATGCCTCCCTGGGCGATGCCGACGCGGCACTCGCCGACTACGATGCCGCCGTGAAAATTGCACCAAAGGAAGCGACGATTTATGAAGAACGGGCCTGCGCCCAGTTCTTCAAGAAGGACTTCGCAGCAGCGGCTAACGACTTTGCCAAAGCGCTCGAACTCAATCCGAAATTGGGTCGCCTGGTTCCGTTTCAGACGCTCACTCTGTTGCGGGCCGGAAAGACCGCCGAAGCCCGGACTGTTCTCGACACGGCCGCCAAAACCAAATCGGCCCCGCACCCGTGGCTCGCCAAACTGGAAGAGTTCCTCGCAGACCAGATCGACGCCCAGGATCTACTGAAAGCCGCGGCGGAAATGGAACCGGCTCAGTCCAAAGTTGCGCGGCTTTGCGAGGCCCGGTTCTTCATCGGACAGAAAAAACTGCTGGCGGGCGAAGCCGATGCGGCCGCCGAACAGTTCCGCGAAGCGATCGCCACCAACGCCTTCGCCATGACGGCGTATCGCGGCGCGCGATTCGAACTTGGAGACTTCGCCGGGACGAAGTAGCCAGTTCCCGGCCTCATCAGCACAACTCAACCAGTTCGTTGCGCCCGGCGAGCGGGGGGCGTAAGCCTGGGCTGTTAAAAATTTGGGGTTGTGGCCTGAAATTGGGGTATGTGCGTTGTGAGAGTTTTGTTCCAATGCCGGAGTACTCAGGAGCTTTTCTTTTCGTCACGGATCTGACGCATGAGCATAGCC
>SIAF01000119.1 GCA_009691905.1 Planctomycetaceae bacterium | reverse complement strand
GAGACGATGTTGTCGCTGTCCTGGCCTTCCACGAGGGCAAACGTTCCCGTGGGATCGATGTTGAAGTTGCGCGGGGTCTTCATGGTTCCCTCCGCGAATTGGCCGATCGCCGTCAGCCTTCCTTTCGACGCATCCACCTTGAATCCGGCAATCGTGTGATAGCCACGATTGGAGCCGTAAACGAATTTTCCCGACGGGTGGACCACAACCTCCGCCGTCGAAAACCCTTTGCGATCGACTCCCTCGGGAACGGTGGGAATCGTCTGCACGGCCGTCAGCGCGCCGGTTTTCGCATCGTAGTCGAACACGGTCACGCTGAGCTCTGATTCATTGATCGCGTACGCCTGCTTGCCGTCAGGGCGCCATGCGAAGTGTCGAGGCGCGGCATCCGGCGCAACGATTCCCGCCGGGGGAGTGTTCGGGGTCAGCGTGCCTTTCGTGGCGTCGTACCGGTAGATGAAGACCTTGTCGACTCCCGCATCACAGACGAACGCGAATCGGCCCGCGGCGTCGAGATTGATGGAATGCGCGAGCGGCGCCTTCTTCCTGTCGTTCTTTCCGATGACCGGTTCGTGCTGGACATGACCGCTCCGGGGTTCCAGCTTCCCGTCAGCGGAGATGGGAAGCACGGCAGCATTTCCGCCGCTGTAGTTTGCGACAAGCACATGGGTTCCTGGCTTGTCGACAACCAGGTGACAGGGGCCCGCCCCGCCCGACGACCGCTGGTTGAGCAACGTCAGGTTTCCTGTCTCCTGGTTGACGGCGTACGCCGCAACTCCCCCCGCTCCCTCTTCGTTGACCGCATACAGAAAGCGTTTGTTCGGGTGAATCGCCAGAAAAGAGGCATTCACCGCCGGTGCCGCAAGGACCGGCTCCGACAACTTTCCTGTCGCCAGATCCAGCTCCGAGCGATAAATCCCTTCACTCGTCTTGCTGTTGTACGTCCCGATGTAGAATCGAACCTTCCCGGTGGTGTCATCATTCGCAACGGAGGAATTCACGGGAATGAGCCCAAGGGTGACGAGGCACAGCCAGGTGACAACGGACGATGATCTTCGAATCATGATGATTGGCTCTCTTCAAATGGCTGGCGACGACAAGGGGCTCCAGCCGGCCGCCAGCTCCCATTGGAATTTTCGATAAGCCGCGGCAGTCAACCCCGCGGCGGCGCTCGCCTCTATATCTCCTGCAGCGTTCGCATTCTGCCAAACGCCGATCAAATCGTCCATCAACCCACGTAGCGTCCCCCCCTTGGGGCAACACGAGTCGCGATGGATCACCGGTCAGAATGCAGTTCGACTCCGCACCGGACTCCGTGCCACGCCGCAGTTAACACCACAGCGATCATACACCGGTCAGCGGGCATGCCAATCACCCCGGCGACGGAATGTGCGGTTCCAGACACATTGCTGGCAGGCACGGTCTGCGCAACGCGACAGCGTCCCCGCCGCCGCACCTGTCGATCCGACCGACGCACAGAAGTCATTGCAGATCGGACCGTCGTCCTCGACCCGTATCCCGTGGAATAAATGACGGCAGCGTAGCACGAACTCGGCGGGCTTCCGTTTTTCTGAATCTTCAAACGACGGAGTCGTCACGATCGAACTGAAGGTCAGCTTCCGGAAACCAACTTCGGCCGAGTCGTTATCGCCTGAATCTCTCAAACACCAGCACCAGAAGATAGCATCTGTCATCAAACCAACGGCAATCCGCCGTCGCCGTCGTGGAAGGTGCGCAGTTTCAGCGGTCGATACGGATGCTTCTGGACGTAGTCCCAATCGAGTTCAATGCCTAGCCCCGGTCGGTCGCTGGGGATAATGCGGCCTTGCTCGATTCTTGGTCCATGAATTTGCACGTCATCCATCCAAGGCCGGTGTCGGCAATGCTCCAGGATCAGGAAATTCGGCATGCATGCCGCGGCGTGAGCATTCGCCGCCAATGCGACCGGTCCATACGGATTGTGGGGCGCGATCTGCACTCCGTAGACTTCCGCGTAAGCCGCAATTCGCAAAAGTTCGCCGATGCCGCCGCAGTGGGAGATATCGGCCTGAATGACGTCGACCGCCCCTTGCTCCAGCCATTCTCGGAATTGCCAGCGCGTCATCAGCCGTTCCCCTGCGGCGATGCGGACATCGGGAAACGCACGCCGCAATTCGATCAGTCGCTGCGGCGTCTCCATGTTCGTCGGTTCCTCCACGAACAGCATTCGTATGGAACGCAATTTGTCGATCAGGCGATGTGCGGCCTGCATTGAGAAAATTCCGCCGCAATCGATCATCAGGTCGCACTCCGAACCGGCGGCGTTGCGAATTTCCTCTGCAGCCGACAGGGCGACATCGACCTGCCGTTCATCATCGTAGGGAACCACATAGGAACCGGGTCCGAACTTGAAGGCGTCGAACCCTTCCGCCACGGCGGCGCGGACTTCGTCACCATGGGTCGGCAGTCCCAGATCGGTCCGGGCATACATCCGGACCCGGTCTCGGACCATGCCCCCCAGCAATTTGTAGACGGGCAGGTTGCAGGCTTTGCCTGTGACGTCCCACAACGCCTGCTCAATGCCGCTGGCCGCGCTGGTCGCGACGACGCCGCCGCGCCACCAGAAGAATCGCTGCATCTGCTGCCAGGCATGATGGACGCGGGTCGGGTCTTGACCGATGAGCAACGGGGCGAAGTGTTCTTCGATCATTGCCACCACGGCTTGCTCGTGGTATTCCGTCGTGGCTTCGCCGACGCCGAACAGGCCTTCGTCGGTTTCCACGCGGACGAAAATCCAATTCCGTGACGGAGCCAAACCGCCCGGACCGGCGATGCCCATGACATGCGCCCGGATACCTGTAACCTTCATGACACGATTTCTCCCGCGAATTCGGCGGCTTGTGGCACAGGCGATCCGCCATCCTTCGCAGCGATTTCTCGAATCGGCCGGAAACGATCGAAGACAAATAGTCCGACAGCGGCAAGTCCGCCCAGCGACGCTGCGGTGAAAAACGGCGAGCGGGAATCGACGGTCGGGTCCCAGATCGCCGCGGCCAGCCAGCCGAAGATCGTGCTTCCCAACCCGGAAAATGTGATCGAACAGCCGATCGCGGTCGACCGCAATCCAGGCGGCATGTGCTCCGACAGATAACCGGCGTGAGACCAGCGCATGAATTGCCGGACGAATTCAAACACGGCGACGCTGGCGAACAATTGCCATGCGGTCTGGCTGAAGCCGATGCCCAGCGCCATCAGCGAAAAGGTTCCGACCATCAGCACCGCGGCAACCCCCGGCGCCCGTCGGCCTGCTAAGAAGCCGACGGCCGCGCCGCCCGGCAGCCACATCAGCGTCTTTAACAACGTCAGCCAGATCCACCCGGAGTCTTGCGAGCCGCTTTTTAACCCCAAATGTTCCGCTCGGTATGGCAAAAACTGATTCGACGCTTGAAACACCGGTCCGCCCAACAGACACAGCGTGATCACCAGTGCCCAGAACCGGCTGATGCGGACCAGTCGGCCCAGATCGTTGAGCGCTTCCCCCCATCCGGGAACGGGATCGTGTTCAAAGCGACCCGAGTGCTGGCCCCAACCGCCCACGAGAATTCCGCAAAACAGCGTGCTCGCCGAAAGCATCAGGAAAATGACCTGAAAATCGGGAACCTCGGGCGTGGAGACGAATTGGCTGAAGTTGAGAAGCCGAGAAAAAAACGTTCCCCATTCTCCGGCATGGCCTGACTCCCACAGTTCTCCACGATACAGCAGCAACCGGCCCGTCATCGGACCGAATACGCTCCCCAATCCGAGGGCCGCCATCATGAGTCCATTGGCCAACCCCTTTTTTGCCAAGGGCACCATCTGAATCAGTGAAACGCCGGCGATCCACATCAACGCGCCGGTGATCCCCTGCCATAGAGCGAGCAAGGGGACGACCTGAGGCGAGGGTTCCAAAAGCAATGCCAGCGGCACAAGAACCTGACCGGTAAGCGCGATGCTCCAAACGATGCGCTCGCCGTATCTGCGGGCGCACAGTCCGGCGACGAGGGGGCCGATGATCCACGGCATCACTTGATATTTCGAGAGTTGCGACCAGAGATCGTCGGGGTAAGTCATGCCCCCCGCGCTGGCCGCCGCGCTCTGGGCGCTGAAATACAATGGTAAGGCATAGTCCAACACCGCCGAATAGAAGAAGCTGATGATCGCTACCGGAATCACGACCGGCAGCCGCGCCGCACCGGGAGTCACTTTCAACGGGGGTTCAGATGGGGATGACATCGCCGGTGAATCGTTTCCTGAAGATCAGTCGCTGGAAATCGCGCCGGTCACGAACAGAACTTGCGATACTCCTCGACGAATCGCCGGCCTCCTTCGGCGATCAGCGTCAGTTCATCCACGGCCTCGAAAAACTGGGCACCGCGCTTGACCAGCTTTTTCGCCGACGCCGGTCCAGACGCCGTTGTACCGAATGGGATGCCGTATTTCTTGCAGAGATTGAGAATCTCCAGCATCGGTCCGGCAACGTCGGGATGATCGTATTCTCCGGGATGGCCCAGCTCGATTGAGAAATCACCGGGACCGACGTACACCATGTCGACGCCCGGCGTGCTGATGATTTCCTCCGCGTGTTCGTAACCCTGGCGGGTTTCAATGTGCACGACTAGGCACGTCTCCTCGTTCTGCTCCTGCATCCAGGCGGACCAGTCGGGCGGTTGCAGGTATTCGCTGCTGCCGTAGCCGGGGGCGATGGCCCGCGAGCCGTTTGGCGGAAACTTCAGATAACTTCGCAGGGTTTCCACATCGCTGCGAGACTCGGTTCTCGGAAGTTGGATGCCGACGATGCCGCTCTCCAACAGCTTGGCGACTTCGGCCCGATCGAGTGTTGGCGTCTTGGCGATCACCGACAACCCGTTGTCGCGGGCGCACAGCACGGTGTCGGCCAGCACAGGCATGTCAAAACAGCCGTGTTCGTACTCGATGTAGAGAAAATCGAACCCGGCGTGAAGATAGAGTTTCACCAGCGACGGCCGGGCGTATTCGGTCAGGATACCGCCGATGAGCACGCCACCGGCCCGAAATCGCTGCCTGAGCGTTCGGCCGGGATTCGTGCGTGAAGGAACGACCGGCGCAGGGGAGGTGCGATCTCGTTTCATCGTGTCGCTCCATTCGTCTGGCTGCGGGAATAACGTGTCTGCCCTGACACACCCCAGCGCGTGGAGAGGACCGCCTGTTGATCGTCGTCGGTGACGAATAAGGTCTGGAAATCAGGACCGCCAAACACGCAATTTGTGGTGTTCTTGCCGCCGGTGGGAATCGATGCCGTAATTTTTCCCTGGGGAGAAACCACTTCCAGCGTGCCGCCGCCGCACAGAGCGACCAGCAGATTGCCCTCGGCATCGAACGCGATGCCATCGGGATGATGGTCGGCGAATTCACAAAAGATCTCGCCCGGCCCCAACCGGCTGCCGTGTTCCAGCAACTCGAATTGTAACACGCGGTGAGTGATGCTTTCCGCCACCATCAACCAGCGGCCGTCGGCGGTGATCGTAATGCCGTTCGGAAACCGCAGACCTTCCGCCAGCAGCGAGGTCCGTCCGCTGGCAAGTTCGATCCGCACGATTTGTCCAGGCGCTTCCATCTCCAGGCCGGGATCTGTGAGATAAACAACATCGTTGTCGCCCACCACCAGATCATTCGGCCCGAGAAATTGCCGGCCGTTCACGGAATCGGCGATGGTGCTGAGAGAACCGGTGTCGGGATTGATCTCCTGCAACGCGTGATTTTTGGCGTCAGCCAGCAGTAGCCGTTTCGCAGGCGTCCAGGTGACGGATTGCGGCTTCCCGCCCGTGTGCACCAGATCGGTGACGCCGCCGGCAGAATTGACTCGGACGACCTTCCCCGTCCAGCGACTGACCAGCGTGATGCGCCCGTTGAGATCCACTGCCGGGCCTTCCGGCGCGATGATCCCCCTTGCGACGAGTTTCCAGTCGACGTGCATGGTTCAACTCACAGGACGCTTGTCGTGGTGCGAAGAATTATCCTACGGACTGTCGGCGACAATATCAGTTTCGCACGAAGTTCTGATAGTCCGCTCGCAGGTCTTTCCAGTCGTAACGGGCATTCCAATGGAGGGTGCGTCGCAATTTGCCGCTGTCGAACGGCGTCTGATCCGTGGCGAACGGAGTTCGAATGTCCGTGATCTGCGGGCAACACTTTCGCAACAAGTCGGCGATCGGAGTCTCGATGCAGGTATTTTCCGCCGCGACGTTGAACACTTCAAATCCGGTGCAATCGCTTTCCAGCCACGCCTGGCAGGCGGTCGCCACATCGCGGGCATCAACATAGCTCCACAACACGCTGAGCGCCGACAGCTCCGATTCCGTGTGCTGCTTCAATCGCCACTCGTAACATCCTTCATAGACGATGCGGCTCAATCGCAACGCGGCGACCGACAGGCCATGCCACCGGCAATAGTCAGCGGCGAGAATCTCCTGCAGCCGTTTCGACGAACCGTAAATGCTCTGCGGGACTAGCGGGCTGTCTTCCGTGATCGGCAACGTCGGCTGCCGCGTGAGGTCGCCGTACGTCATGATGCTGGAGGCCATGACAAGCCGCTTGATGCCGGTGTTGGCCGCCGCCTGCAGTACATTGAAGCCGCCTAGCATCAGGTTCTGAAACGCCTCGGTGGCGGAACACCAGCTGTCGGTGGGATAGCTGCCGAAGTGCACGATCCCATCGGCACCGGCGAAAATATCATTGAGGCCGTTCGCGTCACGCAGATCCAGGCGGACGTAGCCCGCCTCCGTCGGGACCGGCGCGACGATATCCACGCCGAGAACGTCATAACCACCGGCACGCAGCCCGGCGACAATGCTGCGACCCGTGCCCCCTTTGGCTCCGGTGACGATGATCCGTTTCATGGGACGATTACCTTGTGGATTGTTTTCCCGGGTCGAGGGCCCACCCTTTCCACCGGGATGGGTTGGAATCCCAGCGCGAAGGCGGGGGATTCGGGCCGAAGACGGTAGTCCCCGTGTTTGGCGTCGACAAACAACGGGTCCGCGACCAGCGAATGCTGATCAAACCCGATCTTTTGCCAATCGTTCAGTGATCCGATCCCGCGGATCGACATCGCCTCGCCGGTCGAGAGAAAATAGAGATTGTGATCGCACTCAGAAATCGACGCCTTGGTGGAAGGCTGAGCGGCGAGCAGCATCGACTTCGGGTCCGAGTAGTAGATGATGTTCCGCCGGAAACGGTTCTTCTCACCGCTCATACGCAGATCGAGTTGATTCCCGCTGCTCCCGATGAAAATATTGTTCTCGACACAGTTGTTCTTCGGAGCGCCGACCGGTAAGGCTACGGCTCCCAGCACGGTCGACACGACGATGTTGCCGAAGACCCTGTTCTCCATGCCGGAATTGTCGAAATAGATTCCCCAGGTGTAATACGGAGTCCAGAGGCGGCCCTGGGCGGTCGTGCGGTCGCCTTCCCCTTTCGGATGCCGCTGCTCGGAATAGGCGCCGCAACCGATGCAGTTCCGAATGAGATTGAACCGGATGAGGTTCCCCTGCGACAATTCGGGATCGTCCTGCAGAACGAACCAGCGATTGATCATGATGCCGCCAGTATCGGCGATTTCCTGCCCCAGTTGATTCATGTCGTTGTATTCGACGATGAACCGGCCGAAGCCATCCTGCATGACCATGCCCTTGTCCGACATGTCGTGGATGCGGTTGTGGGAAATGACCGTATCGACGCTGTTGACGGCGAAGAGTTGCACGCCGCCGCAGTTTTTCTTGATCTGGCCGCAGTGGTGAATGTCATTGTCGGAGATGACGTTGCGGATCAGTTTCGGATAGCCGGTGGAATGCCTGCGCAGCACGGCCTGATCGGTCCACGTTTCCGCGTTCATCGCCCCGTCGCTGGTCAGCACGACCCCCGCGCCACCGATGTGGCTGATTTCGTTGCCGATCACTTCGTTGCGGGCATTCGCGCCGTGCAACCGCACGGCGTCGCCTCCCAGCATCACAAACCGGTCGCCTTCGATCCGGCATCCGTCGCAATGCTTCAGCGTGATCCCCGCGCCATACAGCGCCGGCGAGTGATGCGACGCATGTTGATGGTCCGGAAATGTCGTACGGGTATGAGAGAACGTCAACCCGGAAATGGTGATGTGCCGCATCGGCGACTTCGATGTCCCGCGCAGTTCGATCAGCGTATCCAGCACCGGGGCGATGACGTCGCCAGGCTGGATTTCTTGCGGAGGCCAGAAATACAGCGTGCCGGTGTCGGTGCGGAGACACCATTCGCCGGGCTGATCGAGCTCTTCCAAAACGTTCTCGACGCAGAACCGGTTGCCCGACAGCAACGGCATGAAATCAAAATGGGGCCGCCTGGTCAGTGTGATGGTCTGACCGGCGACGTCCGCTGATTTCAGGCCGATGATGTCATTCACCCAGCAATACCAGGGAAACACGTGGACTTCCGCCTGATCCGGATGCGACCAGAGCTTCACGGCTTGGTCCGCGGCGTAGCGATACGTGTTCGGTTCCGCTTTCTCATTGGCCGATGCCTCTGCGATGAACGCCCAGCCGCTGTAAAGCGGGTCCGCCGGATCGGGATTCGGCCAGCGCGCCCGAACTTGACGCTCGCCGCGGAAGAACAGTTGACGAAACTTCCAGCGGCCCACCTGAACGTCGGGCAAATTGGCTGCGACGATCTTGCCGGTGGACAGTTTCCAATCGCCGATCACCTTGCCGCCGCTGAGCACCGGATGGTGTCCGGGATAGGCGGTGTAGGTGATGGGCTGTTGCTCCGTGCCGGTATCCTCGACAGTCAGCACCAGCGGTTCGCTCAAATGGTAAGTCCCTTCCAAGACCATCACCACCGCGGCTCCCGGCAAGGCGTTCGTCGATTTCAAGCGCCGAATCGCATCCCGCGCCGCGGTCAGCGTCGCGAACGGGCCGTCCTGCTGCTTGGCGGCAGGCGCCGGCAGCCGACCTGACCACTGCTCATTGCCATGCGTGGAAACGTAAAAAATGGTCGCCGGTGATTCTCCGGAATCGGCGGCGGCGGTCGCTGAACGACCGGTCGTAAACGCCAAACCGAAGTACAGTCCAGCCACGACAACTCGGAGGGATCTCGGCAAATCAGTCATAATGTTTGGTCCGTAAAATGCGTCATGCCCCGCGCCGCGTTGCTTCAACGCTGGCCTTTCGGTCCGGCGGGCACCCCATCCGGCTTCCATTTGACCAAGGCAGCCCCGCGCTGATAGTCGCCATACGTGCAGAGCATCTGGCCATCGGGCAGGGCAACGGCGCCCACGTGGCCGACCTTGCCGTCGACCCAGTAGCCGTCCTCACGCAGGTAATCGAATCCGTCAAGTTCATAACGGCGTTCGAGGTTCCAGGTCTGCCCGTGGTCCCGGCTGACGAGTGCATCGCAGCCGCGGCGACGACTGGTCAGTTGGCCTTCCGCTCGTTTCCCCCTCTGGATGTCGTCCCGCACGACCAGAGTGCAGACTAGATCGCCGTTGGACAGCCGTTGCAGATTGGCATGATGGCGCCCGGCCTCGAAGAGAAATTGCATCTCCGACCAAGTCCGCCCATCATCCTTGGAAATCGAGATAGCGGTTCCTTCCAGGCTGTCGTCATGAGGACCATCAAAATACTTCGGCGGCATGTCAGTCCGCAGGGCAGCCACCAGGTCTCCGTTGGCGGCGCGGGCGATCGCACCCTCGCTGACACCGCGCGGCCACTTCTTGCCCTTGTGTTCGACGATGTATTTCCACTGCGGCGGAGTCACCTCGTCGATCCAGGTCTTGCCGCCGTCGAGGGAACGACGAAACTGTCCTGTCGCATCGTCCTTGGGGTGAACTTTGCCGGGCGCATAGTGCCAGCCGACTTCAAGAATGGCCTTCGCCCGGCCTTGTTCATCGCGGTCAACCCACGCGTTTCCTTCGACGCCGAAGGTCATACCGGCTTTCGTCAGCGGATGATCGACGGCCTCGGGCCAGGTGCGACCGTAGTCGCTGCTGAAGAAACGCCGCGGGGCCAGGAACGAAAGCCGGCCCTGTCCCAGATCGGTCAACAGCATTGGGCGATCGGTGGTTCCAGGAACACTCATGAAATCGGACCAAGTTGCGCCGCCGTCCTTGCTGAAGGAAATGACGGCCTGCACGGTACGGCCTTTCGCGTCCGTCTTTTCCCGGCTGCACAGGATCACGAGTTCACCGTTGTCCATGCTGGCGAGCCCGAAGGGCATTGTATGATTCGCGTCCGGATGCTTGAGCACTTGACGTTGAGCGGGCCGATCGACCCAGCCGCCTTGGCCGTCCCCTTGACGGATTTGATGTTCTTGCCACTCGCCTGGTGCCGCTTGCGGCATGCAGAGACAATGCATGAGCAGACAGCAGAAACTGATCGCAAATGATGCCTGATTGCGGTTCATGAGAGTTTCCTTCTGACAGGTCTCGTGCGGGTGACTCGCTATCGGCGACGGCTCCAAAACGACTCGATAGGGGCAAATTCTTCAATTCATGACATACGTGACACAGACCGTTCGACCGCCGCCAGCACGCGCCGGTTGAGAAAATCCCCGTGCGCCAGGGCCTCGGCGTCCGGAGTCCAGGTGGGACGACGCACATGGATGTTGGATTCATTCAACACCTGGCGGAGCGCCAGCAGCCGCTTCTCCAAGCAGAGAAACAGTTCCATACTCTGCAAGGAAAACACAAGTTGCGGCAACAAGTGCTCAAACAGATCGAGGGCCGCATCCACTTGCCCCCCGGTCCCGAGTTGCCATATCTTTTGCAGCAGGTCGGCCGGCCCCAAGCCCGGCATCAAGCCACAGATGCCGGACGGGATTAGGTCGAGCAGGTACATGCCGCCCCAGCCTGCCAGCACTCCGATCTGATCCTGAGTCGCCTCGCGGATCGCACGCACTTTGCCCGACATCAGCGGTTCTTCGAGTTTCAAGTAGCGGAAGTTCGGGCACTCGTCGTGAAGCGCGCGGGCAAATTCGGCGCCCACTGTCGGTCCGCCCGGATTGAAGTCCTGGATCAACACCGGCCGCTGCACCGCCCGACATACGGTGCGGCAATAGTCGAGCAGATCGGCGGCCGGAAGCGCGAAGAGCCGGGGGATCGCGAACGAGATCAGGTCGGCCCCCAGTTCCTCATGTCGCCGGGCCAAATCGGCGGCGCAGGACGCGGACGGATGGTTCGACTGCGCGATGATTCCCACGCGCCTGGCGGCCGCCTTGATAGCCGTTTCGACCACCAGACGTCGCTCCGCTTCGGTCAGTTTGTAGAACTCGCTTCCGTATGCCGGCAAACACACGGCACAGACCCCGCACCGGACGGCGAATTCCACGCATGAGTTTATGCCTTGCAGGTCAATCGACTCATCGTCCCGAAAGGGGGTCGGGATGATGGGAACTACTCCCCGCAGTAAAATCTCTTGCGACATATCCAACCTTACCTTCGAGATGTCTCATCGCGCCAGAATCCAACGAACCGCAATTAATGCTCAATGGGCGGCACGATGTAAATACCTTGGCAGTCTTGCCGAATGCGGACGCGACGACTCCAGATCGCCGTGCGGCTTTGGTCGCCGCGCAGATTGCAGGAGACGTCCTGGTTGCGGGCTGATCCGGCCGACGACGGGACCAAATTGGGTGCCGCCAGGACCCAAGCGAGAGCTTTCGAAATCTGGTCTACGACTGAGGACATGTCGCACCGCGTCGAGGACCTGTTTTTTGCCCACCTGTGCGTCGACTTCGCCATTGGGCTTATTCGTCGCGCAGTCCGTCCATGATGACTTTGATCTGACGATCGAGATCGGCGTGCGTGCCGTGCATTTCAAATCGGAGGTTCTTGTTTGCTGCAGCAATCGACTCCGCCGCTTCATCGCAGATTCGAATCGGCAACCGTGGTTCATTTTGCTTCGGATTCACGGCATAGTTCCAGCCATCGGCCTCGCGCTGATCATCGAGCAAGGGCGCCAATAATTCGGCTGCCCATTCAGGGCGGACCTTTCGCAAAGCGTGACACGTCGCACGGCAGTGAAGTACGGTCCGGACGCCCAGGTATTTCTGAAAAATCGGCTTGGCTTCAATGCCACCGAATTCACCGAGCGAGATCAGTAAGTTATAGCCGTCACCGAAGGGGCCTCCGCTCTCTTCGGCCAGATCGTCGATCATACGAGAAACCCGGTTGCGGATTGTTTCCGGGCTGTCCGGTCCGACCGATCGCATCGAGGCTTGGACGACATCGGGATCTGTTGCCCGTTTGAATATTCGCAGCATGGCCGCTTTGATTTTCGGTTCACGGCACCATGCGGTGGCTTTGACGAATTCGTCTGCCCGGACACCGTTTGCGACACACTGTTTCATGAAACCATCAAGGTCTTTCGGAGTGTGCATCGATCCACCGCCGGGACCGTTGGCGCCGACATCCAGTTTGTCGAGCCGCTCGGCGATCAAGTCGGCTGATTCGGCCGGAAAGTAATAAAGCAGGCGCATCGCCGCATCGACCTGGAGTCCTGCTCCCAAGCCCCAGCCGTCCAGCGATTTTCCATTGAAGATCCCTTCCGTAGAGTAATCGCGGAGCAGCGAGTCCAGCAGCGTCTGCCCGGCGTCGGAGCTCCCCCAGATATCGCGCACCTGGCGGCACAGTTTCGCGTCGTGCGTCGGGCTGTTGAGCATGATGCAGGCGGTCGGCTGGTACCGCACGGCCTGATAGCCTCGTCCGACAATCTGTCCGATCGCGACGAGGCAGACGTCACCGATCTTCACGGTATGCTCGCTCACGTGCTGACCGTCCAGATTGAACCGCTGTCGCCTCGGGCCGAGGACTTTGAGCTCGGTCTTGTTGAGGGGATTGCCCCAAAGTTCGTTTGTGAATTCCATCACCCCAAGACCGCCTTCGTGGCGCATGACGTGCTTCGTCGGTGTCTTGTCGTCGAGTGCTGCGAGCAGAAATTGCAGCGATTTCGGTCCGAGTTCGACGAGCTTGCGAAGTTCAGGCGACGATTTGAGTTGATGATTCGTGAACAGGAACGCGCCGTGCTCCGTCTTCCCTTCAATTGGCAAGAAGGCTTGTCCACTCATCGTACCCGACAGGCCAAAATCGGGACTTTCAATCGCCGCGAGCTTGCGAATGAGTTGCTTGATTTCGCTGGCTTCTTGCGCCGACGCGGTTGTCGAATGCGACAGTCTTAGGGTTGGGATGGTCCCGAGACGTACCACTGGGCCCTTTGAACCCGGAAGCAATTCATCCGCGTCATCGGACTCGGCTTCGGTATTCTGAGCACCGGCCGCCGCGGAGTCGGCATCAACGACACTTTGGCCCGCGTCGGCTTTGGCGCTTTCCTGTCCCGTCGGCTTCGAAGCAACAGGAACCGAATCTGGCTTCCCTGAACCACAGCCGCTGGCAGGAAGCAGCGAAAAGACGAGAACGAGCCATCCAAGCCGCGCGATTCGGCAGCGGGTTAATCCGGGCATGATTCGCCTCCGCGGTTAATTCATCGGCGTATGCAGATTTGCGCCGACGTGAATCGTACCAGTTGCAGTGATCGAATCCCACGGCGGAATTGCGGTCCGCCCCGTCGACGCGAGGGGTTGGCTACGGCTATTTGTTCCTTTTCTCAGTCGGCACGGCGCCCGTATGGACCGAGTTGGCGCCCCACATGAACCAGCCGTCGTCGCGAGAATCACCTGTCTCGATGCCGAACACGCTGCCGGATTCCGTCGCCACGAATACGGTACTCCCTGCCACCGCAGGTTGAAAGACAATCGGTTAGCCCACATCTCTCTGCAGACTTGGTAGAATTGCTGTGGCGAGGCGGCTAACGCTAAGGCTCACCTGACGTCGCCGGGGAGAAACAGGTTCCACAACGTGCGCAGCATCCCCAGTTCGCTTTGTCCCTTGCCGGCGTAGCGGCAGATGCCCACATCAAGAACTGCCCCACAGGCGAGCGAGAAAATGGCGGCGATTCGTGCGAGAGGAAAACCCAGGCCGGGCTTCTGCACGATGGGTTGCGGGTACGCGCGCTGGTTTTCCGCCGTATCGGGCATCGAGACTGACGATCCGTCATAGATGTAAACGCGGTGGGATTTCCACAGCCACCGCGGGTCCACGTTGGATTCAAGCACCCGTCCAGTCCGGCGCGCCACGTCCGAGAAGAACTCTTCGGGCAGACGCTTCCTGGCCTGGCCGTAGGCGCCTGTCTCTGCAGAGCACGGCCGCTGTCTCTTTGACAATCGGTGGGCGATCAGGCGGGGTTGCGCACCATTCCCACACCTTCATGCGTCTTAACTCGCTCATGGCCGGTAGCTCAGAGTGCCTGAGCGTTTCAGCCAGCTCGCTCGCTCGTGGCGGCCGGATGCTGCAGAACACCGCCATCGGCAAGTTCGGAATCGGCGTAGGCACCCAAAAGGCTCTTACGTGTATCAGGTGGTCGTCCACGAACCACCTCAGCTCGTGCGGCTCCCACTCGACGGCATACCGATGGAAGGCTTCCGCTGCATCAAAGTTGAGGTCAATTACAACAGGCGTACCCCGGTTCCCGAAATTGCACTGAGCGCCCGGATTCCCAGGATCGAAGTAAGCGTTGACCAGTAACTTGGTCGTGTCCGATCCCAGGAACTCGACGTCGATCTCTTGCCACGGGTCGTTTCGGTGCAAAAAGAACGCTGTCACGACGCCCGGCGCGCGCGCCGGCTTCTGGATCACTTTGAAGCGACCGTAGCGGTACGTCTGCTTACTGCAAAGTGACACGGCTGACGTGGGCCGGGTCAACACGACCGAGAATCGCCGGTGAATGGCTCGTCAGAACCACTTGGGCAGCAGCCTCAGACGAGAGCTCCTTCAACAGTTCGACAACCCGTCCGAGATAATGGGCCGAAAGATGGTTCTCCGGTTCCTCGACGGCAAAGACCGTCAAGGTCGGTGGACTCAGCGCATCGTCAGAAAATGGTTCTTCGGACTCCGAGTCATCAGAATCGTCGTCTTCCTTGGCAACGACCTGCTGTTCGACCTGGAAACTTGCAACCAGCAGCGAGAAGTAAAACAACGGCCGCGGCCCGTCACTCAATCGATCAATACCCACCTGAGATTGCTCATCGACATCTGTGAATCGGACGTCGATGTGATTCCGGAGGTCTTCAATGCGGCTTTCGAGCGGTTGAAGCTGTACTGCCGCCAGATCAGGAAAGTCTTGGAGACGTGACCACGTCTCCCCGGTCTGCGATTCAATCAGGCTGACGGCCTTTTCTTTTCGAAAAGTCGACGCGACCGTCGTTGCAGCTTTGTCGATCGCCTTTCTGCCGCCATCAGACCAGTTTGTCGCACGCATCAATCGGGCCTTGCGGAATAAAGATCGGGAAATTCCAGCGCAAACATCTGGAATCGACGCTCGGCCAGGAGCGGACGGCTGCCTCCAAAACGACGCATCCATCCTCCTTATGCGGCCGTAGCACGAGGTGTGTATCGGTGGCTCGGCTCTGGCTGCCGGCGCCAGACCCAATGTCTGTGACAGCCTTATTGGCTTGATTCCCATTGCTGGCGTGGTGGATCAGTATGAACGAGCATCCTAGGTGGTCGGCATAGTCGTCGATCGTGTTGTAGACGGCGGCCATCGCCGCATTGTCGTTTTCGTCGATCCCCGGGGGCAGCGCACGATAGAAAGCATCGATGATGATGACTTTGAATTTTCCTGCCGGAAACGTTCGGAAATAATTGCCGAGCGCCTTGATGTCCTGCAATTTTCCCCGAAGTGTCTGGACAAACACGGTTTCGGCGACGGTATTTAGGTCAAGCCCGCGGGCGGCGGCGACCTTCGGGATTCGGCTGGCAACCGTTTCAGCGTGAAGCTCGTTATCGAGGATCAAGACAGGTCCACCGATTGTCTCGAACATTCCCAGCCAGAGTTGATTCGAAGCGATGGCCAGCGCCAGGTCGATCACGAGCCAGCTTTTCCCGACTTTGGGGGCAGCAATGATGTTCATGGTCTCGCCCAGCCGCTACAGGCCGTGGATTACGGGTGACCGCAATTCAGGATAACTCGCCATCAGGGTTCGGATGCTGACCGGTGCGGATAATAAGGTTTTGTCTGAGTCCACAACAGATCCCCTTTCACATGCCAGTTCGGCGTCCCGCACGCGACGCAGGATGTCATCCGTCGACCACTCCGTCGGGAATGGCTTTAGTGTGGCGTACTCGCTGACGCATGCCACAGCCTGCGCGTCTGACAGGTTGTACTCGACACACCGACAGCAGGCCGAATAGAGCCGGTAAGAGCCATCGTTGCTTGTCCACAATCTTCATCCGTAACATGTCGTCACGACAAAGGCGCGAACGCTCAGCTACCTCATCGGGCGCTGCCAATTCGTGCGTATGGTTGGCACCCATGCCATTTGCTGATTTTTGCTTCTTCTGTTTCGCGCTACCGGGAGGAGATTCTCCCAGGGCCAGCGCCCACTAAGTCGTTATTCCTGTGAGGGTTTGCACGAGGAATTTCTCATTCCATCCGCAGCAGCGGCGTTTCATGGCCAGGCTGTCTTTGCCCGGGTGCTGCTTGAGCAGCGATAAAGTGAATCGGTTCAGCCAGGC
>SIAF01000118.1 GCA_009691905.1 Planctomycetaceae bacterium | reverse complement strand
GCGACGACCGGGAACTCGTCTCTCGCAATATCACGCGACGCCTCCAACGCAACGAACTCGCACGCTTCTATCACTGGAAACAACGCAAACGCCTGGCCCCACTACGCGTTAAGCAACGCAAATGAACGACCGACAGTAGAAGTAGAAATGGTCCCATCGAGCCCGCGAAAGAGAATTTTCCACACGGACGATTTCTTTTCGCCGGCATCGGATCGCGTCGCATCGTCACTTTGCCTGTTCGACTTTGCCTGTTCCACTGCGTCTGCTCCACTTTCGCAAAGGTCTGCCATGTCTCGCACCGCCCGGTCGTGGTTCGTCGTCGGCGTCATTGTGTTGTCGGTCGGCGTTGCTGCCGCGCAGCTTTACAGCGATGCGGGTGCCGACGCGCCCAAATTCCACAATCGCCCGACAGCGCAAACAAAAAAGACGCTCACGCCTGAAGCGGCGCCCGACACGGCTCTGCCCCGCGGCACGCGACCGGGGCGGGTGAAGTCGCTGCCTGAACTCAAAGACCTGCGGCTCAAAGACGACGAAGACCTGGCCGAAGAGCGAATCGAACGGGCGCTCTCGGCGCCGACTGAATTCGACTTCGACGAGACCCCGCTGGAAGAGGTCGTCAAATACTTCCGGGACTACCACAGCATCAATATTTGGGTCGACCGCGCGGCCCTGTTGGACGACGGGATGTCGATCGATATCCCGCTCACGCTGAAACTCGCCGGCGTTCGCTTCGAATCGGCACTCAATCTGCTGCTGGAACCGCTTGAACTCGATTGGGTCGTTCAGGATGAAGTGCTGAAAATCACAACCCGCACTAAAGCGGCAAAGTTTTCTGAAACGCTGACATTCGACGTCCAGAACCTGCTCGATGCCGGTCACGATCCCGACGATCTGATGGCCGCCATCACCGCCTGCATCGAGCCGGCTTCGTGGGTTGATACCGAGGGCCAGGGCTCCATTGCTCACAGCGGGGGCGTTTTGATCTGCCGGCAGAGCCAGGGCATTCAAACGCGTGTTGCCGCGCTTCTCGACGATCTCGATGAACTGGCTGAGAAGCAGCTTGAAGACTCCGACCGGGGCAAAGCGGCGCCGATCATCACGCTCAAGGCCTATCAGACGTTCGAGTTTTCCGCCGAAGAACTGGTGCCGGTTGTTTCCAAAATGATCGCCCCGGACTCGTGGAACGAGAAGGGGGTGGGTATCCAAAGTGTCAAAGGGGCCTTGTTGGTCAAACAGACCCCGCACGTTCATCGAGAGATCGCTAAACTGCTGAAGCAGTTGCTGCCGCCGGCCGAAGAGGGTGTGACTCTCAACGCCAACCCGGTTTCCGGAACAGCAGGGGGCGGCCAGTTCCGCGTGGCCCCGCGTCGAAGCGCCGGCCGACCGTAGCCGCGGCATCCTGCCGCGTTCCGCGATGACTGCGCTCCAACCCGAGGCTCGGGGCTGTTTCCACAGCACCCGCCCGTTGCAGGCAAAAGCGCCGACGCCGTCGCTTCGACATGTGCTGATGTTTTGAAGTGTTCCGCCGCGGCTGATAGAATCCGTCTCGGATTTGTTCATTCGCCTTTGGGAGATTTCACCATGTCGGCGCGACGGCTCGCGATTGTGCTCGGTTTTCTGGTATGCGGTTGGTTCGCTGCGATCGCGGTCGCCGATCCGCTGCCCGGCACGAAGCCCTTGACCATCGAGCAGCCGCTGGATGTGATCATGGTCGATGGCATCGACCGCTTCTGTTTGAGAGAACTCGCCGCGTCGGTCGCCGGCCGCGAGAAAATGTGGAAGCGGGATTACAGCAGCGCCGAGGCGTACGAGAAGAGCATTGCCCCCAACCGCGAGCGGCTGCGGACGATCCTGGGCGCGATCGACCCCCGTGTTGAAGCCAACGGGCTGGAATTGCTCGCGACGACCAACCAGCCCTCCGTGATCGGGAAAGGGACGGGCTACGCCATTCAGTCAGTTCGCTGGCCCGTACTTGAGGGAGTTACCGCCGAGGGGTTGCTGCTCGAACCGGACGAACCCCCTGTCGCCCGCATCGTGGCTCTGCCCGATGCCGACTGGACCCCCGAGCAGATCGTCGGTCTGGTCGAAGGGGTGGCGCCCGAATCGCAGTTCGCGCGACGGCTGGTCGAAAACGGCTGCCAGGTGCTGATCCCCACGCTCATCAGCCGCGACGACACGTTCTCGGGCAATCCCAACGTGCGTTATACCAACCAGCCGCACCGCGAGTTCATCTATCGGCAGGCGTTCGAGATGGGCCGGCACATCATCGGCTATGAAGTGCAGAAGGTGATGGCCGCCGTCGATCAGTTCACGCGGCTCAATGCCGATCAGAACAAAGACGTGCCGATCGGCGTGGCTGGTGTCGGCGAGGGGGGCTTGCTGGCACTGTACAGCGCGGCCATCGACGTGCGAATCGACGCGACCCTTGTCAGCGGATACTTCGGCCCCCGCGAGAACCTGTGGCAGGAGCCGATCTATCGCAATGTCTGGGCGCTGCTGCGGGAATTCGGCGACGCCGAACTGGCCAGCCTGGTCTTTCCGCGAGTCCTGATCGTCGAAACGGCCGCGGCACCCGAAGTGACAGGACCGCCCGCTGTCAAAACCGGTCGCAGCGGCGGAGCCGCTCCCGGCAGGATCATAACGCCGACAGTCGAATCTGCTCGTGAGGAGGGGGTCAAAGCCGCGGAAATTCATCGAATGCTGCCGGTCGCCGGACGATTCAAAGTCCTCTCGAGCGACAAGGGGAATGGACCGCCGGGAAGTCAAGACTCGCTCAAGTCCTTGCTCGTCGAATTGCTTCAGCGGACAAACGTCAAGCCATTCAAGGTCAGCGGTGCCCCCCAAAAAAACCTCCGCAAAAACTTCGACCCCGACCTGCGCCAGAAGCGCCAGTTCGACGAACTAGTCGAGTTTACCCAGAAACTCATGCGCGGCTCGGCGCGGGCACGCGATTCGGCCTGGTCGGCAGCCGACCGCACGTCGGTCGAAACATGGGTCGCCACCGCACAGAAGTACCGCGATATGGTCTACGACGAGATGATCGGCCGGCTCCCCGATCCGACCATGGACCCCAACGTCCGCACGCGGCAGGTGCTCGACGAGCCGGGCTTCGTCGGCTACGAAGTCATGATCGACGTCTACCCTGACGTCATTGCCGGGGGCATCTTGCTGCTGCCCAAAGACCTGCAGCCGGGCGAAAAACGCCCGGTCGTCGTTTGCCAGCACGGTCTCGAAGGGGTGCCGATGGACACGATCTCGAAAACAGTCGACGGCTTCAAATACTACTCGGCATTCACCGCCGAGTTGGCCAATCGGGGCTTCATCACCTATGCCCCGCAGAACCCCTACCGCGGACAAGATCGGTTCCGCACGCTGCAGCGCAAAAGCAACCCGCTCAAGCGCTCGTTGTTCAGCTACATCATTCCGCAGCATCAGCGCACGATCGACTTTTTGAAAACACTGCCCAACGTCGACCCCAAGCGGATCGCGTTTTACGGCTTGTCGTACGGCGGCAAGACGGCCGTCCGCGTCCCGCCGATGCTCCAGGATTACTGCCTGTCGATCTGCTCGGCCGACTTCAACGAATGGGTCGTGAAGAACACCACCGTCTCCGACCCGTACAGTTACATCTTCACCGGCGAGTACGAGATTTTCGAATGGAACATGGGGCACACCGCGAACTATGCCGAGCTGTCGTACCTGATGACGCCGCGGCCGTTCATGGTCGAGCGCGGCCACCACGACGGGGTAGCCCCCGACGAATGGGTGGCCTGGGAGTTCGCCAAAGTCTTCAGGCACTACGACGTGCTGGGGCTGGGGGACAAGGCCGAGATCGAATTCTTCAACGGTCCGCACAAGATCAACGGCGTCAAAACCTACGACTTTCTGCACCGGCATCTGAACTGGCCGAAACGGGACGTCAAATAGGGGCAGTTACCACGAAAACGCCGTTTTATGTAGGTCAGGCTTTCGAGCCTGACGCCGGCAGTCCGATGCCGCTGAAATCACCTTGATTTCGTCAGCCTGGAAAGGCTGACCTACGTAAGGTGCGCTATCGTATGACTTGGGCCGGCGAGTTCGACCGGGACGTGATGCGGCCCCGAATGGGCTGGTTTCTCAGGCGTTTGCGAGCGCCCCGGCAGGGCATGGGGCAGGCTAAAGCATGCGCCCCGCTGGATTTGCGGCTTTCCCGCTTGACGCAAAACCTCGTTTCGCGTAACAGACCCCCCCGCATTCCGCTCGCAGCCACGGTCGGCAACCAGGAGGGTTCCGTCCGTCACCTGACATTCGATCAGAAGTGCTTCACGACAACAGCAAGGACGCTATGTCCGTTTCTTTCGCTTCCGTCTCGACATCGCCCGGCCCTAACCTTGCGATGCCCCCCGGGCGCCAACGCATAAGTCTCGTTCTTCCCGCGCACAATGAAGAACCGGTCATCCGCCAGGCTGTGACTGAGGCGGTTGCCGCGCTGGCAGCTCTCGATATCGACTTTGAAGTTCTCGTGATCGACGATGACAGCACCGATGGCACGCGGCAGGCGGCCCTCGACGCGTCCCGCCCCTTTCCCCAGGTGCGCGTGATCGCGCTTGAGAAAAACGTCGGCTATGCCGGAGCGCTGCGACGTGGTTTTCGCGAAGCGCGCTATGAACTGGTGGGGTTCACCGACGCCGATTGCCAGTTCGACCTGCGCGAGATCGAAAAACTGCTGAAACTGGCCCGCACCGCCGACATCGCCTGCGGAATTCGCGTCGACCGCCAGGATCCCTGGCGACGCAAGGTGTACTCCAAGGGTTTCAATATTCTGGCGCGAGCGCTGTTGGGAACGACCGTTCAGGATTGCGATTGCGCGCTGAAAATTTTTCGCCGCGATTGGGTCAATGCGGCCGGTCTCGAGGCCGAAGGGTTTTTCTTCAACGCCGAACTTTTGGCCCGCGCCCATCAGGCAGGGCTGAGGGTCGCCGAAGTCGGCGTGACGCATCGACCGCGCGCGGCCGGCGAGAGCAAAGTCTCGATCGGGCACGTCCTGCCGGTGCTGCGAACCCTGATCGTCTTCTGGTGGTCGCAAGTGATGTTCTCCCGCCCTGTCTCGCACCGGGCCGCCGCCGAACGTCCCAATCGTCAGAAACTGGTGTTGGGGACGCTGTTCCTGGCGTTGGCGGCGGCACTGGTCATCCTGCCGAAGCTGACGTACCCGCTCCTCGACCCCGATGAGAGTCGCTACGCGCAAATCGCCCGCGAGATGCTCGATTCGGGCGACCTCGTCATCCCCACGCGGCACGGCAAACCGTATCTCGACAAGCCGCCGCTGTTGTACTGGCTGACGACTGCCAGCTACGCGACGTTCGGGGTCAGTGAAATCGCGGCCCGGCTGGTGGCTTCGCTGGCAGCGATCGGCACCGTTTTGTGTACGTTCTGGATCGGGCGTTACCTGGTCGGCCTGCGGGCTGCGTGGATCGGCGCATTCTTGCAGGTCAACTGCGTCGGCATCATGCTCTGCGGACGATTTCTGTTCATGGACAGCCTGCTGACGCTGTTTACCACGGTCAGTCTGCTCGCGGGGTATGCGGCCTGTCGCGGCGGAAAATTCCGGCTGATTCCGTGGGTCTGCGCCGCGATCGCCTGCGGGCTGGGGACGCTCACCAAAGGCCCGGTGGCGCCCGTGTTGTGTCTGCCTCCTTTGTGGCTCTCGTGCTGGCTGACGCAGGGTGGGGCGCCGTTGCGCTGGCGGCATTGGGCCGGTTATGCGGCGATCGCCGGCGCAGTCGCCGTTCCCTGGTTCGTGCTGATGGCGATCCAGGAGCCGCAGGCCTTCGTCGATTTTATCTGGACGCATCATTTCGACCGCTTCGTGAGCGGCCTGTCGCACGAAGAGCCGTTCTGGTTCTACGTGCCGGTGCTGCTGGTCGCCATGCTGCCGGTTTCGATCATGATTCCCGCCGTGTTCACGTTTCTGGCGCGCGTGGGGAGTGCCGCGCGGCCTTATCGCACCTGGGACGTGGGGTACCTGCTGCTGTTTTCGGCGTGGACGCTGGCGTTGTTCTCGGCATCGAGTTGCAAGCTGCCGCCGTACATCCTGCCGATCATCCCCGCGATGTGCCTGGTGTTCGGGACAACCCTGGCGGCGATTCTCAGCGGAAAAACCAATCACCCGTTTCTGGCGTACGTCCGTCAGAATTCCCCCCGCGACGTCATCGGAATCCTGTGCTTTGGCCCGCTGATATTGGCGATCGTCGATTACTGTCTCCTCGGCGAACAAAGCCGAATTCGTTTTGTCGACTATGCGATTCTGATGACGATCGGCGTGCTGCTGTTCGTTGCCTTGAAGCGCAACCACCTGCTGCGGACAAAAACCCGCTGGGGCGCAGGGGCGATTTACGGGATGCTGGTGCTCAGTTACGGGACCATGGAATTCACCTCGGCGATCGCCACCAATCGCTGCAAAGTGACTCCGGTCGAAGAGTTTTGCCGGGACGAAATCCAACACGCGATGCCGATCGTTTGCATCTCGCTGGCCCACGAAGAGGACGCCTTCAAGTTCTACTTCCACGGCCTGGAAGTTCGTGCCTACCAGTGGGATCAAATGGACGATGCGATTGCGGCCATGCACGATGCCCCGCGCACGCTGGTATTCGTCGATGTCTACGAAATCGAGCGACTGCAGCAGCGACTGTCGTCGGATCTGCGGTTCGTCGAACTGGGCCGCCACGAGCACATCGTCGTCGGCAAGACCGAGCCGTTTTCGTCCGAGCCGCCGGAACCGCTGGCGTTGCCGCTCGAAGGCCCCAGGGTGACGGGCACACGCCGATAGCCGTCGATTGACGATTACAACAGGGTGGCGGGCGTCAGAGCGGCCCGAGCTGGATTGGGCATCGATGGCACCGGGCGGATTGCACGTAGCCGCCGCTTCGCTTGCCAACTTGCCAGCGATGGCCCCGTGGGGTGGCAAAGCGCGCAAGACGCCGCGAGCGCACTTGCACCCGACGGGGCCATCGCTCGTCTTTCGGCTCCAGGAAGCCGCAAACTGTGCGAAGAGTTGCGTGCTGCGAGGCGGTCAATCTGTGCGATCGCTCTGACGCCCGCCACCCTGTCGCCGACTGATTTGAGCAAGCGGGGACGCTTGCTCTACGGAATTATCCCGCGTGGTTCCCACGCTGCGTCACGACGAACGCGGCAGGATGCCACGTCGACGATACGACTATTTCTTGTTCTTTTCGGATTTGCGCGCCGCACTCTGTATGGCAGACGATGCGCCACGGTAAAATCCCCGTTTCAGTCCGATCATTCCACTCTTTGCTGACCTTGCTCAGGGAGCCTGCGGTGGCGACGAAGCGGAACTTCAAAAAAGATGTTCCCCATCAGGAGCAGGTGAACGAGAAACCGATTGCCGCAGTCCGGCGCGCGGCAGACCTTACCGATCAGCAGGCGGCCGCGATTCACAATCGTGACGTGTCGATCGCGCTGTCGGCCGGGGCAGGCTGCGGCAAGACGTTTGTTCTGACGCGGCGTTTTTTGTCGCACCTGGAGCCCGGTCCCGATCGGCACGAGCTGTCGAAACTGGTTGCGATCACGTTTACCGAGCGCGCGGCACGGGAGATGCGCAATCGGATCCGCGCCGAGTGCCGCCAGCGGCTGGAACGCTGCCCCGAAAACGAGATCGAGCATTGGCTGGCGCTCGTCCGCGAGCTCGATGCCGCCCGGATCAGCACGATCCACTCGTTTTGCGGCACGCTGCTGCGGTCGCATGCGGTCGAAGCGGGGCTGGATCCGAAATTCGGATTGCTCGACGAGGCGACCAGCGGTTCGCTGCTGCGAAACGCAGTCGCCGATGGGTTGCAGAAACTGCTGGCGGCCCGGCATGCCGACAGTATCGAACTGGTTCTCGAATTCGGCCTGTCCCGAACCGCGACCCTGTTGGAACAACTGACGCGCGAACGGTACCGCATCGACTTCGACGGCTGGCGCGATCTCGCTGCGGCCGACGTTGCGGAAGTCTGGCAAAACGAGTGGCAGACGGTCGTCGCGCCGCAACTGTTGCGTGATCTCGTTGAATCGCCGACGGCGCGTCGTGTCGTGGAACTGTTCACCGGGCACGTTCCGCGACACGACGAAATGCAAATACGCCGACAGACGATACTTGACGAACTGCCCGAGCTGGTTCATTCCGACGATCCATTGGCGTCTCTGGATCGGATCAGGGAGTGTGCCCGCGTTCAGGGGGGAGGCGGGAAAAAGGTCTGGGCGAATGACGAGGTCTATGCTGAAGTCCAGGAGGCGCTGACCGATCTGCGCGACCAGATCGATAGAACCCGCCAGCAATGGGAGTACGCGCCGCAAGACCTGCTGACCGCGGCCACGCTGGGGCTGGCCGCGCTGCGCGTCACCGAGCAGGCCGGTCGGGCCTACGACGAACAAAAGCGAAAGGGGGCCTGGCTCGATTTCGACGATATGCTGCTGGGGGCGCGCGACCTGTTGCGCAACGACGACGTGCGGCGTCGGGCCGCGGCGGGAATTGATTTGCTGCTCGTCGACGAGTTTCAGGACACCGACCCGATTCAGACCGAGATTGTGCGGTCGCTGTGCGGCGACGGTTTGCTCAACGGAAAGCTGTTCGTCGTGGGGGACGTCAAGCAGTCGATTTATCGCTTTCGCCGGGCCGAGCCGGCGGTCTTTCGTGAGTTGCGAAACGAAATTCCCGAGGGGGGCCGCCTGCCGCTGTCGATGAATTTCCGCAGCCAGCCGGCGATCTTGAATTTCGTCAACGCCCTGTTCGACGGAGCGCTGGGTGGCGAATTCGAGGCACTCTCGCCCAGTTGCCGGCAACTCTCGCCAGAACCGAGCATTGAATTTCTGTTCGCGACCGCCGACTTGGACGACCATGCCGGCGATTCGACCGACGATTCGGCATCGGCCCGCCGCCGACGCGAAGCACTATGGATCGCACGCCGAATCCAGCAACTGCTGCACGACCCGACCCCGCGGGTTCGCAACCGCAACCCCCAGACCGGTGTGGACTCGCTGCGCCCGCTGGTTGCGAAAGACATCGTCATTTTGTTCCGGGCGATGACCGACGTGCGTTATTACGAAGAGGCACTGCGGCAGCACGGGCTCGACTATTATGTCGTCGGCGGCCAGGCGTTCTTTGCCCAGCAGGAAGTGTTCGACCTGGTCAACCTGTGTCGCACGCTCGACGACCCCGACGACGAGGCCGCGCTGGTCGGCCTGTTGCGATCGCCGTTTTTCGCCGTGTCCGATGATGCACTGCTGGGGCTGGCGCGACAGGGGCTTCGCGGCGAAAATCTCACCGGGCGGCAGGTTCCGCTGCTGCAATTGTTGAAAGGGACCCCCCCCGCCTGGCTTTCGGAGGAGCAGCAGGAGCGCTTGGCATTCGCGGGAAAGGTGCTGGCCCGGTTGCGGGAAGAGAAAGACCGTCGGCCGCTTTCGCAGTTGTTGACGCACGCGGTCGAAAGCACAGGATACGACGCGGCGTTATTGACCGAGTTTCTGGGGGTGCGGAAGCTTGCCAACCTGCGAAAGCTGATCGACCTGGCGCGGCAGTTCGATCAGACGGGCCTGTTGACGCTGGCCGACTTCGTCGACCGCTTGCAGGAATCGGTGGGCGAAGAGACCAAAGAGCCACTGGCGGCAACGCATCCCGAATCGAGCAACGTCATTCGTCTGATGTCGATTCACCAGTCGAAAGGACTGGAGTTCCCACTGGTGGTCGTGGCCGACATGGATCGCAAAGGGAACGACTTGCCACCGTCGGCCCGCTTCGACGGGCGGCTGGGGCCGCTCGTGGCGCTGCCCGAGAAGTTCGGCGAAAAACGCGAGAATCTGGGGATGCGGCTGTTGCGCTGGCACGAGCGCGACGAGAACCGGGCCGAGACGCTGCGGCTGTTGTACGTCGCAACCACGCGGGCCGCCGATCATTTGATTCTGTCGGCCAACCTTAAGGACATCGGGAAAATCAGCCACCCCTGGCTGCAACTTGTGGGCGAACGGTTCGACTTGCTGACGGGGCAGCCCCGGTTGACGCCGACGGAGGGCGGCCTGTCGATTCTGGCGAAATACGCCGACCGCTTGCCGCAAATCCTCGTGCATCACGCCTGTCCCGAGCCGGTGACGGTGGAAGGCAAAGGACGCCGACAGCGTCTTGCTCTGGAGAAACTGCGCGAGGCGGTCGAGGCGGCGCCGACGACGCCACTGCCGTCGACAATGGCGGCGATTCCCATCGATTACGCGGCCCGGCGGCGTATCAGCGTGTCAGAGATTCGCGAATTCGATGCGGCCCTCGCGTGCCGCGTGCCGCTGGCGCTCGATACGGCCGGCGACGCGGCCGTCAACGACGAGATGCTGGATGACGAAGACGATGATTGGGCGCCGTCGGGGCAAAGCGAATCGCAACAACTGGGAAACATCGTGCATGCCGTGCTCGAGCAAGTCGACTTTCGTCGCCCCGACAACGCAACCGACCTGTTGAATCGAGTCTGCGCGGCGATCCCCCGCAAAATCGACGACGAGACACGGCAGGCGGCCGGCAAGTGCATTGCCGACTTCCTCGCGTCACCCCTGGCGGCCGAACTGGCCGGTGCCGAGCGGTTTGAGCGGGAAATCGAATTTGTGCTCCCCTGGCCGGCGCCGCAGCGATCGTCGGCGCGCACGGGTCCTGTGCCAACGCGAATGATTACGGGAAAGCTCGATTGTCTGGCGAGGCTGTCGGGTGTCGGCTGGGTAATTCTCGACTACAAGACCGGCCGGATCCCCCCCGGCAAGACGCCGCGCGACGTTGTCGCCGAGTACGAAATGCAACTGGCGATCTATGCGCTGGCCGTTCGCAACCTGTCGGGTGACTGGCCGGCGCGTGCCGAACTGGTGCTGCTCCGCGAACAGGCGCTGCCGGTGGCGTTCGACCCGCGAACCGCCGATTGGGACGCTCTGACACTGCGGATCAACGCGGCGATCGAACGGATTCTGGAGGGAGGTACGACGGTTGGCCCGAAGAGCGTTTCACGGGTCTGACACGGGCCGCACGCCGGCTTCCAGCCCGTATTGAATGCTCAACGGAACTTCCAGGCCATGCGATCGCATCAGACGTTCGTTCGACAGCAAATCGCGCGTCGGGCCGTCGGCCTGAATGCGGCCCTGATCGAGCACAATCACGCGCCCGCACAGTTCGAGGATCAGTTCGAGGTCGTGGCTGGCAACAACCTGCGCGGCCTGGCAGGCTTTCAGAATGTCGATCAGGCGTCGCCGCGAGCGCGGGTCGAGATTGCTCGACGGCTCGTCGAGCGCCAACAGGTCGGGTTCGCAGGCCAGTACCCCCGCCAGGCAAACGCGGCGGCGCTCGCCGAAACTTAGCTGTTGCGGCACGCGGTTTTCGAATCCCGTCAGGCCCACGGCCTCGAGGGTGCGACTGACGCGGCTACGCACTTCGTCCCGGGGAAACCCCAGATTCAGCGGGCCGAAGGCAACGTCGTCGCCGACCGTCGGGCAGAACAATTGATCGTCGGGATCTTGAAACAGGAACCCGACGATGCGGCGGATTTCAGGAAAATTCGCGGGGACGACCTGCATGCCGAGCACTTCCACCGCGTGGGCCGGTTCGGGTGACGTCGCTGGGCCGGGGGTCGCGGCCCGGACACCTGTCAGCAGGCCGTTCAGATGCAACAGCAGCGTCGTTTTCCCGGCACCGTTGGGACCGACCAGGCCCACCACCTCGTGCATCCCGACCAGAAAGCTGACGTCGGTGAGCGCCGTCTGACCGGTGGGATACCGATACGACAGATGCTCGACTTTCAGAATCGGGACGGAGGCGTGCGACACGGCGGTGGGATACTTGATTGAAGGACGAAATTCGAAGCAGGTTGTTTTCAACGAGTCGCGCGCGATCCGTCAGTCGATGGTTCGGAACTCTCCCTGCCAGCCCCGTGAAAGCATCGCCTGGTGAACTCGCTCCGACCGATTCAGCGAACGGATGAGCAGCATCGCCACCAGTTGCACGGTACTGTTCCAGACAGCCCACGGACTGCGCCGTCCGAACGTCCGGGCGCGCTGGGCGGTTCGCATCCGCGCCAATTCATCGAATACGACGAACAGGTAGCGATAGGTGAACGCCAGCAGCACGACAAAACTGCGCGGCATTCCCAGTTGGCGAAAGGCCGCCAGCAGCCGGTCGAAGGGAGTCGTATTCACCAGCCACAGCGCCGCCAGAAACGTCAACAGCGCCCGCGCGACGAGGGCCGAGGCCAGTTCCCAGCCCCCTGAAAAACCGCGCGACAGCGGGACGCACAGGGCCATCAGCAGCACCACCGGCAGCAGCAACGCGACCCGTCGCAGCAAGTACGACAGGGGAATGTCGGCCACGGCATGCGCCGCAAAAATCAGGCAGGCCAGGCACCCGTGGATCGGCCACAGTGAAATCGGCAGCAGGACGACGGCGACGATCACGGCCAGCGTCAGCACGATTTTGAGCCGGGCCGGCCAGCGATGACACCACGTCGATCCCCGACTGTAGCGGTCGAGAAAATCAACCGCCATGACCACCCTCGGTTGCAGGGAGAGTGCGCTTGACCAGCCGCCCGAACATCCAGGTCATTCCCAGAATGCAGCCCGTGCCGAACACTCCCGCTACTGAAACCGACAACCGCTGCCAGAACTGATGCGAGAGACCGACCCCCGGAAGCGGGACCGAGTAATCGTCGAGCACGAGCACGCGCGGGGGGTGTTCGAGGCTGTCAAAGGCGGCCTGTTTGGCGACCGCCTCGAGGCCGTCGGCCCCTTCAGTGGCGAACGGGGCCACGAAGGCGGCGATCAACAGGGCGGCAACCGAGCCGATCCCCACGAGGCGGCCCACCCCTGCCACCGCGCCCGCCGGTCGCGCGGCCGCGTCGATCAGATCGGGGCGCTGGGCCACGACATAGCTGATGATGCCGCCGGTGATCAGTGCCTCACCCACGCCGATCAGGCTGTGGAACGAAGTCATCAGGGCAACCACCGTCGGCAGACTGAACCCGCCGCCGGGATGCGACAGCGCGAATTCGATGCAAAACAGCGCCGAGGCGGCAACGACGCTGACCCACGCGGCCACAACCGACCCGAACACGATGCCGCGATGGCCCGGCACCAGCCGGCGAACGGCGGCAAACACCGCGTAACCGCCGATCGAACCGACGACCCCCATGTTCAGCACGTTGGCCCCGTACGAGAGCCAGCCGCCGTCGGCAAACAGCGCCATTTGCAACAGCAGCACCAGCGAGATGGCCACGCACCCCGCCCAGGGTCCGGCCACAATTGCCGCCAGCACCCCCCCCAGCAGGTGCCCGTAGGCCGGGACGAACGGCAGTGGAAACTTGACCATTTGCCCGGCAAAAATCAGGGCGGCCAGCATGCCCGTCAGAGGAATCGTCCGCGACGACACCGTCTGTTCCAGTTGGCGAAGGCTGTAAGCCAATGCTCCGGCGGCAACGACCCCGGTCGCCACGCAGACTTCCGGGCTCAGGAACCCATCGGCGATATGCATCGATTCGAATCATCCGCGCGGCAAGGCAATTAGCAATGGAAGGCCTTCAATCTAGTTCGGGTTGACCCCGTTTGCAAACCGCAGGGTTTGCCTTGCCTCTGCCACTGCTACATCGACTGGCTTGAGCGGACACGGTAGAGTTCTTCGTGTGGACTGAAGTCGACACTACTCGGGCGATCGCTCAAGGCGCGGATCAAGTTCAATCGCTTGTTGCCGGTCGCTTCGGGCAGCCTGCGTTTCGCCCAGCGCTTCGTGCACTTGCGCGCGAAGCTGATACGCCTCGGCGAACAGCGGATTGAGTTCGAGCGCCCGATCGAAATCGGCCAGCGCCTCCGAAAGTCGACCGAGCGTCTGCCGCATCAGACCGCGGCTACGATAAGCGAAAGAAAACCGGGGATTGATCGCGATGGCTTGGTCGAGATCGAGTAGCCCTTCGACTGTGCGATCGAGTCCATGCCGAACGAGGCCGTGATCGCAAAGCGCCCAGGAGTCTCGCGGGTTGAGTTCCAGTGCCCGCGACAGGTGCTGCTCGGCTGGCCCGTACTGCTTCTGCTCAAGCAAAATCGCGCCCTGCAGACTCCAAGCCTCCCAGTACCGCGGAACGCTGTGGAGAAACTGCCGGGAATGTTCCATCGCCTCGTCCAGCCGCCCCGGCTCACCATCGACGTCGAACTGTGTCAGCAGCGCCTCGGCCAGTTGGGAGTGCAACCAGACGGTGTTCGGGCGCCGTGCCAGTTCCTCATGCAACAGGTCGCAGCAGTGCTGGAGTTCTGCCCGGGCGTTCTCGTATCGGGCCATGCCTGAAAAGGCCATTCCGCGTACAAGCAGTGCGGAGGACTCATTCGCGTCCAGTTGCAGGGCATGCTCGGAATTTGACAGGGCTTGTTCATGCCGATCTTCCATGAGTCTCACGCTCGCTCGATCCATCCAGTAGGCGGCATTCCGCGGCTCGAGACGCAGCGCGGCTTCGAAGTCCCGTTGGGCGTCGCCGAACTGCCCTTGAGCGAGACGAACTCGTCCGCGGACGTCGTATGCATATGCCGAGGCACTCGCGCGATCCATTTCATGACGGACGTCGTCCATCGCACCTTCAAGATCAGAATTGTATAGGCGAAGCAAGGCCCGAAACGCTGCCAGATCGGACAGTTCGGGATCAGCCTCATGAGCCGATTCGAGATCGGTCCACGCGGCATCGAGGTCGCCGCAATCCAGGTATGCCCACGCGCGCGAGACGTAACCCGCCGCCGGCTCGCGGCTGCGGTCAATCGCTTTCGTGTACCAGTCGATTGCGGACGCGATGTTTCCCGTTTGCAGCGCCCGGTCGGCCTTTGCGAAACACCAGTCAGGCAGCCAGGTTGGCCCATGCAGCACCGGAACAAGTGCGGCCAGCAGGATCATTGCAAGAGCGGGGCGCGTGAAGCGGGGTTGCCATGAGATCACAAACGCGAGGGCCGCGATAGTTCCCAATCCCAGCCCGGACAGGTGCGCGTAGGCCGCCCACGTGATGTCAACGCCAAGGCCGAAATTCGAGTCGATCACCGCGGCCAGATCAATGACCGCGCCGTACAATAGCCAGATCGACAGGAGCGCCAACAGCCACCACGCAATCAATCGCTTTCGCGCCGAGGCGACCAATGTGAATCCAAAGAATGTGCCGACGATTCCTGAGGCACCGTAGTAGACCTGCGCAATGACGGAAAGTTCGGCTGCCGCAGTAACAAGTGCGCCAGCGACGAACAACAACAGCCACCAAAGGCGCCCACAGGCCCGTTCGATCCCTGCGCCAAGGATCGCAGTCCCCACGAGGTTGCCCACAAGATGCGAGACCGTTGCGTGCAGAAACACGAGCGACACGACTCCCCAATAGCTGCCATCGACGATCTCAACACCATCCAGGCTTCCCCACCGCTTAAGGGCATTGGGTCCCTTCGGGTTAGGCTCACCCTGGAGCCCTATCGACAGCGCGATACAGGCCAGGCAGAACGAAATGGTCAGCCAGGGTATCACCCCTCTCACCGGAGGTTTTCGCTCTGAAGAAGGATCGAGTCCGACAGCCGCCTGCTCGTCGTCGATTGAATCGTCGGTTGCATCGTCAATAAACGACTCGAATTCTCCAACCAGACCGCGAGCCGCTTCCCGCTCGCCGTCGCCAACCCACACGGCATACGCCGTTGCGCCGGCATTCGATTCCGGTCCATCCGTTTCAACCGCCGACTCGCGAATCGTTGCGTCGATCTCGTGCCGCGCCAGAAAGTTGAGAAACCGCTGCGCGTCGATCCGGTTCTTTGCGGCGTCGATCACCTGCATGCAGGCACCGTGCGGCTGGCCTCGCGAACGTGCGAGAATTGCGGAATAAATCCGCGTTCCGAAGCATCCTACAGGATGCCATGCCCTTACTCTACCGCCTTACCGCCGATGCGGTCGTGATCCTGCATGCCGGGTACGTGTCGTACGTCCTGATCGGGCAGTTGCTGATTCTCGTGGGGATCCTGTGCCGATGGTCGTGGATCCGCAATCCGTGGTTTCGCTGGACGCACCTGGCGGCGATTCTGATTGTCGTCGTCGAATCGCTGCTCGAAATCACCTGCCCGCTGACGACGCTCGAACAGTATCTGCGGCGTGAGAGCGGAACGACCGCGTATCAGGGTGACTTCGTCGGCAACTGGGTACACGAGTTACTGTTTTTCGACTTCACGCCGGATGTCTTCACGGCGATCTATACGGCGTTCGGCCTCGTGGTACTGGCGACGTTTTTGCTGGTGCCGCCAAGGCGAAGACGAACATAGGGAGTTTACCGCTTGCAATGCCGCCGTGATGACAGTTCCGCGCGACCCCCCCTGCAACAACATCTTGCTTGAGCCGATACGGATCGAATTCTTCGTGTGGACTTCAGTCCACGCTACGGAGTCATCCGACCCAGGTGCGACAAGACGTTGTTGAGCGAGACGACGTCGGCAAAGCGGGCCTGGATATCGAACAGCGTCCATTCATGGGCGGCCGGGGCGCGGTCGCCGACGCAGTCGCGAATGATGATCGGCTTGAAGCGGTAGCTTTTGGCATCGGTGGCGGTGGC
>SIAF01000117.1 GCA_009691905.1 Planctomycetaceae bacterium | reverse complement strand
GCTGCGCGCGTGATGAACCATGCCGCGCTCAAATGCCACGTCGCTCCCTCGTGCGCCCTCGCTTCCGACGCCCGAATTCGCCAACCAGATTGGCAACTTGGCAGGCAGTGCTGCCGTCTCGGCAGGCACCCCCTTGCACCTGCCATCAGCTCAGAACTCGCGCTGTGCAACAATCGAGCCGAACACTATTGCAAGGGGGGGCCAGGGGGGGTCGCGTCCGATTTCATTTACGCTTCCCATCGCGGCTGCTCCTCCGTCCACGCACCGTTGACTCAACCGAAATTTAATCATCAATCAATCTTGATGCGTGACTCGGTTTGACGTAGGCTGGTGCTGTTCGGCGAGTGGCTCGCCGTTGATTTTCGCTCGGAGTTGTTCGAATGCTGACGATTCGCCAGCGCGATGGTGCTTTCAGTCGCCGCGGGTTTCTTCGGCTGGGGACGCTGGCCTTCGGGGGGTTGACGCTGGGCGACTTGCTGCGCTCCCGAGGGGCGGCAATGCCCGATTCCGGCCGGGCGAAGTCGGCGCTGCTCATTCATCTCAGCGGAGGGCCGTCGCACCTCGATATGTATGACATGAAGCCGCTGGCGCCGATCGAGTACCGCGGCGAATTCGATCCCATCCGCACGAATGTTTCCGGGATGGAGATTTGCGAACTGATGCCGATGCAGGCACAGATTGCCGACAAGTTCGCCATTCTGCGCGGGGCGCAGATCGCCAACCTGCACACGGGCAACATGTTCTACAGCGGCTACCCGTGGCAGGAATCGCCGCGCGCGTCGATTCCGGGCGAAGCGCGGCGGCCCGCGGTCGGCTCGGTCGTCAGCCGCCTGCGGCCGGGACGCAGCGACGTTCCGCCGTATGTCAGCATCGAGAACCATCCCGACTGGGAGCGGGCGTACTATGCCGGCGTCGAGCACGAGCCGATTCGCGTCGGCGGTTCGAACCCCCGCGAATCGCTCGACAACATGGGCCGCCATCGCGAAATCACTCTGCCGCGACTGGGCGACCGGCAGGAGCTGTTGCGAACGCTCGATTGTGCTCGGCGCGAAATCGAGCTGGGCGAGGCAGGAGACAGCGTCGACGGTTTCCGGCGGCGCGCTTTCGAGATCATCGCGTCGACGCACGTGCAGACCGCGTTCGATCTCGACCAGGAGTCGCCCGAGACCCGGGCACGCTACGGCGAAGGGGCGTTTCGCCACGGACCGCACCCCGGTCGTTCACTGCTGCTGGCCCGAAGGATGCTCGAGGCGGGAGTCGGGGTGGTGACCGTCGGCGTCCACAACTGGGACACGCACCGCGACAATTTCTCGACGCTTCGCGAGCTTATTCCCCCGCTCGACCGTGCGCTGCACGCGTTGATCACCGACCTCGACGACCGCGGAATGCTCGATGACGTCGTGATCGTCATGGGGGGAGAATTCGGCCGCACGCCGCGAATCGGCGACCAGACCCCCGACGGCCGCAGCCACTGGCCCGAAGCGGGCTTCTTGTGGGTGGCCGGAGGCGGCCTCAAGACCGGACAGGTGATCGGCGCCACCGACGCTCGCGGCGAGCAGATCATCGGCAACCCGATCGGCATGCAGAGCGTGCTGGCGACCGTCTATCGCGTGCTCGGGATCGATCCGGCGGCAACCATTCCCGATCACAACGGCCGCCCGCAGTTTTTGCTCGACAAACGCGAGCCGCTTGCTGCGCTGTTGTAAGCGGGTTGCCGCCACTATACGCGGCGCCCCTTCAACTCGGACTTCGCCCCCGCCACCAGGTTCGCCGCCGTGTCGTAAAACATTGCCTCGATTTCGCGCTGGTTCATCCCCACGCGGTGCGCGGCACGGCGCATGGCGCGCAGTTGCTCGTAACGCGTGAACGTCATCCGGCCGTCGCAGTGCGCCAGGCTCATCGAGTGATTGGTTTCCGAGAGGTAGGCCCAGGCGAATCCGAAAGCGACGTATTTGCCGCGCAGCACTCCGACCGGCAGGTCGTCGCTGCCGTACATGACTCGTTCGAACCCGACACCAGCCAGCAGCGCTTCCATCGCGTCCGATTCGCAGACTGACGAGACGTCGAACCAGATGTTGGGCAGCTTTCGCAACGCGGCGGCCCCTTTCTCAATCGCCCAGGCCGAGTAGCTGCGGGCGCAGTGCGCCAGGATCCAGCGGGCGTTCGGGTATTTTTCGCTGAGCCGCTGCAGGTCGGCGATGTTCTCGGGATCGGCGATCGCGTCGCGCTTCGAGATGTGCATCATGATGATCAACCCGTGGCGATGGGCGATCTCGATTTGCGATTCGGGCAGAAAATCGGTGATGCGGCAATTCACCGCGTCGCCGGTGCTCGAATAGAAGCGATACGGTTTGAACCCCAGATGCGGCCGCGCCTCCAACTCGCGCTCGATCTCGCTGACCGTCATCCCGGGATGGACCAGCATCAACGATCCCGACTGCCGTTCGCCGGCCGTCTGCTCGGCAATGAAGGCATTCGAGCCGGCGAAATCACAGGGGTGCCCGAACGGAAACGGAAACGCCAGCCGATGCACCTGGCGCCCCGGAAACAGCGCCCGGTCGCAGGCGTCGAGCAGGCTCCACGTCGCCTCGGCGTACTTTTCGCCCACCAGCGCCCCGTAGGCACTGCTCTCTTTATTGGGATCGAGATTGAACGCCCAGCGGTAGATATGGGTATGGACGTCGAAGATCTTCTGGGGCACGAATTCGGCCAGTTCTTCGTCCCAGATCCGCCGGTCGACCTCATGCAGCGTGAAAGGGGCCTCGGCAATGGGGCCGTTGGCAACGACCGCCGACTGTGATTGATCGCTGATCGTCATTTCACCTTCAGCCCCAGCAGTTCATGCTGCGTTTTCGCGGCGGCCTGGTAGCGGGCAAAAGCAACTTCGTCGCGGCGGCAACTGACCCCTTGATACACCATCGCGAACGCGCGGCGATTGCGATCGGCCGAACGGTTCGGTTCGGCACGATGGATCGTCATGCCGTGGTGCGCGACGACGTCGCCGGGCTGCAAGTGAATCTTGACCTCGCGGGCCTCATCGGCGGGACCGTAATCGAGAATTCCCTGTGAGAACCCCAGCACGTTCGACCGGCCGTGCGGGCGAAAGCCTTCGCGGTGCGAGCCGGCGACATACCGCAGGCAGCCGTTTTCGTCGTCCACGACGTCGAGCGCCAGCCAGATCGTGGCAACGTTCGGGGGGGCCAGGTTGAAGTAGTAGTTGTCCTGATGCGGCGGCGTGGGATGTTCGACGCCGGGGGGCTTGTTGAACCATTCGGGCGTTTCGCAGCCGGCCTCTTCGCCCACCAGCGACTCGGCCAGGCCCTTCCATTTTGGATGCTGCACGTATTCGCTGAAGAACGCATCGTCGTGCATGTGCTGCATCTGCTTGAGCGTCTCGGGACGCCCGCGGTCGTGGTAGAACGCCTTCGAATCATCGAGCGTCGGCACGACTTCGAGAATGTAGCGGTCGAGCTGGGCTTTCAGCGCCGACAGTTCGTCCCCCGTCAGAAAATCCCGGACGATGGCGAAGCCGTTCTGATCGTAATCGCGTTTGGCGGAAGCGTAGTTCATGGAAGGACTCGTGCGTTAATGTAGTCCTCATCGCTCCGCGTGTGGAGTCTTGCGACGTGGCATTGTGTTCGCAGGCACTCGCCAAGTGTACGCCACGTGGCTCCCGACAACAGCGGGTGGCGACAAATCCAAATGCTGAATTTTATGCGATTACCCTGTTGAGTTGTTGCGGGCGTTTGCACTCATCACGCGGAGCGATGATGACTACTTTACCAACCGGCGAAACGATTCCTGACGCAGTTCACATTCCAGCAGTTGCTTCAGCGTGCCGCTGCTCGATCCGGTTTGCAGTACTGCGAACGTCGCCGCGGCCGCCGCCACGGTCTGGGCCAACTCGTCGGTCCCTTGTGCCGCATTCAGGCAGAACGACGCATACCCGTGGCAGCCGCGCTTGGCCATCTCTTGAATATACAGTGTCGACAGCAACGTCTTGAGCTGCGGGTCGGATGTCTCGAATTGCAGTTGCGGATAGAAACTCAAGCCCCCGCAATGCACGGCCAGCCCCGCGTCGCGGGCCGCGGCATTGATCTCGTCTTGCAATTGGGCGCCGAAGCGGTGGAGCTGCGCCGGCACGTCGCGGCGGCGAATTTCATGCAGCGTGGCCAGCGCCGCCCGCAGGCCGATCGCGTCGCTCCAGTAAGTGCTGGAAATGAACATCCGCGCCGCCGGCTCCATCACCGCGCGCCGGCCGACCACGACGCCGAACGGATAGCCGTTCGAAATCGACTTGGCGAACACCGCCATATCCGGCGTTATGCCGACGAAGCCCTGCGCCCCCTGCAACCCGCAGCGAAACCCCGACGAGACTTCGTCGAAAATCAGCACCGCGCCGTGCTCGCGGCACAGCCGCGCGACGCCGGCCAGATACCCTTCCGGCGGCAACTGCGAGCGGAGCGGTTCCATGATCACTGCCGCCACTTCGCCCCGGTGACGATCGAGCGTTTCGCCCAGGTGCGTCAGGTCGCCGAACGGAAAGGGAATCGCCGTCCCCGCCAGCACCTTCGGGACGCCGATCGCCTCGATGCCGGGAAACAGGTGGTTGTTGAGATTCGCGTCGGCATCGAGGTTGGCGGCCAGATACCAGTCGTGCCAGCCGTGATAGCCGCAGAACAGAATCTTGTCGCGCCCTGTGGTACCACGCGCGATCCGCACGGCGACGGCGCAGGCGTCGCCGCCCCCTTTGGTGTAGCGGACCATCTCGGCACAGGGAATCGTCCGCACCAGGAGTTCGGCCAGCTCGACTTCGAGATCAGAACTGATTGAAAAATTGACCCCGCGGTGGATCTGTTCGCACACGGCCTCATCGACGAACGGGTCGCAGTACCCGAGGATGATAGCCGCGATCCCGCTGGCCCAGTCGATGTACTCGTGGCCGTCGACATCCCAGAAGCGGGCCCCCTTGGCGCGGGCGGCATAGACCGGCGAGACGCCGCAGGCATACCGCGACGGCCGCCGGCTGATAAGCTGCGTCCCGCCGGGGATCAGTTCCAGCGCCCGGGCATACAGTTCCATGGAACGGGCCACGCGCGTTGTGTGCGTCTGGTGCATCGACGCATTATAATCGCGTCGCACGAGAAAATCATTCATGAGCATGCCCTGATGCGTTGTTAAATGTTATTCCACCGAACGAAACGGCGCGACCGATCGTCTGCCCGAGCATGCCGACCGCTTCGCCTCTTCGCGATGCCGGTTCTGATCGTTCAAATGCGCACCCGCCCCCAATGCACGCTCAAGCACTCAGGCGTGCCCGCGTAAAACGCGACCAGCACGTGCGCATCGTCGACCGGGCAGATCGCCGGGTGGCCGAACGTCCATTTGCCCATGTCTTCCCAGTACTGCGCGAAATTGACGTTTTCAGCCCCCTGCGAGAGCATCGCCTGTTCGTTGTGCGTGTAGACGACCAGCCGCTCGGCGACAGGCCAGGTGCGGCCCCGATCGGCCGAGCACCACAGCGTCATCGTGCCGGGGCGGCTGCGGTCGACGACGAACGCCAAAAGTCGCCCGTCGGCCAGCAACAGTGGTGCCGCGATCTGACCGGGAATCGACGTTTCAACCGGCAGCGAGGCCTCGCTCTCATCCGTCAGCGCACCGAATCTCAGGTGGACTCGCAAATCCTGCTTGCGCTGGCGGTCGTGCGTCCAGAACATTGCCACGTATTCGCTCCCCGGCCCGGCGTCGCCAATCTGGCCCGCCGGGCAGAGCCGCTGGTCCCAGTAATACACCTGATGCTGCGGATCGCGCGCCACCAGGTGCCGCTCGGGAAACGTCTGGCCCCCGTCGCGCGAGATCAACAGCCATGCCGCATGCCGCGCCGGCGACGGGTCGTCGTACTCTTTGAAACTCTCGAAGGCATAGGCCAGCGTGCCGTCGTCCCACGCTAGTAACGGCCCGGTCGCGGCACAGCCGGTCAGCCCCGGAGTCGCGATCTCGCGCCAGTCGCTCCAAGATTGTCCCTCGTCCCGCGAAACCGCCGTCAACTGCCGGCTGTGCAAAATTCCCTCGGTCTGGGGATCAAACAGCGGCCGCTGGGGGTCGCTGCGATCGAACCAGGTCGAGACGACCAGCCACTCGCCCGCCGGCCCTTCGACCAATTCGCCCGACGACAACGAGCCGCGAACCCCCTGCCAGCGGTTCGAGAACTTTGGCGGCAACTCGCGCCAGGTGCGGCCGCCGTCGTCCGACCGAAAGAGCTTGACGTTCGAGTCGACGGCGTGCTTCCTGGGCCCCACCTGAAACGACGCCACAATCGCGCCGCTGCGCATCCGGCGCAAACTCGTAAAACTTCCGGTTCGTTCGTGAGGGGGACGGGCGGCCGCGTCGTAGATGATCCCTCGGCTTTCAAGTTCGAGCATGTCGTCCCTCGGTAGGTCCCCTCTGCCGGAGGGGACCTGTTGCGGGTGGACGCTGCCGAAACGCACAATTGTCCCGCCCGGCAGGCGGGACCTACCCATCACTCCGCCGCCCGCCGCATCACGGCCCGCCAAGTGTAATCCTGCCCCGCGTGCGGCGTCCCGCGGTCGACCAGCGGACCCAGCAGGGCGGCGATCGCGAAGCTCGACAGATACGGCACGCCGATCGACAGCGTAAACGTCGGTTCGTAGCGGGATCCGAACAGTTCTTTCCAGTAGCTCCAGATGAACGAAATCACCACACTGCAAAGCACAGCGGGAACCGCGGCTCGTGCCGACACCTTGAGAAACATGCCGATCAGAAACAGCGATGCCAGTGGGCCCAGAAACATATTGAACGCCGGCGCCATCATCTGCATGATGTTCGTCTCGGGGTGTTGTCTGGTTTTCCAGGCCAGCGCCAGCGCCAGCGCCGTCACCAGCAGCCCCACGAGCACGGTCAACAGCCGCGCCAGGTTCAATTCGGCGAATCGTTTCGCCCCGCCCCCTTGCAGGCGAACCGAGAGATCGCCGGTGAACACCGCGCTGATGCTGTTGACGCCGGAAACCAGCGTCTGCATGGCGTCGCACAGCAGTACGGCGAGAATCACCCCACCGACTCCAGCCGGAAGCTGATGCGCGAAGAAGTGCGGCATGACCTTGTCGCCGTGGTGGACGACGACGCGTCCTCCTTCGCTGGTCAAAAACCCTTCAGGAAGAAACGTGGGGTGCATCAGATAAAACGCCAACAGTGCCAACCCGCTCACCGCCAGCAGCGAGCCGATCGTCAGGTCGGCCACGGCGTTGACCAGGTAGCTGCGCCGCGCCGCCGCCAGCGATCGCGTCGAAAAATACCGTTGCAGCACCACCTGATCGGAGCCGTGGGTGCAGATCGTCCAGAAGAAACTGTGCGCGGCCGCCGTGAAAATCGTGACGCGGGTCGTCAGGTCGAAGTTGAACCAGATCGGGCGGGTGTGCTCGGCCGTCTGCTGCGAGGCGATGGCCCACCAGTCTGAGGGGCCGGTGCCGGTTGTCAGCATCACGTACCCGATCGTGACGATCGTCCCCCCCAGCAGCATCAGCGACTGGAGCACGTCGTTCCAGATCGCCGCCCGAAACCCGCCGACGCAGGTGTACATCGTGGCCGAGAGGCCGACTCCCGCCACGACCCAATACAGCAGCGTCTCGCGGAGCAGGGGGTTGTCGCCCGCCCCGGGATGCAACCAGTTCGCCAGCGGATCGGCCTGGCTGGGGGGCACCAGCGACGCCGTCATTTGCGTCAGCACGAGCGACCCGACGTACATGACCATCGACATCCAGCCCAGCCGCAACAGCAGGAACAACACGCCGCCCAGCAAGCGGACCTTGCTGTTGAAGCGGCGTTCGAGATATTCGTAGGCGCTGGTCATGCGCAGCCGCATGAAAAACGGCACCCAGACCAGCAACACCACGCACATGCTGAAGGGAAGCGACAGGTACTGTGCGAACATGGCGACCCCCTTGCCGATCATCTCCCCCGGCACCCCCATGTACGAGATGCTCGACATCAGCGTGGCCAGAAGACTCAAGCCCACGGCCATCCAAGGCATGCTGCGGCCGCCCAGAAAGAAGTCTTCCGTCGTCGTCTGCCGCCGCGACGACCAGACGACGATGGCAATCGTCACCGCCAGATACAGGGCGACCCCCACGAAGTCGATCAGCTCAAGCCCTGCGCGGGGAAGCGGTACCGTGGCGAAAACCAAGTCGCACGCTCCTGACGATTCGTGGATTCGAAGGTTGGAGATTCAGCCGTCGGGCGAGGCACTCCACTATAACGGGGGTGCTGCCGCGGCGACACGTCAGGGGGCAGCAGCCATCGCGCGAACCTCACTTCGCCCGCGTCAGCCAGCGATCGAGCTGATTGGCGAACGCCTGCCGGTCGCGGGGGCTGAAGTTCGACGGGCCCCCCGTGACCAGTCCCCCGCCGCGCAGTTCGTCGAACAGGTTCCGCACCGCCAGCCGCTCTTTGACGTTCGCCTCGGTATACAGGTGCCCTCGCGGGTCGAGCGCCTGCCCCCCTTTGGCGACCACGTCGGCGGCCAGCGGAATGTCGGCCGTAATCACCAGATCACCCGGCTGTGTCAGTTCGACGATTTGCCGATCGGCGATGTTCATCCCCCCAGGGACGCGAATCGTGGCGATGAACTCCGACCGCGGGACCGTCATCGGCTGATTGGCAACCAGCGTCACCATCACCTTTCGCCGCTGTGCTGCGCGGAACAGCATCGCCTTAATCGCCCCCGGACACGCATCGGCATCAACCCAGATTTGCATAGCCCCATCGTGACACGAGGGATGGTAGCGTCAAGGGTGCTTATCGCGGACGGCGCGGTGCCGGCGTCAGCCGCGGAAGAATCGTGTGCCGACCGCAGCCGCAAGCTGATGAACCCAACCCCCCTGGTCCCGGTTGCTGCTAATCCATTCCCCTCACCCTGCATTCTCCTTCGCCGAATCGTATGATGCGCTCCCGGATACTCGCAGCATGTGTCGGCTCGTCGACACCTGTCAGCCAGTTCTCGACTTTCAGGAGATCGTTCGATGCCGTATCGGATCGTGGGGTGCTTCACCATCGTCTCAGCGATCTGCCTGGCGAACGTGTCGCTTCGTGCTGATCCGCCGGCAGCAAATTCGCCCTCCGACGGACTCAGCGCCACGTTTTCGATCGTCGCGGTCGATCCCGACACCGGCGTTTGCGGGGCGGCGGTTGCCAGCAAATATCCGGCGGTCGGCAAGGTCGTCCCCTATGTTCGGGCCGGGGTCGGGGCTTTCTGCACGCAGCACTGGCATCACCCGCAGTTTGGCAAGGCCGCGCTCGATTTGCTCGAAGCGGGCAATCCTCCTGAGGACGTCTTGTCGCAGCTTCTTCGAAACGATCCGCAGCGCGAGCAGCGGCAACTGGCGATCGTCGACCTCCAGGGGCGTGCCGCCAATCGCAATCCCAGCGCGGCCGGACCCCCCAGTCGCTACTGGGGGGCACAGACCGGCCGGTTCTATGCCTGCCAGGGAAATACCCTTGCCGGGCGCAACGTCATCACCGACATGGCCCGAGCCTACGAAGAGACTGCCGGCAGCATCTCCGATCGGTTGATGGCGGCACTCGTCGCCGGCGACCGGGCCGGGGGCGATCACCGCGGCAAGCTCGCCGCCGGCATTCGCGTCGCCAAGCCGGGCGTGGCCGGCAACTGGTTTGAACTCGACGTCGACGACAGCGACGACGCCGTTGAGGAGTTGCTCGCTAACTACATCGCCCTCAAACACGACGCCAAAGGCGAGGCGCAGTTCGGAGCCAAAGCGGTCGGCAAACCCTCATCGTCGAAGGACGCCGTCCCGCTGATCTTCGACACCGATATGGGCAACGATATCGACGATGCCCTGGCGCTGGGAGTCATTCACGCCCTGCAAACCCGCGGCGAGTGCAAGCTGCTGGCCGTGACGCTCAGTAAAGACAACGAGTTCGCGGCCCCCTACGTCGATCTGGTCAACACATTCTACGGACGCGGCGAAATCCCGGTCGGCGTCGTCCGCGACGGTAAGACCCCCGAAGACAGCAAGTACATTCGCCTGCCGTCGGAAGCGCACGACGAGGGCCGCGCGCGGTACCCGCATGATCTCGCCAGCGGCAAGGTCGCGCCCGAGGCGGTGGCCCTGTTGCGCAAGGTGCTGGCCGCTGGGCCGGATGGCCAGGCGGTGCTGGTCGTCGTCGGCTTCTCGACCAATCTGGCGCGGCTGCTCGATTCGCCTGCCGACGATGTATCGCCCCTCGCGGGCCGCGACCTGGTGAAGAAAAAAGTGCGCTTGCTCTCGATGATGGCGGGCATGTTCGGCGACCAGCCGCGAATGAAGGAATACAACGTCTTCATCGACATCGACGCCGCGAAAAAAGTCTTTGCCGACTGGCCGACGCCGATCGTCACCAGCGGTTTTGAAATCGGCCAGGCGATCAGGTTCCCGGCGCAGAGCATCGAGCGCGATTTCAGCTACGTGCGGCACCATCCGTTGCGCGAGGGGTACGAACTGTATCAGAAAATGCCCTACGATCGTGAAACGTGGGATCTGACCGCCGTCTTATATGCCGTGCGTCCCGATCGCAATTACTTCGGCCTGTCGCCGACGGGGACGATCGCCGTCGACGATCAGCAGGTGACGCAGTTCGCGCCGGCCGAAGCGGGCCGGCACCGCTACCTGACCGTCACCCCCGAACAAATCGCCCGCGTCCGCGAAGCCCTGGTTCAACTGGCCAGCCAGCCCCCCGAGCGGTGAGCCAGTTCGTAGTCCCTAACTTCTCAGGAACTTGCACTTAGAAAACTTGGGGGGAATTGGAGCGAGTCTCGCCGCAAGTTCCTGCCCGTCATAGGCTCGCGCCGCGAGCTGCCCTAACTTGAGGCTGCCCCGTGCGCAGAAACGCGAGTCGCAAGCGACGCGGCGAAACCGAAACAGGGGGCAGAAACAGTGGGTTGACACCCCCCGCTCGCCTTCGTGAATTGTGAACCCCCTTAAAAACGTCGTTTTCGGCCGGTTTTTGCAGAGTCGCCTTTCGAATGTCCCGTGTTTCTCTCAGATGTTCACCGGTTGACCGTGACTATCTGAGAGAAAACAGCCAGGATTTGCTGATTTTGCCTCAGATTGTCAACTTTTTTTCGCGACACCCCCGCGACAAAAATTCGCGAATCTGGAAACAAACTCTCCGTTTGGCATGTCAATTCGGCAGAAGTCGCGGCTCGTGGCTCGTAGTCCCGCCTCCTCAGGAACTTGAAGTCAGGGGCGGGGGAAATTGTCGCGGTGCGTGTCGGCTGAATCGAAAAAATCTTTAACCACGGATGACACGGATTTCACCGATGTGCATGGCGACCTCAGCCTGAAATATCAGTGAAATCCGTGTCATCCGCGGTCTCTTCTTCTTAGAACTCTCGCATTGGATGTGTGGGCGATCGGGTGTCATTCCTTCCGAAAGTTCCTGTCCGTCATAGGCTCGCGCAGCGAGCTGCCCTAACTTGAGGCGGAAGACAGATCAATAGTCGCGGCGACGCACGAACTTTCGGCTGCGAGGCGGCGGGAACGACGAACTCAACCACGAATAACACCGATGGCACTGATGAGTGTGGCGGACCATGTTCGACGCGGCGGGCCGGTCTGAAAAAGACTTCAACCACGGATAAGACAAATCGCCTCGCGCGGCCTTCGGGCGCAACCAATAGAATTTGAACAGGAGAACGCAGCGCGGCCTTCGGCCGCGCTGCGTTCTCCGTGCGATCCGTGGTTCAATCCCGTTGGTCAGGCGAATCGACAGACGCAGCCGACGCCCTGAAACAGGGTCGAATCACACTGCAAGATGAACCGGACGACCGCAGCCAAATCCGCCGTTTCGTATCCGTGGCATCGGTGAAGTCCGTGGTTCCAACTCGTTTGCCGGGCAAGTCGACTCGGTCGCCATGACCTCGGACGCGCCGAGAAGAACTGCGCACCATCTCCCTTCGGCGAATCGACCAAACCCTATTTTACCACGCCGCAAGGCACCGCAAGAAGACCGCGGTGCGCAAATCTGGAAAGGTGCCGAAAAGTCATGGATGGCACTGACGGTGCCAACCATCATATTTTTTCGTTGAGGCGGTGAACAAGAAAAAGCCAAAGGGGCTAGCGAAGGTTTCCTCCGCCGGTTTTACGGTTGGACCAGTTTTCTCGAGCGAGTCCCGGCGCGCCGGGATTAACCGCCAGGTTCCAGGTTCGAGTCCTTGTCGGGGAGCCAGGATCAGGTTCCGTCACAACTTGAACCACGAACCCTCGGCTGCAAGTCATTTTGCAGTCGAGGGTTTTGTCATTTGTGGTCGCAAAATCCGAACGCCATTTCAACTGGCGGTCTCGATTCCCGTCGGTGCGGCGATTCGCAAGGGAATTGCTGGAAGGGGATTACCGGGAGGGGGCATCTCAAGGTGGCGCCGAGTTGGGCCGCGAGGCAGTCGACAAACTGCACAAGCAAGTGCTCAAGGAACCCGCTGGCTGCAATTCGACGACACGTTAAAATTTTAACGCATCTGGCCTTGCCGTCGCGCCACTGAGCGTTAAAATATTAACGATACATCATGGTGCCGCTCATTCTGGCTGCCGTATTGGAACGCTGTCACTCGAGGAACTGATGATGCCTGAACCGTCCGAACTCAGTCGACGCGAGCGACAGATCATGGATGCTGTCTTTGCGCTCGGGGAAGCGACTGTGAACAAAGTCGTCGAAACCATTCCCTCACCGCCGACGGCGATGGCGGTTCGAAGAATGATGCACATCCTGGAAGAAAAGGGACATCTTCGACGACGAGAGGGCGGTCGGGAGGTGATCTATGTTCCTCGCCAGGCCAAAGGCAAGGCCGGACGCCGTGCATTTGAGCAAGTGCTGGAGACGTTTTTTAGCGGCTCTCTGGAAGAAGCACTCGCCGCGCATTTGCATTCGCGAAAGGACCAAGTGTCGGCCGACGAGCGTAAGCGGCTGATTGCGTTGATCGAACAGGCACAGCAGGAGGGCCGCTGAGATGAATCGCACGATACTCATGGTTGCCGGGGTGTTCAGCGCGTCGAGTCTGCTGCTGGTGGATTCCGCTGTCAAAGGCACGGCGCTGCTGATGTTGGCGGCTGTCGCCGCGATGATTCTGAGACGTGATTCGGCGGCGACTCGACATCTTGTGTGGCTGCTGGCGATTGTCGCGATGCTGGCTGTGCCGGTGTTGTCGGCGATGTTGCCTCAGTGGAGAGTGCTGCCAGAGTGGGCGAGTATTCCACCAGCGACGGCTGTGGTGGCTACAAGCCCGCCCACCATCGCCATGCCCGCAGATGGTGCTTTTGAATTGCCGCAGAATGCGGAGCCCGACGAAGTCGAATCACCATCCGCATCTGCGTATCAACCTGCCGCCGCACTGCCGGATTCAAGGCCCGCGTTGGTGACACCGGAAGCCATTCCCGCGTCGGCCGTCTGGAGTTGGAACTGGCTTGACGCATTGCCACTTGTGTGGGCGATTGGTTTTTGCGTGCTCATCCTGAGGCTGATGGCCGCTCGATTGATGCTCTGGAATACCCAGCGGCATGGGACGGTCATTTGGTCGTCAAGGCAACCTGCGAAGGCAACTCATGACACAATCGTAACGGCCCTTGAAGCCGTGTGTTTGCAGCTCGGGATAGGTCGCCCTGTCACCCTGTTGGTTCACCCGGACAAGACGATTCCCGTGGTCTGGGGCATTCTTCGATGTCGTCTGTTGCTTCCCGCAGCGGCGCGGCAATGGACCGGCGAGCAACTGCGATCCGTTCTGCTGCACGAGCTCGCCCACATCAAGCGTCGCGACACGCTGGCTCAACTGCTGGCGCAGATCGCGTGCGCACTGCACTGGTTCAATCCCTTGGTGTGGTTCGCCGCCTGGCGTCTAGGCGTGGAACGTGAACGAGCGTGCGACGATCTGGTTCTGGCCTTTGGCGTGCGGCCCTCCGCCTACGCGGGACATCTGCTCGAAGTCGTCACGGGGCTCTCGCCCGCCCGCTGGACGCACTCCTGCGGGCTCGCGATGGCTCGCAAGTCGTCGCTCGAAGGCCGACTCGTCGCCGTACTCAGCGAAAACCTCAACCGTCGCGGCGTGTCGGTGGCCCTCGCTGCAATCGCTTTGGCAATCGCTGTTGGTATCGCCGTGCCCGTCGCGATGCTCCGTACGGCGGGTGATGTGAGCTCGCAGGAAGAAGTAGCGGACAAGACGCAGGCAGAGGACTCACATATGGTTGTCCTGCGAGACTCCAACGCGGTGTTTTTACTGAACCAATGGCAGGAACTTGAGGGAAGGAAGACACCGCTTTCCGAAGCCTCGCTCGCGCGGCTGAGACTGGCGATCGACAAGTGGGTGAAACAGCCCTCGGCGAAGGCCGAGGCGGATCGAGTGAGAGCACTGCGAGACCGGAACATTGAACGTGCCGAGCATCCGGTCACGGAGGTCGAGGCATGGCTTGATGAGATCGCGGCAATCCATCCCGGGCCGCTTGCATTTGCGATCAGCAACGAGACTCTTGTCGGCGTGACGATGAGCGAGGAGAGGCAGGCAGCGCTGAAGTTTGGGGCGGTCGCGACCAACGGACTGCGCGCGGCGTGGAGCCGCTACCCAGCGCGCGAGACCTATTTGCCCGGTGACGCGGTCGATTCCAGTCTTGTCATTCAGAACGTTTCCGAGCGGACCGTTGAATTCGAGTGTCCGCATTCCCTCGAAAACATCGTGACATGGGAAGTGAAGTCGGCTGACGGGCGGACGATTGAGGCACAGGCGGCGCGCATCAAAGGAACCTTCCCTCTCTTCATATGGCAATTGAAGCCAGGTGCTATCGCAGAGATTTACGGGCGCGGCGTCGCCATCGGCGTCCGCCCCGAGGAAGTGAACAACTCCACTTGGTTTACTGATTTGCAGGCAAAACTCGGCGAACAGGTGACCGTGCGTTGGAAAGTGCGCGAGCCGGCGGAGATGACTACGGGTGAAGTGTCGTTCAAGGTTGTCGGCATCGAGGATGTGCCGGTGTGGTCCACGTCGCAGGCAGGCAAGTGGCCGTTGCCTGGCGGTGTGACGCTGGAGGTGAAACAGGTAAACGTGCATGCCACGGATATCATGTCCACCGCAATCTTGACATGGCCGGTCGATCGGGCGGGCGGCACGGCGCGGCATCAGATCTTTCTCGGCGGCGATGCGTTCGCCATCCGTGATCCGTGGCTGCTCGCGTGGGAGCACGGCGCCTCCGTGCTGTGGGAGATGAGCGGCGAGTTGCAGTCGTCGCAGGCTTTTCACAAAGTCAAACCGACGCCGATATCCATTCGGCGCATTGATTTCTCCAATCCGAATGACATCAACGAGACCACTTGGTACTACGTCCCCGACCTCGTGCCTGACGCGATCCGTGCGGAATTCGACCGGGAATTTCTCCCGCTCGTAGCGACGCCTCCAACGCCCGCGCATGCGAACCCTGGTGTCCAGAGCGCCCGCGCCGAGGATGTGCGCCCCGTAAAGGAATTGCTGAGCGGTACATGGAAGAGCGCGAAGGGCTACATGGACGGGCGGATCACTTTTCCCGAACGACCATCGGATTGGGTGCATTGGAAGATGACATTCGAGCGTCCGCAGGGTAACGCGACCGTCAGCGAGCGCCTCGCACCAATGGATTCGCCGCAGGACGCTTCGGTGCGGCTGACCAAGCCTCGCAGGCAACCCCGAACTCCGGGAGTTGCCACGCTCGGACGGCTGAAACGCGGAATCGGCGACACGATACTGCTCGACATCATGCCGCATGTGGATTTCCCCGAGTATGAGCGGGCGTATGGGATCGTGCTGGAGCGGGTATCCGCGCCGGTGCAGCCGCAGGCGTTGAAGCCCGACGCGCGAGCGAGGGAGGAATCGCAGAAGCCGAAAGACGGCGCGAAGCTCAAGCCCGCCACGGAGCAGAAGCTGAAATGGGGCGAGCCTGCGAACGGGCTGCGCATGGCGCTGGCCTGGCCGCCTTCGCTCGGTGAGCCGGGGATGGGCGACGCGCCGGAGTTTTATCTCGTCGTGCAGAATGTGTCGCAGGCCGCGGTGCGGCTCACGGCGAACGACGCCGCACCGAATCCGCGCAGACTGATGATGCGGGAGAACGGCAGGCCCTTGCAGGCCATCAGCGACCCGGTGCCGACGCCGGGCGATTGGTTGCTCCAGCCGCGTGAGGTTGCGTTCTTTCGCCTCTACCAGTCCAACGCCGAGTGGAAAGGCGGTCGCACGATCAGTTCCGCCATCGAGCAGGACATACGCACAGTTCCGCGATACAGCATGACGGCGGAAATGACGATCGAGAAGGCGCCGGCGGGTGCGTGGACGGGCAAGCTCGCCACCGGCGAGACGCGCGGCTCCGTGGACGTGATTCCGCCGAAGCACAAAGACGCGCAGTCGCTTTACAAATCATGGACCACCGCCGCGCGCGCCGATGGGAAAATCCCCAGGGCCGGCGCATCAAAAGTGTGCGGTTTCCAGCACCTTGAGAAGATAGGATGGATCGAGGGCACAGTTGAGGCGTTTGTTCTTGGCACCGCGTTTGTTTGAAGTCTCCTGCCGGAGGAGGCTGACGGCCAGTCGTCGGATGGCA
>SIAF01000116.1 GCA_009691905.1 Planctomycetaceae bacterium | reverse complement strand
CTCCACGAGACCTGTTTGGTCTCCCACCTCGCAATCCGCATTCAATTCCAGCACCGCATCATCCATGATGACGCGGCTTGTACTTCACCCCGGTGTCACTCGCCAAGATCAAAATCCAGCACACAACGGGTTGGACGAATGTTTACAATAAGTGCCGCCTGCTCCAGCCGCAGCCAAAGCGCTTGATTCTGCTTGACGGCCGAACTCGACAGCGTATCGTTTCGCGAACAATCGCTCCGACCCTTTCCGTCCGATCCAGCCGCCCCCCATCCCACCCCCAATGCATCCCACCCAGTCGCGACGATCGTTACAATCCGAAAATCAGCAATTCTCTCTCTTCATCGTCGTGGAACCGGCAGCAAATGCAGTCGATTTTCTCAAGTCTTTGACTTTGATCGACACCAACCACCCGGAATCGCCACACCGAAAGACCTGACCGATGGCCTCGCCGCAGACGACCCTGCTCGACGGAACCGACCCCGGCATCTATGAGCTGCATACCAACGCTCCCGGCCCGGCCGGCAAACTCCCCCTGACCGAAGAACTGCTGCTCGAAAGCCCCAGCGGCGATCTGTTCGGCATGTCCCAGAATGCCGGAATGGGCTGGAATCCCCAGCAATTACTGCGACCGCAGTTCCTGATTCTGAGCACGCAGGGGGGGATTCGCGCCGAAGACGGGCATCCGATCGCCCTGGGGTACCACACCGGCCACTGGGAAGTCGGCCTGTTGATGCGTGCCGCGGCCGAACAACTCGATCGGCTCGAACGCCTGCCGTTTGCGGCGTATGTCAGCGATCCGTGCGATGGCCGAACCCAGGGCACCACGGGCATGATGGACAGCCTGCCGTATCGCAACGACGCCGCGATCGTGCTGCGGCGGTTGATTCGCTCGCTTCCGCTGCGCAAAGGCCTGATCGGCGTCGCGACCTGCGACAAGGGACTGCCGGCGATGATGCTGGCCCTGGCCGGACAGCGGCAGCTTCCGGGGATTCTCGTCCCCGGCGGAGTGACTCTTCCACCGGCACAGGGAGAGGACGCCGGCAAGGTGCAATCGATCGGCGCCCGCTTCTCCCACGGTGAAATAACGCTGGACGAAGCCGCCGAAGCGGGTTGCCACGCCTGCGCCAGCCCGGGCGGGGGCTGCCAGTTTCTGGGGACCGCCGCCACCTCGCAAGTCGTCGCCGAAGCGCTGGGCATGACGCTGCCGCATGCGGCGCTGGCCCCCTCGGGGCAGGCCATTTGGCTCGACGCGGCCCGCCGCTCGGCGACCGCCGTCGTCGAATTGGAAAAATCGGGCGTGACAATGGGTGACGTGCTGACGCCGGCAGCCATCAAGAACGCGATGATCGTCCATGCCGCCTGCGGAGGCTCGACGAATCTGCTGCTGCATCTGCCGGCGGTCGCATTCGCCGCCGGATTGGAACGCCCCACTGCCGACGATTGGAGCCGCGTCAATCGCCAGGCGCCCCGAATCGTCGATGTGCTTCCGAATGGTCCGGTGGGACACCCCACCGTGCAATTCTTCCTCGCCGGGGGGGTGCCCGAAGTCATGCTGCACCTGAGGCGGCTGGGGCTGCTGGATCTGGGCGCTCTGACCGTGAGCGGCCGGACGCTGGGCGAGAATCTCGACTGGTGGGAACAATCCGAGCGTCGCAGCCGCGTGCGTCAGATTTTGAAAGACCGCGATGGCATCGATCCCGACAACGTGATTATGTCGCCCGAGACGGCACGCAGCCGCGGATTAACGAGCACCGTCACCTTTCCCGTGGGAAATCTTGCCCCCGAGGGATCGGTGATCAAGAGTACGGCGATCGACCCCGCCGTCGTCGACGCCGACGGCGTGTATCGAAAAACCGGCCCGGCGCGGGTGTTTACCTCAGAACGGGACGCCGTCGCGGCGATCAAAGGGCGTGCGGGTGCAAAACCGATTCAGGCGGGAGCCGTCATCGTTCTCATTTGCCGCGGTCCGCTGGGAACCGGAATGGAAGAAATCTATCAGATCACTTCGGCACTGCGTTACCTGAAATTCGGGAAGCAGGTGGCCCTGATTACCGACGCGCGGTTTTCAGGAGTTTCAACCGGCGCCTGCATCGGCCACGTGGGACCCGAGGCGCTGGCCGGAGGCCCGGTGGGCAAGGTCCGCGACGGCGACCTGATTCAAATCGTCGTCGATCGCAACCGACTCACGGGAACGATCGACTTCATCGGGACGGCGACCGAGCCGCTGACGCCTGAACAGGGTGCAAAAATTCTGGCAGCGCGCGAACCGTCTGTCAAACTCGAACCCGACCCCAATCTGCCCGCCGACACCCGCTTGTGGGCCATGCTGCAATCGGTCAGCGGCGGGACCTGGGGAGGCTGTGTGTACGACCCCGACCGCATTGAAACCGTGCTCAACGCCGGCCTCAAAGCGCTGGCCGGACAATAGCCCCAGCGAGCCGGTGGGTTCACCCCACCGGGCTGGTTTGTGTTGCAAAGCGCGTCCAGCCTCCCGCCCAGAATCCAGACGCAACGTCTTAATCAAGCGGCCCGACTACCGCCTCGTGAAATGTTGCTGGTGAGCAGCCGTGCTCGCTGCGCAGCACAAGCCCGGTGGGGTCAACCCACCGGCTCGCTGGGGCGAGCGCCGTCGATGAGTGTTTGAACGGACTAACGTCCATTCTAATCGCCGAACGCCGCGTCGAACGCCGCGTCGAACGCGCGCTGTGACGGTTCGAAATCGACGTTCTTGACGAACTGGCACGCCTCACGCGCGCCCGCTTCGCGGTCCATCCCGCTGTCTTCCCATTCGATCGACAGGGGACCGGCGTATTTTGCATGGTTCAGCGCGCGAATGATCTCTTCGAACCGCACGCCGCCGCGCCCCACGCTGCGGAAATCCCAGCCGCGGCGCTGGTCGCCGAACGACAGGTGGCTCGACAAAATCCCGCTCCGCCCAGAGAGCGTTACGCTCGCATCCTTCATATGCACGTGATAAATGCGGTTCGGGAAAGCACGGATGAACTCGGCCGGGTCAACCCCCTGCCAGATCAGGTGACTGGGGTCGAAATTGAAGCCGAATTCTTCGCGTCCGTCGAGCGCGTCGATTGCCCGCTGTGCCGAATACAAATCGAAGGCGATCTCGGTCGGGTGTACTTCGAGCGCGAATTTGACGCCGCATTCCTGAAACACATCGAGAATCGGGTTCCAGCGCTCGGCCAGCAGCGCAAAGCCGGCGTCGTACATCGCCTTGGGAGTCGGCGGAAAATCGTAGATCAGGTGCCAGATGCTCGAACCGGTGAACCCATTCACGACGCCGATCCCGAGTTTTTTCGCCGCCCGGGCGGTGTTTTTCATCTCGTCGATGGCCCGCTGGTTGACCCCCTCAGGCTTGCCGTCGCCCCAGACGTAGGCCGGCAGAATCGACTTGTGACGGATGTCGACGTGATCGAGCACCGCCTGACCGACCAGGTGATTCGAGATGGCGAACAGTTGTAGATCGTACTTTTCGAGCAGTTCCCGCTTGCGGGCGCAGTAGGTATCGTCCGAAAGCGCCTTGTCGACCTCGAAATGGTCGCCCCAGCAGGCCAGTTCGAGACCGTCGTAGCCCCACTCGCCCGCTTTTTTGCAGAGTTCTTCGAGGGGCAAATCGGCCCATTGGCCGGTAAACAGAGTCACGGGGCGCGCCATGCTGTCTCCTTCTGGTGGTCTGCAAAATGGGCCCAAAATCAGCCCGGGAAATGCCGTTTCCAGCGGTTTTGCCAGAGTAGACCGGGCGGCGGAGATTGTCAACCGGCCCGAAACCACCGGCCGGAAGGGGTCGCCGGCTCACGCCGGCGCTTCCTCGGCTTCGCGAAGGGCCGCAGCGATTTCCCGCCGCGACGAAACGTAATACGCCCCCCCGATCGCCGCGATGCCCGCGGTCACGACGCGAAACGCCAGCGCCGCCATCAAACCGGCGGCTTTTGCCTGATCGGCGTCAACGCTTTGCGGCCGCAGCAAATCGTAGAACCACTGGATCGCCGCTTCGAGAGGGCCGACGCCCCCCGGTGCCGGGATAATCACGCCAAACAGTTCGGCATTGGGCATGAAATAGAAATGCATGGTGAGTGTGGGAATCCACGGTTGCTGCATCCACAGGGCACAGCAATAGAAGCCGCCGATCAGCCCGGCGTGTCCGATCAGGCTGAGAACGAGCGCTTTGAGAAGCACGAGCGGCTGCGACTGGTACAAGGTCACCCCCTGAATCAATTCGCCGATTAACCGACCGACCACCGGCAGGCGCGACAGGGCGTTGACCCACCGCCAACGGGTCGTACCGGGAAACAACATCAACCCAACCCCTGTCAGCCCGCTCAGGCTGCCAATCCACAACAGCAGCGTGCAGGTTTGCAGTTGGGGGCTTTCGGGAATATCGAGCGGCAACAGCGATGCCGTCGCGCCGACCATGAACAGCGCCAATAGCCCCAGAATGCGATCCAGCAGAACCGTGGCGACGGCGACCGTTCTCCGCGACGCCTGCTCGTGCGCGAGCAGAGCCGCCTTGACGATGTCGCCTCCGACCGAACCGGGGGCCACATAGTTGGAAAGCAAACCGAGAAATCCCAGACGCAGCGCGTCCCGCACCCGAAACGGAAACTGCTGCGCACGCACCAGCAGATACCAGCGCAGAAACGTGAGTAGCGTCGACCCGGCGATCAGCGCGACCGCTGCCGCCAGGTAGCCCCAGCTCTTGGGTGCCCCGGCGATTTGCTCCAGCGCGTGTTGATTGCTCCAATACAGCCACGCCAGAACCCCCAGCGCCGCCGGCCATTTCAGCCACCTCCAGAGCTTGCTCAAACGATGCACGAAATCTCCCGACCCACGTGCTCACACACGCGGCTCGCCGCATGTCTTGTTTCCGACCGCTCAGGGTATATATCAGGAATCGGCATCCCGACACAACCGGGTTCCTAACCCTTCCCTTGGGGCATCGCGATCGACACTTCATGCGTCTCGCTTCCCACGGACGGGCATTTCCGCGTAACACGCGGACGTACTCGACCAGATCAGGGATATTACCACTTCGCGGTATCACCAGGGCCGGGTCGTGAGCGCGCCTCGTTGAAAGTTCACTGCGTGTGCTGCGCGAACGTGCGAGTGCCGCCGGGATCTTCCAGCCCGCTACCCGAACGATCGCACGAGCTTTCGCAGCGTCTCGATGTGCCGGGGGACCGCCGCACGCGGGTCTTCTTTCCCCTCGTATTCGAGCACGACGTACCCGCGGTAATCGGCGTCGGCGAGAACTTTGACGACCCGCGGCAGGTCAGTCTCTTCGTGTTTGCCACCGGGGTAGATGTCGGTCTTGATTTGCACATTGATGGCGTAGGGGGCGATTTTCGCCAGGTCGGCATACGGGTCAGCGGTGCGGAAGTTGCCGCCGTCGAGGTTGACGCCGAACCAGGGGGATTCTTTCACTCCGGCGATGATCTTGAGCATCTGTTCGGGGGTCGCCGTGATGCCGCCGTGGTTCTCGAGGGCCAGGCAGACTCCCATGACCGCCGCGTACTCCAGCGCTTCGTTAATTCCCTTGGCGCAGCGTTCGATGGCGGCCGGCTCGGTGTCGTCTTTGGGGACGGTGCCGGCGAAGATGCGAATCACCGGGGCACCCATCAGCGCGGCATTGTCGATCCATTTGCGGGTGTGGGCCAGCGTTTTGTCCCGCTCGGGTCCCGCCGGCAGGCAATAATCGTTCGCGATCGCCGTCCCGGAAATATCCAGGCCCAGCCGATGCGTGAGCTGCTTGAGATGTATCAGGTAATCGTCGCCGAAGTCTTTGGGAAAGTAGTAACTGGTCAGCTCGGTCCCGTCGAGATTGAGGTCGGCACACAGGCGGACGAAATCGTCGAGGTGCATCGTCGCCTTGTCACCGTTCAGAAAATCCCGGTACGAATAGGCGGCCAGCCCCAGTTTCATGTGCGGCTTGCCGTTTCGTTTTACGGGATCGGCAGCGCCGGCCAGTCCCCTGAGGCTGACGGATATTCCGCCGGCCAACGCCACCTGAAGAAACTGACGGCGAGTCGAACAGGGGCTGCGACGAGAATCGTTCGCGAACAGCATGCGGGGGTTCCTGTGTTGTAGGTCAGCCTTTCCAGGCTGACGGTATCACGGTGGTTTGCACAATACGCGTCAGGCTCGAAAGCCCGACCTACGTTATTCTGCCGAACCGGATCGAGGAGTGAAAGTGTCACTCTGTGGATTCGCACGGTTTGCATTCGAACAGCGTGCCAATACACTGAGCACGACATCGCGAAGTATCCCGTTTAGCGGTGAGCTGCAGGCCGGACCGGTTTGTCTGCACCTCACCGCTAAACCACTGCTGTTCGTTGAAAGTTCCGAAAATGCCGCGTTACGACCCGAAACGGATTGAACCCAAGTGGCAGGCCTGGTGGGAGCAGAACCGCACGTTCGAAACCCCGGTGATGCCGGGGACCGCGAAGCTCTACGTGCTGGATATGTTTCCCTATCCGTCGGGCGACGGGTTGCACGTCGGGCATCCCGAAGGGTACACCGCCACCGACATCACCTGCCGCTACGCCCGCATGCAGGGCAAAACCGTGCTGCATCCGATGGGCTGGGATGCCTTCGGTCTTCCGGCCGAGCAGCACGCGATTCGCACCGGCACCCCTCCGCGCGAAACGACGTACAAAAACATCGCCACGTTTCGCCGGCAGCTCAAAAGTCTGGGGTTCAGCTACGACTGGAGCCGCGAACTGGCGACCACCGACCCCGAATACTTCCGCTGGACGCAGTGGATTTTTCTGCAACTGTTCGACACCTGGTACGACCCCGAGTGGGAATGGGTCGATGCGAGCGGTAAGACGCGAAGAGCCAAAGGCCGGCCGATTGCGGATCTGCCAATCCCGGCGGAAGTGAAGGCCCAAGGCGCCGAGTCCGTGCGTCGCTTTCAGGACGCGCACCGGCTGGCGTACCAGAACGAGGCCCCGGTCAACTGGTGCCCCGCCCTGGGCACTGTGCTCGCCAACGAAGAGGTCATCGACGGCCAAAGCGAGCGCGGCGGACACCCCGTCGTGCGGTTGCCGCTCAGGCAGTGGATGCTGCGGATCACCGCGTATGCCGAGCGGCTGCTCGACGACCTCGACCAGGTCGCCTGGCCCGAGTCGATCAAGCAACTGCAGCGCAACTGGATCGGCAAGAGCGACGGGGCCGAGGTCGATTTCTGGATCGGGACCGACGACGACGACGTCGACCCTGAGACCGCCGCCGCCGAGTTCGAAGACTGGAAAGCGTCCCGTGCCGAGGCGGGCTTCCTGCGCGAACCGGGGCCGGAAGTGATTCGCATCTACACGACGCGGCCCGATACGCTGTTCGGGGCGACGTACCTGGTTTTGGCCCCGGAGCATCCCTTCATCGATCGGTTGACGACGGTCGAACAGCTTGAGGCGGTCGACGATTACCGTCGTCGGGCCACACTCAAAAGCGACCTCGATCGCACCGATCTGGCGAAGGACAAAACCGGCGTGTTCACCGGCAGCTACGCCATCAACCCGGTCAACGGCGAGCCGATTCCCGTGTGGATCGCCGATTACGTGCTCGGCAGCTACGGCACCGGGGCGATCATGGCGGTCCCGGCGCACGACGAGCGCGACTTTGAATTCGCGACGAAGTTCAGTCTTCCGATCCGCCCGGTCGTCATGCCGCCGAAGGCGTGGCTCAGCGGGCACGTCCCGACCGGCATGCCGGTGCCTGACAAGGACCCTGGTCAGTTGCAGCAGGTCTACCTCGAGCAGCCGACCCGATTTGATTGCTTCGCCGATGCAGGCGAGGCGGTGAACTCGGGTCCGTACGACGGCCTGGCGACAGCCGAATTCAAGACGCTGATCACCACCGATCTGGTCGCCGACGGTTTGGGACGTGGTGCGATCAATTACCGGCTGCGCGACTGGTTGTTCAGCCGGCAGCATTTCTGGGGCGAGCCGTTTCCCATCTGGCACGAACTCGACGCGTCGGGAAAGTCCACCGGTTTGATGCGTACGGTCGCCGAGGCTGACCTGCCGGTGACGCTGCCCGATATGCCGCACTTCAAGCCGCACGGCCGGCCCGAGCCCCCCCTCGCTGAAGCCCCCGCCGAGTGGCTCAATAAAACCGATGCCGACGGGACGAAGCTGTTTCGCGAGACGAACACAATGCCGCAATGGGCCGGGTCGTGCTGGTACTACCTGCGGTTCATCGACCCCAAAAACTCGACCACCTTCATCGACCCGGCGAAAGAGCGGGCCTGGATGCCGGTCGATCTGTACATCGGCGGTGCCGAGCACGCCGTGCTGCATCTGCTCTATTCGCGGTTCTGGCACAAGGTGCTTTTTGACCGCGGACACGTCTCGATGGAAGAGCCGTTTCGGCGACTGGTGAATCAGGGAATGATTCTGGGCGAAGCCGAGTTGACGGGGTATGTAGTTGCAGAGGGGGAAGCGGAAAGCGGAAAGCGGAAAGCCGATGAGACGGCGCCGGTGTGGGTATCGGCGCGGGATGTGATCGATGGACCCGACGCCGATTCGCCCAAGATTCACATGCAAACACGGCAGCAGGTCAGCGCCGTCAAAGTCACGCCCGAGCAGGTCGGAAAAAAGGGCAACGACTACATCCTCGCCGATCGACCTGAGATCATCGTCGAGAGCCGGTCGTTCAAGATGTCGAAATCCCGAGGCAACGTGATCAACCCCGACGTCGTGGTCGACGAATACGGAGCCGACTCGCTCAGGCTGTACGAAATGTTCATGGGACCGCTCGAAGCCACGAAGCCCTGGAGCACCAGCGGCGTCGAGGGGGTCAGCCGCTTTCTGGCCCGCGTCTGGCGAATGCTGACCAACGAAGCGGCCGACGACGTGCGGTTGAGCGCGGCCGTCGACGATGCTGCTCCCACGCCCGAGCAGCTGCGACTGTTGCACAAGACGATCGAAGCGGTCACGCGCGACATCGAAAACCTGTCGTTCAATACGGCGATCAGCCGCATGATGGAGTTCGTCAATGCCGTCAGCACGCACGACATTCGCCCGCGCGCGATCGTCGAACCGTTCGTGCTGCTGTTGTCACCGTTTGCGCCGCATCTGGCCGAAGAACTGTGGCAGTTGCTCGGTCACGACGGGACGCTGGCGTCTGTCCCCTGGCCGAAACACGACCCGCAAATTCTCGTCGAATCGGAAATCGAGATTCCCGTGCAGGTGAACGGCAAACTGCGCGGCAAAGTGACGATTGCGGCAGGTTCCGATCAAGCGGCGGCCCTCGCCGCCGCCCATGCCGAGCCGCGAATCGCCGACCAGCTTGCTGGCAAGCAGATCGTGAAAGTGATTTACGTCGCCGATCGACTGCTGAACCTGGTCGTGAAGTGACGTGCGGCTAAACAGGGGCATCAATACTGATCGGGTGGTCCGACAGCGACTCGTACCCGCCCCCGGTGATGAGGTAGTTGCGTTCGTATCGCATTCCACCGACCCCCGGTACGTAGGCCCCCGGCTCAAGCGTCACTACGTCGCCGGCGACCAGCGTTTCAGAACTCTCGGGAACCAGAAACGGCGCTTCGGGGTGCCCCAGCCCGACCCCATGTCCCGCGTGGTGCGGGAAGCGATCGCCCAGCCCGCGCTGGGTCATGACTTGCCGCACGGCAGCATCGACCACGCGTCCACTGACCCCGGCCCGCAGCGAACGCTCACCCGCCTGCATTGCGGCCAGGCAGGCATTGAACAATTCAAGTTGTTGCGGTGAGGGTTGGCCCGCACAGACGAACGTGTTGCAGAAATCGCCGCGATAGCCGCCGATCACCGCCGAGAAATCGAGCAGCACCAGTTCGCCCGCCTTAACGACGCGGTCGGAAGGGGCGCCGCCGACCTGCTCGCACCGCGGGCCGCTCACGAAATCGCCATAGACCAGCACCTGCGCTCCCGCGGCTTCGCCGGCGACCCGCTGCACGAGCCGATACGCGTCGAGTTCGGTCATTCCCGGCTGAATTTCGCGCATCGCCGCGCGCAATCCGGCGGTCGCCACCTTCAGAGAACGGCGAATCAGAGCGATTTCGTCGGCATGCTTCGCGCGGCGCAGCGCGCCGACGATCGGCGTCAGATCGGTCAATGCCAGCCCTGGACGGATAGCCCGCAGGCCATCGAGCAGACCAGCCGGGCAGCATGACGGTTCATAAGCGAATGACCGGCCCGCACAACTCGCCAGCCGCGCAAGCGCGGTCGCCACGAGCAGCGAACCCCGATCGCCGGCTGATTCGACACAGTGGTACCAGACCGGCATCACCCGCTCGGAGACGAACGCCGACTTCAGATACAGCTCGAGCAAGTTATCGGCAATCAGCACCGCCTCGCCGCTGCGACCCAGAAGCAGGATGCCGCGGGCGTTTTGCGAATTGAACACGAACGGCGACGGGCAAAAATCGGCGAAATAAATCAGGTGCGCCGGCTCGGTGACAATGACCCAATCGACCTCGCGCGGAAGCTTCTCCCACAGTCGCTCGCGCCGCGCGCGACAGCCGGCTTCAGTCAACATTAGTTGTGCCATTCCGTGTCGTATCGAACTTTGAGCAATCGAGAAGAGTGCCGATCGGTTGGTATTGCGACATAGCGTACCGCGTTTCAGGAGTGCTTTCCAAGCGAGGCGGCAGTCCCGTAGTCCGAGTCGGCGACTCGGCCGGAATCAGGGCATGGGAGTCGACTTGCCCGACTAACGGCAGGGAACCACGGATCGCACGGAGATCACTGATGGCCTGGCGCGGCCTTCGGCCGCAACCAAATCAGGCAACCACGAATTTTGCGAATCAGACGAATGACGGGATTGAACAGGAGCAAGCAGAGATCGCAGAGATTTGACGGGGGCGATCGACTTAAAAACTCCTTCCCTGCTACCTCTGCGATCGCCTGTTCAAATTCTTTTGGTTGCGCCCGAAAGCCGCGCCAGGCGATTTGCCTCATACGGGGTTGAAGTCTTTTTCAGACCCGTCCGCCTCGTCGGCCAAAGTCCGCCACGCCCATCAGTGTCATCAGTGTTATCCGTGGTTGAATTTGTATTGTTGCCGCCCCGTCGCCGACAGTTCGGATGTCGAGGCGACTATTGATCCGTATACCGCCTAAAGGCGGGACTACGAACAGGCATGCCAAACGGAGAGCTTTTTTCCAGAAATGGCAGTTTTTGTCGAAGGGGTGTCGCGCAAAAAAGCCGACTATCTGGGGCAAAAATCATCAAATCCGGGCCGTTTTTTGCCAGATGTTCATGGTCAAGAGGTGAACATCTGCGAGAAAGCCCGGCACTTTTGAAAGACGACTGTGCAAAAATCGGCCGAAAACGACGTTTTTCAGGGGGTCAGAATTCAAAATGGCGAGCGGGGGGTGTCAACCCCCTGTTTCTCCTCTCCACGCGAGAGCGTCGAAACGAGGCACCGAGACGCACACTTCCCAGTTTGGGCAGTCGCCGCAGTCGTCGGTGTTGCGCCAACTCGTTATTGACCGTATTTCGAGGCACTCGTATACTCCCGCCCCTTGTCCGACCAGCCCGTACGCGGCCTGTTTCTCTCGTCGCCGCGTGAATGCAAGTGGTCTCAATTCCACCCCTTGCGACTAGCCGACCCATCGTCACCTTCGTGTTCCCTGCACCCCGCAGTTCGGGAGCGCCCCACAAGGGCCGCTTGACCCAGTTGCGTCCGCGGCACATCCTCGCGTGCTGCGCGCTGACGCTATTGGCGGCGGTGTATTGCGCCCGCACGAAGGTGCGTGCCGAAACCGGGTTGAGCGGCGCGGCTGTCAGCGAAGCGGTGTCGATCGGGGCGACGTTTGCGCAAACATGGCAACAGGATGGAGAAACGGTGCATCTGCTGCACGGGCAGTGCCTGATCTCGCAGGGCGAAACGACAATGCGTGCCGAACGGGCCGTCGTGTGGCGCAAGGCCGACCCCTCGGGCGCGCCGGGGCGAGAACGGGTCAGCGTCTACCTCGAAGAGGGGGTGCGCGTCGACGAGCCGGGCAGCACGCTCTCAGAGCGAACGCTGCTGCTGAATCTCAAAACCGAAAGCGGGACGACGCTCAAGGCGACACGCCCATCGAGCGGCGAGTCGGCCGAAAGCGACCCGACTTTCGTTCGCGCCCGCGAACGCCGTGGGCATTCGAAGCGCGACCCGATTCGCCGCGTGCAGTTTCCGTCGGAAGGGGGCGTCTCGGGACCCGAGCTGCGCAGCGTGCAACTGGAGTCGCCCACGGGAGGCGTCCGGCGGCTGCGTGTCTTCTCGCGTACGGGGGGAAGTTGGGATTTCCAAAGCTTCCAATCGCCCGACACGACCCCGCCCGAGCAGGTGCTGGTCTTCTCGGGAGGCATCAACCTGCTGGTCGACGCGGTCGAGCAACCCGGCGCGGCTCAGCCGATCGGGACGATCGATCTGTCGGCCGACCGGGTCGTGATCTGGACCGATGCCATGAGCACCCGCAATTTCAGCGGCCCGGGCGAAGCGCTGCAGGGGCAGGATCTGCCGCTGCAGGTGTATCTCGAAGGCAACATCGTGATCCGCCAGGGAACGTACCAGTTGAAAGCCAGCCAGGCGTTTTACGACGTGCGCGAGCAGCGCGCGGTGCTGCTCAATGCCGAGCTCAAGGCCAAAATCGCCGACGCGCCGGCCGTGGTTCGCGTGCGGGCACAACAACTGCGGCAGACGGCCGAGAATACGTTCCAGGCGCAGCAGGCCTGGATCACCACCAGTGAATTCGGCAAGCCGGGCTATCGCCTGCAGGCCTCAGACATTTTCATCGAGCCGCGACTGGAGAGCCCGTTCAATCGCAGCGGGGCCAATCAGTTCAATCCCGAGACGGGACTGGTCGAAGCCGACCCGACGTTGTGGGCCACGACCCTCAACAACAGCTTCTTCGTCGAAGATATGCCGCTGTTCTACCTGCCCTACCTGAGCGTCCCCGCCGAAGACCCGAACATTCCCCTGCGCAACATCAACTTCCAGAACGACCGCATCTTCGGTTTTCAGGTGCGCACGGTGTGGGATCTGTTCAAACTGCTGGGCGCCGATCGCCCCGAGGGATCCCGCTGGGATTTGAATCTCGACTATCTCACCAAGCGCGGGCCGCAAATCGGGACGGCCGGCAGCTACCGCGGCACCGATCGCTTCGGCCTTGAGGGGCCGTACAACGGCAGCGGCTATGCGACGTTCATCTACGACCACGGACTCGACAATCTGGGCCAGGATCGCTTGACCCTGGTTCCCGCGCAAGCGGCCCGTGGCGGATTGCTCGTCCGCGACCGGCAGTTTTTCGGGAACGGGCTGACGTGGCAGGGGGAAGGGGCGTTTCTCAGCGATCGCAACTGGTTGGAAGAGTACCGCGAGGTCGAATTCGACAACGGCAAAGATTACGAATCGCTGGGCTATCTCAAGCAGCAGCAGGGGAACTGGGCCTGGTCGGCACTGCTCCGCCCGCGGCTTTACAACTACTACAACGAGACCGCCTGGCTGCCGCGCGGCGATCTGTTCGTTCTGGGTGAACCGCTGCCCGGCAACCTGGTGACCTGGACGTCGCATACCTGGGCGGGCTACGCCGATCAGAAAATTGCCAGCGTCCCGACCGACCCCCACGACAAGTACAGCGTGCTGCCTTTCGAATCGAATGCCAGCGGGCTGGCGGCAGCGACGAAGCACGAACTCGACCTGCCCTTCGACCTCGGGCCAGGTCACATCGTGCCGTATGCCCTGGGCGAAGCGGCGTACTGGGGCGATACGGCCACCCCCGACTCGCCTTACGTTCCCGTGTCGACCGACCACGGGTCGCTGGGCCGTTTGTACGGCAGCCTGGGTGTCCGCGGCAGCCTCGAGTTTTCGAAGATCTTCACCGACGTGCATAGCGAGATTTTCAATCTCAACGGGTTGGCGCACAAGATGGTATTCGATGCCGATTTTTCGTACTCGCAATCGACCCAGTCGCTCAACCAGGTCGTTCCGCAGTTCAACGAGATCGACGACAACGCCCAGGAGCAGTTCCGCCGTCGATTGTTTTACAACACGTGGGACAAGGCGGTCCCTGCACCGTTCGAGCCGCGGTCGTTCGCGCTTCGCTCGGGCGTGGCCCAAAACGTCACCGCCCCCTACAACGAAATCGTCGACGACTTCGAGGTGCTACGACTGGGCTGGCGGCATCGCCTGCAAACCAAGGTCGGCCCGGTGAACGCGCCGCGCATCAAGAATTGGATGACGCTCGACCTCGAGACGTCGTTCTTTCCCAACAAAGACCGCGACAACTTCGGCGAAGACTTCGGTCTCTACAACGCCCGCTACAACTGGTACGTCGGCGACCGCACGACGATCACGGCCGGGACGCTGTTCGACACTTTCCAGAATCACGAAACGCTATGGAATCTGGGCTTCGTCAGTCAGCGCAGCGCCCGCGGCAGCCTGTACGCCGGCCTGCGGAACATTCAAGGAGGCAGCGACCTGGGTCCCGACCTCACGACGCGCATTCTGACCGCCAGCTACAGCTACATTCTCAGCCCCAAATGGATTTCGACGGCCAGCACGGCGTACGACCTGGGCCAGCATCAAAATCGCGGTCAATCATTGACCCTCACCCGCCTCGGGGCCGATTTCCTCGTCCACTTCGGCTTCAATATCGATACGACCCGTAACAATTACGGCGTCGGCCTCTCGGTCGAACCGCGGTTCGCTCCGCAGGTGGGGGGCTTCGGTTCGGGAGGGTACGGCACCCAACTCGGGTCACTGCTGTCAGGAGCCGGAAAATGAACACCATTAGGCGGATTATTCATGTAGGGTGGGACCAGCTCGCGCAGCGTGCGCAGGCCCACCATTCGGGTTGCACCGCATCGGAACCCGCATGGTGGGCCTGCGCCAGCCGCTCAACGACGACCCAAAGCGCTGTCTGGTTCGAGAGTGTTTTCAGAAAGCGAAGCCGCATAGTAGTTGTCGGCTTGCTGGTCCCACCCTACATCAGCGTGAATCATCCGGGTCAAGTTGAGTCTCAGGCGGCATGATTATTCGTGCGTCCATTCCCCAGTCCGTTTCAGGAGCGTTCTAGTGTCGACCGATCGCCCTTCGACCGACCCCCTCTCTGGTATTTGCTGTGATGACCGCCCCCATCGCCCCCGTGCCGCCTGGCGAGAGCGGCTCGTGCTGGCCGAACGAGGGCTGGTCGGCGGAGTCCGCAGCGACAGCGTGTTTTTCGTCCATTTTTTCGGGATCAGCCTGGTGATCGCGGCGGCCCTCGTGCTGGGGGTCGGCTTGATCCAATGGGTGGCCATTGCCGCCTGCCTGACGATCGTGCTGACCGCCGAAATGTTCAATCAGGCGCTCAAGTCGCTGGCGCAACCCGACGACCGGCCGTGCGGCCCTGCGGCGCAGCGCGCGATGGCGATGGGAACGGCCGCCGTCATGGTGGCCTGCACCGGTTCGAGCGTCGTCATGGTCGTCGTCTTCTGGCAGCGGCTGCAACAGATTTTCGACATGTAGTGAGCACGCAGCGGCGTCTTCGGCCGCAACCAAAAAAGGGAACCACGAATCAGGCGAATTCAACGAATGAGGAGGGCGGCGAAGGGCCACCCATGAATCGACTTTTGACAACGGGTTTCAACACTGAACTGATGGATGGCACCGTTTCGGTCCCCCGTGTGCACCCCGCCACCTCCTGCCGCGCAATGGGCCACCCCAGGCCGCCGCACGAATTGTCGCGCGACAGGCACTCCCGCGGTCTTCATTTTCCGCGGCACGCCGGAATTCGTCGAGGGCAAACTGACGCACGCGGCATGAGTTGCAGGACCGTGCGACGGTTGTTCAGATTTACGGTACTCAACTCGCGTCGGTGTGTCGGACCGACGCGCGCAACAATTGCGACGATCCCGGCGCGTGCCTGTTCGGGAGGGAGTTGGTCCGGACACGACCGCCATCGAAGATTCCTATTCGCTCGGTCGGATAGGCAAGTCGACTCTCGCTGATGACACTACCCGCATCGAAAGTTAGAAAGACGGCCGCAGGTTGTTGTGCAAGCGATGGATATCCAGCAGGTTGCGTTCAGACGACGACCTGCAAGTAATCGATCGGCAACGAGAATCGCTTTCTCAGTCGCTGCAGGTATTCTTTCCCGTCTTTGTCCAGCACGGACTCGCCCGGGACAAACAAGCGGCATGCTTCTTGAGCACGGGGCCAGAATGCGTATTCAAGCAGCTGACCGATGGCCTCTCGAATGCACGCTCGCGGTGAGTGTGCCGTCTTGATTTCATAGAACCAGTAGCCGTCCGGCCGATGAACGACCACGTCGACGCTCGTGCCGGCGCCGCTCGCCAGCTCGGTCCCCACATTTTTCTCGCCGAATTCAGATACAAGCTGGTCGTAAAGCGCCTTTTGCAGGACGTTGTGACGCAGAATAACGTCCAGCTGTGTGATTGCATGGTTAGCGACAGTGGCCTGCGCCTTCACGGTACAGCCGGGATGGAATGCGAACATGGCGTCCGTCGCCATCGAGACCGGCTGCTCCTCGCCCCCGCTCTCCACGTAACGGTACAGCGGCAGAAGCCGATCGAAGTCGTCGAGAATCAGCTCGTAGTCCAATTCCGAGCTTCGGCGAAGTTTCCCCAAGAAGAAGAATACGCCCTGTTTCACGATCTCTGGAGGGATTGGACCCGGCATGCATTCGGTGCTCCGTTGCC
>SIAF01000115.1 GCA_009691905.1 Planctomycetaceae bacterium | reverse complement strand
AACGTCGAATCGACTATTGATCGGTCTTCCTGAGAAGTTAGGGCAGCACGCGACGCGAGCCTATGGCGGGCAGGAACTTGCGGCGAGATTTGCGACTCTTTCCCCAAACTTTCCAAGTGCATGTTCCTGAGAAGTTAGGGCAGCACGCGACGCGAGCCTATGGCGGGCAGGAACTTGCGGCGAGATTTGCGACTCTTTCCCCAAACTTTCCAAGTGCATGTTCCTGAGAAGGCTGTACTCCAGCGGAGCGATTGCCAATCCCCCTCGATGGAGAGACGCGAGCGCACGATTTCGTTTTTTTCGCGACCCCTTGATCATCAATGGCAAGGCGTCCCTCGAACTCATTGCGAAACAATGAGTTACACCGACACGCCATTGATGATCACCATTGATGATCAAGGGGGGGGTTGATCATCAATGAAGGCGGCCCTGCATTTCCCACAAAGGGGGGATCAGGGGAGTTTCAGGTAGCGGCCGATTTGGTGGATGCGTGATCGACGTTGCATGGCGCGTTGGGTTGGCCGCTTCACCCCGGCATCGACGGCGCCGGCACGGGCATGCGAAGCATGCCGTGCGCCCCGACCGACGCGTTCGCTCCACAGGACCAGCCGGTCGTGCGGGCGCACGGCACGCTTCGCAGACCCGTGTCGGCTGCGTCGTTTGTCGCGGCGAGGCGCCCGGACTTTGGGGGTAAACGCCATGCATGCAACCATGAAACCAGCCACGATCGGAAGCTCTCCTTCCCCCCCTTTGCGAGGGGATGGCCGGGATGGGGGGGGTACATCAAACCAACGTCCGATACCAAGCAAAGCGGGATGTGCGCCCCCCCGACGCGACCGCCCGGCGGATGGCGTTGAAAGTGGTCTGACCCGCGTCTATACTCAAAACAGCCGTGCTTCCCGGCGATCCCGGGCCACGAGCGGCTCCGGTCGTGGACGGCTCGGTGCGCGCTGGGGCCCAAACGTCAGCTCTCGGGAACAAGGCATGGGTTTTCGGCGCGGGTGGCCTTGGATCGTGTTGTTTCTCGGGGCAGCGCTTGCGGGATGCGGTCGTTCGTCGGTCAAGCCGGCGACGCCGGCGAAACCAGTCCTGCAGCCTTCGTCGGACGCAACCAATCCGGCCGGCTCATCGAGCGCACCAGCGGGGGAATCCGAAGCGACCGCCAGCGCCGAGGCGAACCGTCCCGATGACTGGTTCGAAGATGCGACACTCGAATCGGGAATTCGTTTTGCCTACCGCAACGGCCGCGAAGCCGGCCGATTCTATATCCTCGAAAGCCTCGGCGGGGGTGCGGCCATGATCGACTACGATCTGGACGGTGTGCTCGACCTGTTCTTCACCGGGGGGGGAACGATTTCCACAGGCGGGCCCGTGTCGATTGCGGGTCTGCCGTCGGCCCTCTATCGCAACGAGGGACAGCGGCAATTCGGCGACGTCACCAACCTCTGCGGCTTCGAGGCGCCTCCCGACTTTTCGCACGGCTGTGCCGTCACCGATTACGACGCCGATGGTTTCCCGGACCTGTTCGTCTGCTGCTACGGTCGCAGCCGTCTGTACCGGAACCTGGGGGACGGATCGTTCGCCGAGGCCGGCGATGAGGCACGGTTGCCGGCTTTGGGTTGGCATACCGGGGCGGCGTTCGCCGACCTCGATCGGGACGGGTTACCCGATCTGTTTGTTTCGCGCTACACCGATTGGAGCCCCGAGGCCGATCAGGTCTGCATCGACCAGCACGGCGTGCAGGACGTGTGCGGGCCAGGCTCCTATCCGGGCACCACCTGCCAGTTCTTTCACAACGCGGGCGACGGCGCCTTCGACGACTGGTCGCAACGCGTGGGCCTCGCGGGCAACATTCGCGGCCTGGGAGTCGTGGCGGCAGACTTCAATGCCGACGGCTGGGTCGATTTCTACGTTGCCAGCGACGAATCGCCGAAGCATCTCTACCTGGGCGGCCCCGAGCTGCGCTTCACCGAGGACGCCGTAGCGGCCGGCGTGGCTGTGAGCGAGAACGGAAGGGCCGAGGGGAGCATGGGGGTCGACGTGGGGGACTACAACGGCGACGGTTTACTCGACATCCTGGTCACGAACTTCGAGAACGAAGACAACGCGCTGTACCGCAACCTGGGGGATGGCCTGTTTATGCATTCGACGATCGCCTCGGGCCTGGGCGGCGTGTCGCGGATGCGCGTGGGGTGGGGCACCGCCATGACCGATTTCGACGGCGACGGCTGGCTCGACTTGTTCGTCCTCAACGGCAACCCGCTTTACCACACCGGACTTTCCCCCTTCAAACAGGCCCCGCAGTTGTTCCGCAATCGTCAAGGGAAACGGTTCGAAGAGGTGTCGCCCCAGGGGGGGGTATTCTTCCGGCAGGCGCACGCGGGGCGCGGCTTGGCCGTGGGCGACCTCGATAACGACGGGGCGCCGGACATCGTGACCGTGCAGGTCAACGACCCCGTGCGAATTCTCTACAATCGATTGGCGCCTAAAAACTTCGTCCGCGTGCAACTGGCCGCCCGGCACGGCGAGCGCGAGGCGACCGGCGCCCGCCTGACGATCGAGTACGATCGCCGCCGGCTGGTCAGGTTCGTCGTCCAGGGGGCGGGCTATTTATCACGGTTCGATCCACGTTTGATTTTTCCCGTCGACGAGTCGGCCTCCACTGCCGAAGTCGCCGTCGACTGGCCAGGTCGCGCGACAGAGACGTTTCGGGGTCTGGCCGTGCGGCAGACACACCTCTTGATCGAAGGACGGGGAGACACGCAGCATGTTGCCCCATGAGCAGGCGGCGCTCGCAACAGGCCGTCGGCGCCGGCGATTCGCCCTGGCGGCCGGCGTGGGCACGGCCGCAGCCGTGGCTTGCGGGTTGTGGCTTGTGGCCCGCCCCACGCCGACGCGTCTGCTGGAGCAGGGGCTGCTCGCAGCGCGCACCGACCGCAACGCCGCCGAACGGCTGTTTCGTCGGGCGCTGGCAGACGCCGACGGGCAGTATCCCGATGCCCAGATGGCCTTGTGCAGCCTGTTGGCACGCCGAGAATCCTGGGACGAGGCGCTGGCGCTGTTTGACACCGTCGATCAGCAAGCCTGCCGTGCCGATCTGCTGTTGGATTTCGGCCAGAGGTCGTACCGCGCCGGGCGCCGGGCGCCGGCTCTGGAGGCCTTGAATGAAGTTCGTCGCCGCCATACTCCCGAGAGCGTCCAGGCGCTGGAGCTCTTGATCTTCGACTATGCCGAATGGGAGCGGCATCAGGATCTGATCGACGCCACACGCGAGCTGGCTCGGTTGCAGCCCGACGACCCGGCGCGCTGGTCCGAGCTGATCGACCTGCTGAAGTCCATGAACCGAAACTCAGAGTGTCTCACGGCGATTCAAGAGGCCCTGCGACAGGATCTGCCGGACGATTTTCAACGCGACCTGCGCCATCAGCTCGTCGATCGTCTGATCGTCAGCGGCGATGTCGCCGGTGCGAAGCGGGAAATCGCTCAACTCGAGCTGGACGAAGGCGACTCGCTACGGTTGAGTGGCGATAAGCTCGATCTGTACCGGCTGGAAGGCGATTTGGAAAAGGCTCTGGAAATGGTCACGGCGATCTTTCCCGAAATTCAGGATCGCCCCGATGCGTACTACGTCCGTGGCACCATTTACCTCGACCTGGGAAGGTTCGCCGAAGCGGCCGGCGACCTGAAACGGGCCGTTACCGGCCTTCCATTCCACAACGAGGCGCATTTTAAACTGGCACAGGCCTATCGCGCCCTGGCACTCACGAAAGAGGCCGAACGCCACCGCAAACTTGCTGCCCGAATCAGCGAAAAGCGCAAACGAATCGGTGAACTGCTGAACCAGATCGTCGACGATCCGCAGAATCGGCAGATTTGCAACGATCTCGCGGCACTGCACCGCGAGTTGGAGGAATTCGAACTCGCCCGGCGTTGGGAACACCGCGCGGCGCGCCAGTCAGCCGCGGCAGGGTTGCCGTAACTTCCTCGACTGGCAACCTGCGATACCAGATCCAACGCGCCTGTCACTGCGATTTCAGTGGGATGTCGTAGGTGCCCCCCGCCGCGGGCACGTCGTAAGACAAGTTGGTCCTATCCGCAAACGAGGTTTCGAGCGGCGCCGTCTCGTGAACCCCGCTCAACGTCGGATTTTCATCCTTCTTGGCTTCAGACATCGGCTTGTCGTCCTTCAATCGGAAACGGCTGACCGTCACCTGGTACTTGCCCGGCACGATCCCGGATTTCTTCTTCTGACCCGGTGCGGTAATCATGCTCAATTCGTATTTGCCCGAGGCATCCGTGATACCAGCGGCCCCTTCAAAACCCGATTTCGATTCCGGATGGAACTTCACCTGCGCATCGCCCAGCGGCTTTTCGTCGAGCGTTACGACACCCGTCACAGGCACCGTGTTGCCGATTTCCGGGGGAGCTTTCGCTCCCGACGGACACCCCGCCAATAGAGCGAGCATGCAGAATGTCCCACCAGCCCACCTGACTCGCCGACTCATTGAAATCTCCCCAGTTCAAAGGCCAAGAACGCGAGACGATCACCGTTTGCATCCCTTACGGCAACATCTGACACAATCTAAAAGCGGCGTCCCAAACGATCGAATGACCGAGGGACGCCGCCGAAAGGTTTTGACGGTTTTAGAACTCGCCGACAGAGAACCCATCGCGCATCCACTGCAGATAATTTCGCGTGGTGTTATTGATGTTCTCGCTGACGAACCGCACCGAACCATCACCCAGAGCCATATGGCAACCGCCGGTGTGTTGGCTGCCGGCCGAACCCCAGTCGGCCAATCTAGCCGGGTTACCAGGGTAGCCGTTTGCTGCCATCCAAGGGATTCCGAATCCCCATTCGTTGATCTTGTTACGAGATATGTCGATGCCGTGCTGAACCCATCCGGCATGCCCCCACGCAGGACAAACGCCGTTGAACACTGACCGCATCGTCTCGGTGCACATCGCCGTATTGCTCAAGCCATCCTTGACGTCGGTCAGACGCGTGCTGGAATTATTGCCGAACATCCCCTTGCTGGTATCCCCCGCGGCGAAGTCGTAGATGAATTCGCCATACCAGGCGTTGAAGTCGTAATTCGTCCGCATCCCGCCCGGCGTTGTGCCGCTGATTCCATAATGCTTTGCGTTGGGAAACGGAAAGAACAGGTCGCCCGCATCCGACGGACATAACAACACGCTCAGCTTCTGACGCGTGACCGCGGAATTCGCAATCGCTCCCCCCTCCCCTCCGGCGGCTTGGTCGGGCGACCAAACTGCGTAGGATCCAACGTTGGTGCTCGCACAAATGTTACTGTTGTACCGGTTGTAAAGGGGTGTCTGGTCGAGATACGGAAGCAGCATCGTCCAACCGGTGGCATTCAGGAAAAACCTCCCCGATACCGGCTGGTTAATGATGCACCCCCCCTGGATTCGGGCGGGAGGCAGCAAGCTGAACGCGTTCTCGTAGTTATGGATCGCCAAGCCGATGTTGTGCAGATTGTTCTTGCACTGAGAGCGGCGCGCCGCTTCGCGCGCCTGCTGCACGGCCGGCAGCAGCAGGGCGATCAGCACGGCGATGATCGCGATCACCACCAAGAGCTCGATCAACGTGAATCCCATCCGTTTATTCCAACGCGACACGGGCCAGCATCTCATAGCAATTCCTCCTGAGAAAAAGAAAACCAAGACACCTCGAAATCAACACGCAGCACACCTGCCAAGGAGTCACTCTCCCGTCGAAGCCAGAATGGCCATGAACGGTTCTTCGCGGGATATCGACAACCGGGCGCACATCTGCATGAGAGCATACTCCGATGCTTTCTTCAAGGAAAAAATACACGGAATTCTTCAAAAATTTCAAAACTCGATCACCCGCCGGAAAGTGTCGACCAGGCTGTCGCGGCACGCATTTGTCCCCAATCTCCGCAAGTTTGCCCCAGATTCCCGAAGGATTCCGCAAATCCCGTGCCCCAGGCACCACCGGAAAATGACCACCGGACCTGAGCCAATCCCATTTCCAGTATGACTTTACAAATAGCGCTTGAGCAGAAGACGATGCGCGATCAGCCGCGTCGACCCGCCCGGCAACCGCTCAAGTGCCTGGATTTTCTGCACACACCAGCCCGATCCACCAGCACGAGGCGAGTTTCGGCGGGAGACTCTCGCAGGTTGGTGCAGACGACGTGCTGCTGAAAAAGCGAGCCAGAGCGTTGCTAGCACGGCGCCGCACCGCTTATACTCGTGCTCGCCGCTCGTGCCGCTTTCGTGGTGCAATTCCGGATCGGAGGGGCCGTTGAAAAGCGCTGAATTGCTGTTGCTGTTCGATGTCGCTCTGGCGGCATTGGGGGTGTTCGTCGCCGAGCAGGGGCGGATGGTGCCGGCCTGGTCGATCTTCGGCGCCCTGGCCGTCCTGGGCGTCTGGCAGCTCGTGTTGTTCACTACGGTGCGCGATGCCGGTCAACGGTTCGGTGTCGAGCCGTTTTTCCGTGCGACCCACTACGTCCAAGCGGTGCTGCAGGCGACGATCTATGTCTACCTCTCGCTGTACTGGGGCGACATCCGGACCTATGCACCGCTGATTCTGGCCCAGATCCTCGTCGGTTATCTGTGCGAAATGCTATTGGCATGGAGCCGCGGGCGGAAGGCGCGGATGGGGCTGGCGATCGTGCCGGTCATTTTGAGCACCAACCTCTTCATGTGGTTCAAGGATGAGTATTTCTACTTCCAGTTCCTGATGATCGCCATGGCGTTTTTCTCTAAGGAATTCCTGACTTGGAACTACGGCGGGAAGCGCCGGCATATCTTTAATCCGTCGGCATTTCCGCTGGCGGCCGTGTCGGTCATTCTGCTGGCGAGCGGGCAGGTCGGGTTGACGGTCGGGGTCGACCTGGTGGCCGCGTTCGAGCTGCCTCCGAATTTCTACGAGGTGATCTTTCTACTGGGCCTGATCACGCAGGCGCTGTTCCTGACGACCCCGGTCTCGCTGGGGGCGGTCGTCGCGCTGTGCCTGTTGTATCAGGCCTCGTGGCTGGTGCTGGGTGAGCCGCTCACACCGGCGCCCATCGCCATCCAGGTGTTTCTCGGGCTGACGTTTCTCGTGACCGATCCGGCGACCTCGCCCAGGACGAGTCTCGGCAAGTTTCTGTTCGGGATGGCCTACGGCATCGGCGTGTTCATCAGCATGGTGCTGCTGCAACTGTCGAGGCAACCCGGGTATTTCGACAAGCTGCTGGCCGTGCCGGTCGTGAACCTGATGGTGCCGCTGTTCGATCGGTTGAGCGACCGGATCGAGCGCAGCCTGCTGCCGGCGCTGATGCGCGCCCCCGGCGCCCTGCCGCGGTTCGGCTGGCTGGGGGCCTGTTTGGTGTTCTTCCTGCTGCTCGATCCCTCGCTGAAGGTGCTTCAGGACCGACCGTTGTCGACGCTGCTCCCCCCCCCCCGCGTAAGCCATCTGGTCTCCGACGATCTCAAGCGCCTGCTGCTCAACTACATCGAGTGCCGGAAGATTTATCCCGAGGCGTATAAGCCCTTTGGGCTGCTTTACGAATTCGCCCATCTGTCGGCGATCCGCGAAGTGTACCAGCGCCCCCTGAGCCATCCGGGTTTCGCACGGGGCGCGATTGGTCCTTGAGGGAACCGGTCGAGCCGGTCGTCCCTGGGAGATCGCGGCCCCCGTCGGACGCGTCGTCACTCGGGCGGGGGCGCATACTTCAGCGCCTTGCGGTAATCGGCGGCGGCTTCGTCTTTGCGCCCCAGGCGGGCCAGCACGTCCCCCCGCAGATCGTATCCGGCGACGTGGCACGTGTCGATTTCGAGCAAAGCGTTCAAATGCCAGAGCGCTTCGGCCTGGTTGCCCTGACGCAGGTAAACCACCGCGAGATTGTAATGGGCGTCGGCGAAGTCCGGATCGACGTCGACGGTTTTCAGGAATTCCGCAATCGCGTTGTCAAACCGCCCCTGATCCAGTGCCAAAATTCCCAGGCCGTTATGTCCTTCGCGGCAATCCGGCTTGACGGCCAGCAGCTCGCGAAACACCTGGGCGGCCTCATCGAACTGCGATCGCTGGCGCAGCGCCATCGCCAGGTTCCAGTACGCCTTCGTCAGGCCAGGCGCCTGACGAATGATCTCTTGCAGTTTCTCGATCCCGGCGTCCTCTTCCCCTGCGGCGAGAAGTTCCGCGGCGCGATCGGCGGCCAGGTCCAAGCGCAACATCTCCTTGATGTCGGGCAGGTCGGCGGGGGCGGGTCCTTCCGGGAGTTGGTGGAGGCCGGCGGCGTACCCCAGGCTGGCCAGCGCCCGGCGTTCCGCCGGCGAGAGCTGCACCTGCGTCTCGGAACGCGGAATCAGCCGCGACTCGAGGTCGGCCATGCGCGAGGCCATCGCCTGCACCTGATCGGGCCGCGTTGCGGCCAGGTTCTCCCGCTCGCCGGGGTCGGTCGCCAGATCGTACAGCTCGACCTGCGTGGTGCGAATGTATTTCCACGTCCCGTCGGTCAGGCTCCGCAGCGGCGACCAGCCGTTCTTCAGGAACGCCTCGTCCGTGGCGCCATAGCAGGGGGACGCCCGAAGGTCCCCTCCCCGCAGCGCCTGCGCGACGCTGCGTCCGGTGATTTTCCGTTCGTCGGCGATTCCCAGCAGGTCCAGGACCGTCGGCGAGACATCCACCAGCGACACCGGGCCTTCCACGCGCCGGCCGGCCGCCAGGCGACCGGGATGGCGGAAGATCAGCGGCACGTGCATCGCTTCCTGATACAGCGTGATCCCGTGCCCTCGTTCGAGATGTTCCCCGAAGGCCTCGCCATGATCGCCGACGACCACCACGAGCGTCTCTTCGTCCAGACCGCTTGTTTTCAGGAAGTCGATCAGCCGGCCGACTTGCCGGTCGACGTAGGCGATTTCGGCGTCGTAGGGCCGATCGGCGAAAGCGTCGCCGAACAGTTCCGCATGCGCGAGATACGGTTCGTGCGGGTCGTACAGGTGCACCCAACAGAAAAAGGGGCGCGACTGCCGCGCGCCGAGCCACCGGAGCGCGGCGTCGACGACCGAGGCCCCGTGCCGCAGGCGGTGGAACGCGTCGAGGGCCGGTTCTTCGCTGACGAAGTCGTCGTCATAGGTTTCGAAGCCCTGATCGAGGCCGAATTTGCCGTTGAGCACAAACGCGCCGACAAAGGCCGCCGTCTGGTAACCCCGTCGCTGGAGCACCGCCGCCAGGGTCGGAATGGCGCCGTCCAGCCGCCCGCGTCCGTTCGTGCTCACTCCGTTCTCGGCCGGGTACAGGCCGGTGAACAAACTCGTGTGCGCCGGCAGCGTGCAGGGGGCGACCGTCGTCGCGCGTTCGAACAAGATCCCCGAGGCCGCCAGTTGATCGAGAACCGGCGTGCGGCCGGCGGCGTATCCATAGCACGCCAGGCGATCGGCGCGCGTCGTGTCCAGCGTCACCAGCAGCAGGTTTTTCGACTGGGGACGCGGCCAGAGCCAGAAGGCCAGCCCGATCGCCACCACGAGGGCCAGACCGACGAAACCGATTTTTCGGCGCATAGCGATTCCAGTTCAATGCAGGCGCTGGCGGTACAATGCCGAATCGACCGCGACCGCCATCGCCTGACGATCGAGGTCGCCGCCGAGAAATTCGTTGACCCGCAGGGCTTGGGCCGCCGGCGCATTCACGACCGCGCGGTAATCGACGTCCAGCCGTCGGAAGCAGGGACGGTCGGCAAGCCATTCGTCGATTTCCGACAATTCCTGCTCGAACAGCCGCTTCATTCGGGCATCGTCCGGCGAACGATCGGGCGTGGTCAAACCCAGGGCCGCACGCCGCGCGAGCATCGAGGCCTGTGAAGCCAGCACCTCGCCCAGATCGCGCTGCATGAAAATCAACCGATACTCTTGATCGAGGGGCAAATCGTAGAGCCAGTAGTAGATCACCTTGACCCCCTTCCCGACGGCTGCCGCCACCCACGAAGCATCGCGCTTGAGCGTTTTCACCGCTTCCCATTCGTGATAACCGTGCGGATTGTCTTCGTCGGCGGCGCGAACCCCGTCGACCAGCAAAGGCATTCCCCCCGCGCCCAGCATTCGGATCATCATCGACGTCCCCGAGCGCGGTACGCCCGAAACAATGGTGATGAAATCGCGCGAGCTTTCGGGAGGGTTCGGCATAGTCAAATCTGCACGCGCAACGGCCGCTTGAGCACCAGGCCGAAAACAATCGTGAGCACCGCGAACGCCAGCAGCCAGTCGACCTCGCGACTGCCCAGCAGCATTTGCCTTCGCGGATGAGCGACCATGACCTGCACAAGGGAGCTGGAGTCGTCGATGGGCGATTCGGCCGGGTTCAAAAACTGTTCCCACCATTTCCGGGCGGTCCGAATCTGCGACACCTTTTTGAATTGTTCACCCACCGCGATCTGTTTGCGAACCGGGCCTTCCCCCGCCACCTGAACTTCGATCCAGTCTGCCCCTTCGTTGCGGGCGCGCACACGCCAATCGACCGCAGGCAGCGACGGGATTCGCAGCGCTTCGGTCTCCAACCCTATGCCAGCCGGGACGCTCAGGTCAACCGATCGCTCCATCACGGGAAACGAATCCCGCAGCGCGACCTCGACCAGTGCCGATTCGCCGATCCTTAACGGTCGGTTCTCGAACCAGCACGACAATTGTGACAAGACCAGCAGGCAGGGTACGGCCGAGGCCGCCAGGGGCACCAGCAGCGTCCGCAGGTAAACCGCGTTGGCCAGCAGAATTCGCCCTCCGGCGGTCAGGCTCACCCAGGCATCGTCGCGAAACAGCACCAGTTCGAGCACCCGCGCCACAAAACGGTTTTTGGCGCGTCGAATGCGCTCCGGCGACGATGTCCAGCGAATGATCAGCAGCATTACGATCGCCGTCACCAGCGCCGACGCGGTCAAAGCCGGCCACGGTCTGACAAACGGCTTCAGCAGCCCATCGACGAAAAAGCCGCTCAGGAGATTGAGGTGCCGCATTACTCGAGATACCCCAGGCCCTGCAATCGCTTGCGAACTTCATCCTTGCCTTGAGCCCGTTCTCCGTCGGCGGCCGCCTTTTCGAGCAGATGCACGACGAATTCGTTGACGGACGAATAGCCCGCCGCCTCGGCAACACCCTTCAGGCGCGCGTACAAGTCACGGTCCAGTTTGATTTTCGGTTCGAACATCAGCGACTACAGCAGGTTGTTTCCGGTCATCTCCACCGGCACTTCTACGCCGAAGGCCTCGAGAATCGTGGGCGCCAGGTCTTCCAGCGCGGGCCGGTCTCGACGGAGCGGTCGATTGCACAACAGGACGCCCGGCACAAACGCCGAATCGACGCAATGATCGCCGCTCCATGCGTCGGTGTTATCGAGAATCAGTTCGCGTGGGAAGCCCCCCAGGATCGTGTCCCACGAAGCGCGATAGTTGTTGTTGTAGCCGACGATCAAATCGGGACCGTCGGCCGCATACGGTCCTGAATAAATCTCCGAGGCCAGATGCACGCGCGCGATCACCGCGTCGCCCGTCAGCGGGTCGCGAACGGCGGTCAAGCGTTCAGCCAGTTCGCGGAGAAGCTTGTCGGCCTCGGGACCGGGTGCTACCGTCCCGTGCGCTTCGCGCCCCTGCAGGTTGAGATACAAACCGTTGATGCCCAGTCCGTACGCTTTGGTTCGAGTCCAGTCGACGTCGGCGAAATACGAGTTCACGCTTTGCACCCGGGAAACCTTCGGGCGAATGTAGCGATTGTCCATCAGCCACGAATTCAAATTGAACTGGCGGCGAAACGAGGTGAAGCCGTGGTCCGAGATCACGAACAGCAGCGTTTTGTCGTCGACCGTCTCAAGCGCCCGGCCGATCGCCAGATCGATCTGATCGTAAAGTTCGGGAATGAAGTCGCCCTCCTGGGCGGCCAGCTCGGCGCTGTACAACGGATGCCCCCGATCGAGTGTCCGCCAGAAAACATGCGAACTCAAATCGAGCGTCGAAAAGTAATGGAAGAAGAATCCGCGTTCGAATCGGGCCAGCTCGTGCTCGAAAAACCGCATGCGTTCGTCGAGGACAAACGTCGCCTGCTGCCGGTACTCGCTTGCCGACAGCACTCCGGCCGACAGGGCCTTCGTGTCTTCGGCCATGCCCTGGGTGTAGAAGTAGCCCAGCTCGCGAACCAGCCGACGCGAATAGTCGGGCGGGTTCGAAATCGGCAGTGCCGGATCGGACGGATCGATATTCACCGGCGAAACGTACAGCGCCAGCCGGCCTCGTCCGGGCTGGGGCGTCGCCCGCTTCAATAGAAACCGACAGACTCCCGCCACATCGACCACGTGAGGCAGCAGCCCGAACCGCACCGGGATCCAATCGCTCCATTCGCCTTCGGCCAGAACGAACGTCTCGTCACCCACCTTGATGCGGGCCAGCGGCCGCTGCGGGTCGAGATCGATCTGCAGCGGGATTTCGGCGATTCGCCCGTCGGCAGCGAAACTGTTGACCGGTCCCGACAGCGTGCAACGGCACATGTCGTCGCGAACGTCAACCGAGACGATTCGGCCGCCGGAGACCTCTCGCGTCCGGCTCTGAGGATCGTCGGTGAAAAACGTAAACGTGCCATAGCCCCCCGCCAGGTCGGGCGTCCCCATTCCCGAGAGGGCCACGGTTTCATCCGCTGCCGGTGGAAAATTTGCGGGGACGCGCAGCACGGTGCAGGCGATCCCCCGCTGTTCGAGGCTGGTCCAGAACGTCGGCCCGCGCCGCAGGTTGCGAAGCTTCCCCGACGACAGGGGAATCTGCCAGCCGCCGATCGGCAGTCGCGTCCCCGCCTGCTCGGCACGGGCCGTGGCGTGGTAGGGAGTCATCGTTTCCGGATCCCGCGCCACAAAATCGAAAATCCCGTGCCCGCCGGGATTGGTCCCTGATATGAAGTTCGACCACGCGACGGGACTTTGCGGCGGTTCACTGGTCTCCAGCCGGCGGAACGAACCGTCGGCCATGAGCTGCCGGCAATGGGGCATCCGTCCTTCGGCGACGAATTTTTCCAGCAGCACCGGATCAAACCCATCAACCCCCAGCACGATCACCCGATCAATCGACGAGGCTTCGGTGGGACCAGGTGCATTTCGCCCGCAACCTGCTGCAAGGGCCGCAACGGTACCGACGCCTTGCAGAAAAGTCCGCCGAGTGACCTGTTCAAGCGTCATATCGTCCCGTTGCTGTCGAGGAGCTATGCAGAATCTTCAGAAAGCCCGGAGGGCGGCATGGAATAGCCAGGGGCGGCAGCCCCTGGGAGACATGTGCATTTTATCCCAGCCCCGGGCAGGGGCGACATAAATCGTGCGGTTGCGCCCCTGTCGGGGCTGAAATGTCTCCGCCGACACGATTCCGGGGGTTGACACCCCCGGTTAATAAATGTCGCCCTCCGGGCTAAAAAACGCATCATTGGAAGTGCCTCCCAAACGACTCCTGTATCCGACGATACGAACTTTGCTGTTTGAAAAACACCAGACACTCTTTGGAGTCGCGTACGACCGCCGCCGGCATCTCATTTTCCCTGAGGAATTCATCGGGGCTGCAGCCCTCGCCAACGAAGAAGACCATGGGGTAATCCGGACCACTGCACAGCGGACAACTGAATACCCGCAGCACCTTGAAATCGTGGTTAAGATAAACAACATCGGACCCATGGTGGCGGCTGTGGTGAAAGAGATGGTTGAGGCAAGGCGTGAGCCGCGCCGCCTCGCGAGCACGCGTGACTACCGGCACAACCAGATACACGCCAATCGAAACGACAAGCGTGGCAAAAATCCAGTTGACGACGACCCTTCGGAGCATCGCCGCCACCCTTCGCGGCACCCGCATGCCCGGCGCGCTTATGGGTGAGGTACTCATCTCTTCCCCTTCGTCATTCGGGATTTCTATAGCTGATGTAGGGTGGGACCAGCTCGCGCAGCGTGCGCAGGCCCACCATTCGCGTCGCACCGCATCGGAACCCGCATGGTGGGCCTGCGCAAGCCGCTCAATACCGACACAACGCGCAGTCTGGTTCCAGAGTGTTTCAGCAAACGAAGGCCCATCGTAGTTCTCGGCTTGCTGGTCCCACCCTACATCAATACCTCCCCGCTTTCCGCTTTCGAACTTCCTCCGTCATTGCATCTTGATCACTTTCCCATCCATATATCCCGGCGCTTCCACTCCGAACAAATCGAGAATCGTCGGAGCCAGATCGGCGATCGAGCACGACGAGTCGGACAGCTTGCGATTGCACAGCAGCACTCCGGGCACCACCGACGGATCGACGCAATGGTCGCCGCTCCAGCGCCGCAGGTTGTCGGAAAGGACCGGTCCTTCAGTGCGGCCGACCGCAGTTTCCCAACTCGCACGATAACCGGGATGATACCCCACGACCAGATCAGGACCGTTCGCGGCATAAGGACCGCTGTACGCCTTTTGCGCATCGTATACCTCTTTGATCGCCGCCCGCCCGCTGCGGGCCGGATCACCCAATCTGCGAAGCTTGGCGGCAATTTCGGCCCGTAGCATGTCAGCTGCGGCGCCTGGGGCCACGATCCCTCGCGACTCGCGGCCCGCCTGGTTGAGATACAACCCCGCCAGCCCGAATGCGTAAGCCCGCGTGCGACTCCAATCGACGCCCGCCAGATACTCGCCTCCGGCTGCCCCCGATTCAAGCACCAGGTACCCCTCGTCGCGAAGCCAGGCGTTCAGATGCACGCCGCGTGAAAAATCGCAGAAGCCGTGATCCGACAGCACCAGCAACACGGTTTGCGGGTCGATCGCCTTGCGAACACGGCCCACCAGTTCGTCCATGCGTTCGTACATCTGATTGATGACTGCCGCGTGCCGCGCTTCGTCGGCCGTCGGTCGGCAGGGATGATCGGGTGTGACGAAGCGGTAGAACATATGCTGAATGCGGTCCGAGGCATCGAACACGCATGCGCACAGGCCGCGAGTCGTTCGCCGCAGTGCCTCGAAAAACATCGCCTCCCGCTCGGCGTGAATCGAATACGCCTGCTCGAGAAATGCATCTTCGTCGATCGCGCCGGTGTTGAGCGCCCAGGTGTCTTCGGCCAATCCCAGCGTGGCGAACGAGTCGTGAAGTTTGGCCAGGTAGATCGAATAATAAAGAGGGTGCGAGATAGGCAGCGCCGGTCGCTCGGGGTCGAGATTGACCGGCGTCACGTAAACCCGCACATCGGGTGAGATCTGCTCGATCCGGAACCGGCAGATCCCGCGAACGCTGGTGAACAGGCCGGCCTTAAACGTCAATCGCATCCACGGCGAGTATTCGTGCAGTTTCAGCCGGACGCGCTCGCCGCAAATCGACAATTCGCCGCCGCGGCCGTCGGGATCGAGGTCCAGCGTGAACGGCACTTCGAGATCGGCGGGTAATTTTCCCGGAAGGTTCGGGGGACCGCCAAGCCGCGAGCGGATTCGATTCGCCTCGCGCGTCACCTGGATTCGCAGGCCGCCGATGGCGTCGGCACAATCGGCGGCATTCGTCGAATACAGCGTATACGACCCCTGCGTCCCGCGCAGGTCGGGCGTACACATCGCCGACAGCGACAACCCGTGAAACCGTTCGGGAGGAAACGTGATCGGCACCCGCAGTATCGTGCTGAACACCCCGTAGTCGCCCAGGATCTTCCAGAACGGCTGGCTCTTGCGGAGCAATCGGACCGGTCCCGCCGCCAGCCCGAGCGCCGCCAGCCAGTTCCAGCCGCTCCCCCCGGTTACGCGGGCGCTCGACAGCTCTGGCAGGTACGTTCGCAGGTCGCGATTGAGAAAATCGAAGATATTGTGCTTGCCCGGATTGACGCCCGTCATGAACGTCGACCAGGCAACCGGCGAAATCGGCGGGAGCGTCGTCGCCAGCTCGGTCAGCGTGCCGGTTTCGGCAAGCTGCTGAAAGTTCGGCATCCGCCCCTGGGCAATCAACTTCCGCACGCGCTGCGGATCGAGTCCGTCCAACCCGACCACAACCACGCGCCGCACTTTGCCCTTAATCCCGCGCCGCCAGCGCCTCAGCCACAGCAACAAAAACCGAAACGGCCACGTCAGTGCCGAGACCAGCGCAAGCACGAGCGCCATCAGCAGCAGCAGAAACGACCCCAGAAAGGCGATTCCAGCACCGGGGCCGATGTATGCGATGACGAGCAACGTGGGTCCGTTTTGCGTGGGGGATTAGTGGATGGTGGATCGTAGATAGTGGATAGTGGACGAGCCTCGAGGCGTGGGCTGGTACCATCCACGATCCACTATCTACGATCCACGATCCACTTTCTACCATCGCACGGCCCCCAGCGCGGCCGAGTCAGTGTAGGCGGGTTTCTCCGAAACCCGCATTTGTTTTCGCAAGGCCGCTTTGACCGGTGTCGCAGCGAACTCACGCTCCACCCGGACTGTGCGGGTTTCGGAGAAACCCGCCTACACTGAGGATGACGTACGTCGTGTTTGTGCCGATCTGTTTCCGAAGCGATCGGCACCAACCCGGCCTTTGGGCTGCCACCTCAGCGCGGTGCCAACCCGGGATTCAACCCAAAGCAGAAAAAACTCAACTCCTTGTGCCAGAATGACAAGCGTCAATTTCTTCGTAAACATTCGTCCAACCCGTTGTCCGAAGCAATGGACGGACGGTCTCCGGCCGTTTCGGTGGGGAAGATCTGGCAGGACAAAAGAGAGGATGACGCGTGTTGGGGCCTTGTTAGGAACTGTCGGTCGGTTCGAGAGCCAAGTCCCG
>SIAF01000114.1 GCA_009691905.1 Planctomycetaceae bacterium | reverse complement strand
TCCACGAGACCTGTTTGGTCTCCCACCTCGCAATCCGCATTCAATTCCAGCACCGCATCATCCATGATGACGCGGCTTGTACTTCACCCCGGTGTCACTCGCCAAGATCAAAATCCAGCACACAACGGGTTGGACGAATGTTTACCAAAAAAAAGCCGCAACCCATTTAAGATTGCGGCTTTAAAGAGTGGACAGGGCCGGGATTGAACCGGCGACACCAGGATTTTCAGTCCTGTGCCCGGTGCGTCGAAATTGATTACTTACCGGTTGCGGCGGCCGCCGGTACGTCGAACGGAATCGACACGCTTGCCGGCTGCCCTCGGGTGGCGGGGCGATCGGTCTGTTCGATTTCGAACGCCTGGCCGACTCGATTGCCGGCCAGATCTTCGAGGACCGTGTCGACGACCAGCCGGTAGCGTCCGGCGGGCAACGACGGTTCTGGATAAAACTCCCAAAGTCGCTCTTCACGGGAGACTTCAACGCGGCCGGCGATCGGCACGTCGTCGTCGCCGACGACCTGCAGTGTCCGCTCGAGCAGCGCACGATCGAGCGGTCGCGGGAAGCGAACCCTCACCGGGGCCTTTGAACCCGCACGCGGAGCGTTCACGACCCATTCAGCCGGGTCGATCGCTTCGGCGATCGGCGCCGCGGTTTCGAACGACTTGCGGTGTCCCCGGGCGAGGGGTCGCCCGTCGGCAGCCTTCCAGGCGGCGTCGATCGCGAGCGTATACTTCTGACCGGCTTCGAGAACGGGACCGACGTCTTCACGAGGCTTGAGCCCCTGCTTGATCCGGCCGGGGTCGATCAACAGCGTCAGCCGGCGTCCGGAGGCATCCCACAATTCTTCACCGAGTTCGAGAAACGGCACATCAATCGGCTCGCCGTCGGCCCGCAACAGTCGCACGCGTTCGTACGCTTCGCCGCGGCTCATCGGGGCCGAGAAATGAATGTAGAATTTGAGCTGGTTTTCAGGCAACACCGATGCGGTGGGGTAAACGTGGGTGATCTCGGCGGGCTTGCCGGCTTTCGGCTCGGGTCCCGTGACCGACACGACCACGACGTCCTTCGTTTCGGCAATCCCGGAAGGGCGCAGCGTCACGCTGTACTTCAACCCCGGCCGCAACGGGTAGCGGGGGGTGAAGCGCAGCACGCCCTTCTCGATAGAATACGTGCCGAGCATCGCCGGCTGATCGTTTGCGGCCGGTTCGTCAGCGACGTAAACCGCCAGGAACCGTGGAAAGGCCTCGTCGTCGGCCGGCAATTCGGCCAGTTCGCGAATTCGCGACGCCGGCAGGTCGATCGCTTCAAAGGCCACAGGCCGCTCGTGGGCGTCACAGATTACGCGCAGCGAGGGTTCGGCCGCAATCGCCTGCGCAGCGATCAGCGCCTGCATAGCAAGTGTCGCCATGAATCCGAAAGCACGATGCGGCGAATTGAGCATGGTGGGGCGTCCCGGCTTGTCGACACTGCCAAACCAACCAACGGCGTTGCCGCCGACAGGAATGACTCCTGTCGGCGGCAGACCATCGCAGCATTTCGTCACAAACCGCCTACGGCAGCGGGATGCTTTCGAGGTTCAACGACTTGTCGTCGGCGCGCACCAGCAACACAATCGCTTTATCTCCCAGCTTATCGAGTTGCTCGACCCCCTTCAGGGCGGAGAGCGTCTCATAACTCAGACCAGCCGTCCCCTTGATCGGCTCGGTGATTCCGGCCTGTTTGGCGATTGTGTCGGTCGTGATCTTCATCACGCCGCGGGCGCTGTTAGCCATCAACAGAAACTGTCGCCCGTCTTTTTCGTAGGCGATAATGTCGAGCGGGCGGTTCATGTTCCCCAACTCGGCCACCGTCGTTCCCCGCAGCTTGGCGCCGGCTTTGAGGTCGGCGACCGGAATCGTCACCAGCGGCGTGCAGGTGTAGGCGGCGAGCAAGTGCGGTTCGCCGTTGATGACGAATGGCGTGAACGTCCGCACGGGCGATTTCGTCTCGAATTTGCCGTGCGCGCCGTGATAGATCTCGATGCTCGTCGTCTGGCCGTCTGACGCGAACGGAAAGGCGATGGCTCGCAGCGACGAATCGAATTCTTCATTCGACAGCCCGGCCACGAACACGCGGCCATCGACGTACTGCAAGTCGGTGATCGACTCCTGCCGCAGGCTGTTGCCGCGCCGATCTTTGGCATCCGCCGCAGGAGCATTCTTGAGCGCGGCCTTGGCGAACGGAACTTTGTCGAGCGTCAGTACCGACAGATTGCCGGTCGGGGTGATGCGAGCGAGCACCGGCTCGGCATCGGGACCTTTACCGCGCGAGGCACTCACGTAAATGACCCCGGACCCCGGCTGAACGGCCAGGTCGTTAATCAAGAGGTCAGCCGCTTTGATGCCCAGCAGTGCGGCGAGCTTCGTATCGAGACCTTCGAACCGGAAATCGGCGGCGGGCGCCCCCCCGGTCGCCGGCTCGACGCCGATCGCGAACACGGCGGCCCCCTGCGTGTCGCCGACGAACAGAACCCCTTCGGGACCAAACACCAGCGGCCCGGCCGACTTCAAATCGGGCTTGCCGGTCTGGTCGAGACCGGCGTGCTTTTCAGCCGCGGCGGTCAACCCGGTCAACAACACGACAATCAGCGCCGCCTTCATTCCGGATCGCAAACATCGGGGCATCATGGTTTCCTCCTGAAGGAACTAGCCAACGATCGATTCCCGAACCGGACATCGATCGGCGACCGCGCGGCAACGATGGCACCGCACGGAACAACTGACCGTTACGGTACCGTCGTGGAATCGGCAGTGCCAGTGAAAACAAGGCGAGCGGGGGGCGTCAGCCCCCTGTTTCGTGTTTCCCGGTTTACGACTCAAGCGCTTGTCGCAGGTCGGCGATCAGGTCGTCGGGGTGTTCGATGCCGACCGACACGCGGAGCGTGGCATCCGAAATGCCGGCGCCGCGGCGGGCTTCGAGCGTCATCGAGGCGTGGCTCATCGTCTCGGGGTGTTCCATCAGCGATTCGACCCCTCCCAGCGATTCGGCCATCGAAAACAGCTTCGCGCCCATCATCACCCGTTCGGCTTTGGCCTGGCCCCCCTTGACGTCAAAGCTGAGCATTCCGCCGAAGCCCTTCATCTGCTTCCTGGCAAGCGCGTGATGCGGGTGATCGGGCAGACCAGGGTAGTAGACGCGCGCGACCTGCGAATGCTCGTGCAGCATTTTCGCCAGCGCCATCGCGCCGCGCTGATGGGCTTCCATCCGCGGAGCCAGCGTTTTGATCCCGCGCAGGACGAGCCACGCGTCGAACGGCGAACAGGCCAGACCCAGGGCGTTGACGACATAGCCGATTTTCTCGGCGTGCTCTTTGTGCCGGGTGACGACTGCGCCCCCCACCACGTCAGAGTGCCCGTTCAGGTATTTCGTCGTCGAATGCACGACGACGTCGACCCCCAGCTCGAACGGCCGCTGGCAGTAGGGGGACATGAAGGTGTTATCAGCGATGGAAATCGCCCCGGCCGACTTCGCGACCTCGGCCAGCGCCTGGATATCGACGAGATTCAGCAGCGGATTGCTGGGGGTTTCGATCCAGACGCATTTCGTCTGCGGCGTCAGGGCGCGGCGGACATTGGCGATGTCCTGCATGTTGACGAACGAGAATTTGATCCCGAAGTCGGTGAAGGGAGAGACGAACAGCCGGTACGTCCCGCCGTAGATGTCGTGGCCGGCGATGATGTGATCGCCCGGCTTGAACAGGTGCATCGTCGCGGTGACTGCCGACATGCCGGTGCAGGTGGCACGACAATCAAGGCCCCCTTCGAGCGAGGCGATATTTTCTTCCAAAGCCCGCCGGGTCGGGTTGCCGCTGCGGGTGTAGTCGTACCCCTTGGTTTTGCCCAGGGATTCGAAGCGAAACGTCGAGGTGGGGTAAATCGGCGTGATGCAACTGTTGAACGTGTCGTCCTTGTCGACCCCGACGTGGACGCAGCGGGTTTCGAATCGCTGCCCGGAATAATCGTGATTCATGGAATTTTCGCAATGTGTGAGAAATTTTAATGGCAATGGCAGGGCAGTCGGCGCGCAGTTCACTTGTTTAGCGATGAGGCGCAGCCGAGTCCCTCTCGCAACCCGCCCCGGCCGTCGCTCGGCCGTTTCGCGACATGGCGCAACAACCTGGAGAGGCAAGCAACAATATGGTTCGCTAAGAATGTCGCATCACAGGCCGGCTGGCAAGGGTTCGGGATCAGCGCAAGCGATTCGGTGTGACCAGGAGTTTTGGTCAAACCCTTTCTGCATTGGTGATCGTCCGGTTGTCGCATTTTGCGTTTGCCGCACGGTATCATATGAAAATGAGCCTGATCCGACGGAAACTGCGAATCAACGACGCACCCGCGCGATGGCTCGCGATCGTGCTGGTCGTGCCGCCGCTGCTGGCGATCGCCGGTTGCGGCACGTCGCCGGCGGCCGCGCCGCCTGCCCGCGCAAAGTCCGGCAAGAATCCTCAAGTGGGGCCACAGACACCGCCGCCGGCAAAGTCAAAGCCCGCGCCGGCGAGCGGCGGGCCGTCGGCGGCCCAGAGGGTGCGCGTTTACCGGGCCAGCGATCCCCCGCCACGGCACGACGATGCGCGGCTGGCGAAAGTCGGCATTCATAAATACAGCTCGCAGCGCATGGCGCTGTACACCGACCTGGATCCCGAGATCGCCCGTCCGCTTCCCGAATTCGTCGATCGGGCTTACGAAGCCTGGACTGAGTATTTCGGTCCGCTGCTTCCCGATCGCGAGGGGTCGGATTTTTTCATCACCGGCTACGTAATGGTCGACCAGGCCCTGTTTCGCGAAACGGGCTTGTTGCCGCGGGAACTCGCCCCCTTTCCCCACGGCCGCAACCAGGGAACGCGATTCTGGATGAACGATCATTCGACCGACTACTACCGTCGGCACCTGATCGTGCATGAGGGGACGCACTGCTTCATGACCACGATCGATCATCCGTTTCGCAACCGGCCGTGGTACATGGAGGGAATGGCCGAATTGTTCGGCACACATCGCGTCGATGCCAGGGGGAGGTTGCAGTTTAGAGTTCTGCCTGCCGATCGCGAGCAGTTTCCGGGGTTGGGGCGCATCCGGCTGATCCATGACGAAGTCACCGAGTCGGGTTCGCGCGAGATATCGAGCGTGATTGAGCTGCATTCCAACGAATATCTGTCGAACCCGGCTTATGCCTGGTCGTGGGGGCTGTGTCAGTTTCTCGACGGACATCCGCGCTACCACGAGCGCTTTCAGAAGCTGGGCCGCGTCGTGACGACCGGCATTCCGGCAGACGACTGGGAAACGCTGTTCGCCGACGATCAGGCCGACATCAACGAAGAGTGGCTGCTGTTCGCATCGCATGTGTGCCACGGTTACGACCAGAAGCGGGCGGCCATCGATTTTCGTGATGGCGAGCCGCTGAAGGGCACCCCGTCGATGAAAATCAAAGTCGCCGCCGACCGTGGCTGGCAATCCAGCGGAGTGCGGGTCGAGAAAGGCAAGACGTACCAGGCGACGGCGACGGGGCGATTCATCATCGCCAATGCGCGGCCGTCAATCGATCGGCAGAATCCGCCGCCGACAGACGACGTGGCCCCGGCCGACGACGCGGCCAATCGCCCCTGGGAAAGCGAACCTCAGGGAATCAGCTTTCGCTATCACGCCGGCCGCCCGCTGGGAATGCTCGTGGGGACGATTCGTGCCACGAAAGCGCCGACCAAACCGCCGCGCACCACAATGCTCGAAGTGATCTCGCTCGGGCAGGGTGCCGAATTCACGGCCTCCGAGACGGGGACGCTGTACCTGCGCTTGAACGACGAATGGAATGCGCTCGCCGACAATTCGGGCGAGGCCACGGTCGAGATTCGCGAGAGTTACGATCGGCCGAAATAATTTTTCGGATACGGCAGCACGGTCGGCAGGTCGTCGCGGACCCCCATCCCGCAGATTTCCGTGCCGGGGTAATGCACGATGCCGTGCGTTCGCCCCATGATCCAGCCGTCGCACTCGGCCCGCAGAATTTTCTCGGCAATCAGCCGGCCCCACACATCGCGGACCTCGGCGATGGGGTCTCCCGCCCGAACGATATCGCCGGCCTCGACCAGATGCCGCACGATGCAGGGGACGCTGACGCGCGGCGTACTGCGGCGGCGGCAGGGATAGCCCATGTCAATCACCTTAATCCCCTCGATCGGCTCCTGAGCGCCTTCGAGCATGCCCGCCCAGCGAAGTACATTTTTGATTCCTCTCAGCGAGGCGGCGACGATGTCGGCATCGGGCATGTGTCCCGTCCCCAGTTCCATCGTCAGCGACGGGATGCGGGCCACGTTGACCCCCGCACCGGTCGTCGAGCGATGCAGCTTGTCGTCGAAATACGGCGCCAGTGCCATTTCGTTGAGCACGCTGTGGCCGTAAGCGCGACACATTCGGGTGAGTTGCGCATCGAGTTTCTCGGCCTCGCTGCGGGCGGCCTTGGTCTTTGCGGCCCCACCGTCGTCGCGATAATACACGCGGTCGCGGTAAATCATCGAGATCGAGTCGGTCCAGGTATTGTGCAGGTCGATCCAGTAGTCGGCGGTCGCCTGCATTTCACCGAACAACCGCGTGTAGGCCTGTTCGAGCACCGACGGAGGATCCATTTCGGGATCGAGCGTCGATTCAGTATGCCCATCGGGAAACAAGCGGTTGGGATCGCCGCGATGGTAATATGCCTCGCGCGTCATCGTTCGCAGCCCGGCCGGGTTGAGCGCCGGCAGGCCCACGATGGTGCCGCGCAACTGCTTCGCCAGCTCGCGCGTCACGAGCAGGTGCAGCACCTGGATCCCCGCGTGTTCGTTGCCGTGAATTCCGGCGGTCAGCCAGAACACCGGTCCGCGCGGGTTGCCCTGGGCGATCACGACCGGCAACTGGTCGACCCCGCCAGTGGGATGCTGAACGAGATCAAAGGTGCCATATGCAACGCGGCCGGCGGCGGCCCGCGCGGTGCCAAGGGACAAAGGCATAACCAGGAGCGATCGGGGTGGGCGGAGTCAGGGTCGACGATCGCGGGCAGTTGACGCCCGCCGCACGTCGGCGGTTTCATCGCGGCCTGTATCCTAAGGGGAACCCGGGGGAAACGAAAGTTTCCCGAGATTCTCTGGGATTATTAAATGGTGGGAATACCGCGGCGGGGCAGCCGAGCACCATGCGGCGCGAGCGCTGCGAACATTGCACGATTCGAAGGCAAATACGAGAATGCAGGTTCCAAGCCGGTTTGTGTGTTTGCGTGTCTTTTCACAGGCCGAACCCCAGTGCGACCGCGGAGGGCCATTTTCGAGTCCGGGAGCGTTCGTAATGGCCGATCGTCAACTGGGTCCGTTCCTCATCAAAGATAAGCTGGGCGGGGGCGGGATGGGGGTCGTGTACCGGGCGCTGTACACAAAAACCAACCAGATCGTGGCCCTCAAACTGCTGCCGGGCGAGCTGTCTGGGAATCCGCGGCTGGTTGCCCGGTTCGAGCGTGAACTGGAAATCCTCAAGAAGCTCAAGCACAAAAACATCGTCCCCTGTTACGGCGGGGGGCAGCTTGGCAAGCAGCGCTATTTCGCGATGGAGCTGGTCGAAGGGGGTTCGCTGTCGGAGCTGCTGAAGAAACGCGGCCGCCTGTCGTGGGAAGATACCGTGCGCTACGGGCGGCAGATCTGTGCCGCTCTCGAACATGCCCACGAGCACGCCATCATTCATCGCGATTTGAAGCCCGCGAATCTGTTACTTACGAAAGACGGGACGCTGAAGCTGGCCGACTTCGGCATTGCGCGCGATATCGATGCCACCGGCCTGACGGCCACGGGCAAAACGGTCGGCACATTCGCCTACATGGCCCCCGAACAGATTCAGGGCCAATCGCAGGGCGCGCCGCCGGTGTCGCACAAGACCGATCTGTACGCGCTGGGCTGCGTGCTGTTCGAGTTTTTGACCGGCCGACCGCCGTTCATCGGTGACAGTTCGGCCCAGATCATGCTGCAGCATCTTGAAAACACGCCCCCCAGGGCATCGTCCCTCGCGCTGGATTGCCCGATCTGGCTCGACACGCTGATTATCCGGCTGCTGCAGAAGAACCCCGCCGAGCGGCCGCGCGACGCGGCCGCCACCGCGCAAGCGCTCGACGAAATCGAGCAGAAAGTCGCCGAACGGGCCAGCGTCGCCCAGCACACCGTCTCGGGCGGCCCGACCGGTCTGAACATTACGGCCGAGACCGACCTGGCCCGCAAGCTGCTGAAACGAAAGAAGAAAAAGAAAGCCGACACCGGTCCCTTCTGGCAGCGAACGTGGTTTCTCACCGGTTGTCTGGCGGGGGTCGTGGTGTTATGCGTCTTGGGCCTGTGGCCCCCCAGCGAAGACAAACTCTTCGAACAGGCACGCGTCCTGATGGAAAGCGACGAGTCGGGCGACTGGCGCATCGCCTACGACAGGCCGCTGGCCGAGATTCAACGGCGGTTCCCGCAGGGAAAACATGCCGAGCAGGTGCAGCAGTATGTTGACAAGTTCGAGATGTACCTGGCCGAAGAGCGGCACAAGAACAATAATCGCCTCGGACGCGAACCGGCCAACGAGGGCGAACGCCTCTACGCTCAGGGCCGCCAGTACGAACTGTTCGGCGACCTGGTGACGGCGCAGGAGAAATACCAGAGCATGATTGAAGTGCTCAAAGATCAGCCTAAATTACGGCCGTTCGTCAATCTTGCGCGGCGGCAACTGCACCAGATCGAATCGCTGACGGGGGGCCATCTCGACCGTCGCAAGATCGTCGATGTCGCCCTGGCTCGTGCCGAGCAATTGTACTACGACGGAAAGGGACCCGAAGCCCGCAAGATCTGGAACAGCATCATCACGCTGTACGAAACGAATCGCGAGCTGGCCCCGCAGTTGGAGCGAGCCCGAGCGCGGCTGGCCGGTAAAGACCCGGGGCCACCTCCAGTCGAAAGCAACCCGGCTATCGATCATTCGAAGTAAAATTATCCCTCGCCAGACTTTGGCAGGCGGCAAAGGGGTGCTTTTTTCGCTCAATGCGCCGCGCGGCGCAATACGAGACGAGTTCGGCGGCGTACTGCCGCGAAACGCGGCGGCGTTTTTACAACTCACCAGTTGCTCATCCATGCCGAAGATTTTCGAATACCGACACACGGTGACGCTCGACGATCTCGACTTGCTCGGGCACGCGAACAATCTGTCGTACCTGCGCTGGATGCAATCGGCCGCGCTGGCCCACTCGGCGGCGCAGGGCTGGCCGACCGATGCGTATCAGCGACTGGGGGCCGGCTGGGTCGTCCGCGCCCACAAAATCGAGTATCGCCAGCCGGCGTTTGCCGACGACGCCATCATCGTCCGCACCTGGGTGGCCGATTTGAAAAAAGTGACTTCGCTGCGGCAATACCGAATTCTCCGCGCGACGGCCGAGAAAGACGTCTTGCTGGCGACCGCCTCGACCGACTGGGCCTTCATCCACTACGCGACCGGGGTTCCCAAGCGAATTCCTCCCGAAGTCGTAGCGGCGTTCGAGATTCATGTTGAACCGTAGAAGCGTAACAACACCGGGACCGGCTTCGGCGCGAAGAGATAAATACTGGCCAAGCGGACGTGTCCTGGAGGGGCCTGTTGACTGACTTCGACACGCTGGTCGACCCGTTACGAATGTGCGGGCTTGGCCCGAAAGGATCGAATCTACGCGATTTTCCGCCGATGATTCTCTCGTTCTCGACCCTGTCTCGTCGCTTCGCCCGACGCCGCACGGCCGGAAAGTCGGCAAAGACGCCTGGGAGATTCATCCATGACACGCTGGCTCGCCTGCGGATTGCTGGCCGGAATTCTCGGCACAATCGGTACCAACGTCAGTCTCGGTCAAACCGGCAAGGCGCCGCGCGGGTACATTTTCTTCGCTCCCCGCAATCGCCCTGCGGCATCTGTCAAAACGGGGCCTGCCAAAACAGTCCAGTCGGCTTCAGCGAAGTCTGACCGGGCGGCTCGCCCGGCGACACCGACGAAAGCCGATGGCGGCCCCTTGTCGGCTTCAGCCCAAAAACCCGAAGCAAAACCGGTTAGCCAGGTCACCTGGGATAGCGACTACGATCCGGCGTACGGAACTGACCCGACGGTTCCGCTGCCGGGGTCGTCGCTTGGTTATTCGCAATACAGCTACGGCTTCGGCGCGCCGCACGCCTTTCCGCTGCACGGTTATCGTTCGACTTACTATTGGTTCGGCCACACGTATACGATGCACTGCTATTGCGGTGCCGGCGAGTGTCCGGGGCACTGCCCAGGGTATCGCGGCGAATGCTTCGTTCCCGGCTGGAACGACGCCGGAACGATGATTTTCGAGAATCCCTGCGGACGAGGCAGTTGTCTCGACTGGATGTGGCACAAGGGGGGCTACGAGCGCCCCTGCCGCCGGATCGACTGCCCGAACGTCTGCCAGGGCGTTCCGAGGTATAGCAGCTTCGGCTTCCCGCGGGGTGCCGCCGGCGACCCGAACTATGTCCCCCCCCAGGGGACGAAAGACGATCGCATCTACAAAATGCCGTCGGATATCTACTCGATCCCCAAACCCATAATGGTGCCGGAGACCCCGGCCGGTCCGACGATCGCTCCGGAACCCCCAGCCGACCCGATGGAAGAGCCAAGCCCCAAACCGCAGCCCTGACCATGTCATGCTCACACCCGAACGCCTTCGGCACGATGCGTTGGATATCTGGCACGCAGGTGTCAATGCCGTTCGGTCGGAACGGCTGATCGGCCAGGTTGTAAAGCATGTTGCCGACACGCTCACTGTCTGCGGGCACAGTTACTCCCTCGCGCAAATCCGGCAAATCGCCGTGGTCGGCGCCGGCAAGGGGGGTGCCGGCATGGCGGCTGCCATCGAGGAAGCTCTCGGTCCCGATCTGGTTGACGGGAAAGTTCTGGGATGGGTCAACGTCCCGGCCGACTGCGTGCGACCGCTGCGCCGAATTCATCTGCACGCCGCGCGGCCCGCCGGCGTCAACGAGCCGACCGAAGCCGGGGTCGTCGGGGCCGAGCGCATTCTCGAAATCGTTTCGCAGTTGAATTCCGACGATTTGTGCCTGGTCTTGATTTCCGGAGGGGGCAGTGCGCTGCTCCCCGCGCCGGCACAGGGTGTTTCGCTTGCCGACAAGCAGGCCGTCACGAAATTCCTGATGAAATCGGGAGCGACGATCGGCGAGCTCAACTGCGTTCGCAAACCCCTCTCACGAATCAAAGGGGGGGGGTTGGCTCGAGCGATTCGCGCCGGTGCGACGCAGACTTTGATCATCTCTGACGTCGTCGGCGACCCGCTGGATGTCATCGCGTCGGGGCCGACGGTCGCTGACACCAGCACCCCCGCGCAGGCCCTGGCGGTGCTGCAAAAGTTCGGCGGCAAGCCCCCCATCGTGCCACAGGTTGTCTTCGATGTTCTCACGCGGGCCGCCTCGACCGGCGGCACACCGTCGGCTCTTTCGCCCACGCTGGGCAACCATATCATCGGCAACAACGCGGTCGCCGTCGCGGCGGCCGCCGCCCGCGCCACGCAACTCGGCTACCAGGTGCGCTCGCGGGGCTCTGAAAATCAGGGGGAAGCGAATCAGGTCGGGGTCGAACTGGCGGAACTGTGCCTGACGTTACGAGCACGCTCATCGAGCGACACCAAGCCGATTTGCATCGTCAGCGGCGGTGAACCGGTCGTCCGGTTGACTCCCGGAAACCCTCCCGGAAAAGGGGGCCGCAACCAGCAATTGGCGCTGGCCGCATTGAACCGGTTGTACGGCGAGAAAGTCGAGGGGCTCGCGATTTTGTCAGGGGGGACCGACGGCGAAGACGGCCCGACCGATGCGGCCGGAGCGATCGTCGACGCCGATCTCATGGCCCGGGTCCTTGCAGCAAAGCTCTCGCCGCATGATTTTCTCGAGCGCAACGACGCATATCATTTCTTCGAGCCGCTGGGGGGCTTAATCAAAACCGGCCCAACCCACACGAACGTCATGGACCTCCGCGTGGCCCTGGTGGAGTGATCCGCCGGCGAGAACGCCGCTCAGTGTGTTGTTGCGCCTTGCTTTCGCAGCCCCGGCAAATCCCCCGGCGAGCGGGGGGCGTCAGCCCCCTGTTTCTCCGTTTCGCGACAGGAACTCAAGGAACCCTGAGCCCGGGATTCAGAACATACTCCGTAGAGCAAGCGTCCCCGCTTGCTCAGATCAGTCGGCGGCAACGTCGCGGGACTTTTGCTGACCGTAATTTTCATGTGAGGCACAAGCGAGGACGCTTATGCTACGACGGCAACCAAATCCGCTTGTTCACTTAAACGATCGTTGATACATTGGACTTCAGAGCAATTTCGCCGAAACCCGTGCCGAATGAATCATGCTGCGGATTACCGGATCGAACCGACGACTGTGCGACCGCTTGGTTCGCCGCGATTTTTTGCAGGCGGGGGCGATGTCGGCGTTCGGGCTGGGGCTTGACAAGCTGCTGCGTGCCGCCGAGACGCCTCGCATGCCGGGTGCGGACAGCGGCGATGCCCCCGTCAACTTCGGCAAGGCGAAGTCGTGCATTCTGTTGTATCTGTACGGGTCACCCAGCCAGCTTGAGACGTTCGACGTCAAACCTGAAGCGCCGGTCGAAATCCGCGGCGAGCTGGGGACGATCCCGACGTCGATCCCTGGGTATTCGATCGGCGAGTTGCTCCCCCTGACGGCGCAGGTTGTCGACCGCACGACGATCGTCCGCTCGATGACGCACCCCTACCCGGTGCACGGCATCGCCTATGCCACCACGGGGCTGCCGGTTCCGGAAGGGCAACTCGAAGTCTCGCCGAAAGACCCGCGGCACTGGCCGTTTCTGGGGTCGGTGGTCGATCATCTCGACGAGCGTCGCGGCGGCGGAGCGTTACCGCGCGTGCCGCGGAATCTGGCGCTTCCCTTTCCGCTCAGCACGCGGCGATCGAATCAGCCGTTCCGGGCGGGGCCGTACGGCGGATTTCTGGGCCCGGCCTACGACCCGATCTGGCCCGAGTTCGTCGGTGAAGGGAGCCAGACCTTCGTGCAGGAGAACCGCGGCGTCGTGCAGGAGTTTCGCGATCCGTACGGCGGAGTCCGCCCTGATTGCCGATTCGATTTCGAAGCGACCGCACTGCCGCAGGAGATGACCATCGACCGTCTCTCGCGGCGCCAGTCGCTGCGCGCACAGCTCGACGGAGCGCGGCGACAATTCGACGCCGACCCGCGTTTGGCCGGCTACGACCGCGCGGGGCAAACTGCGCTGTCGCTGCTCACCTCGCGACGACTGGCCGACGCCCTCGACGTGCAGGCCGAGCCGATGTCGTTGCGCGAGCAGTACGGGATGACGCTGTTCGGACAGGGAGCGCTGGTCGCCCGCCGACTGATTGAAGCGGGGGGCCGCATCGTGAGCCTGTTCTGGGACGAATACGGCCTTGCCGACAGCGCCTGGGACACACACTACCGGCACTACCCGCGGATGAAAGACGAACTGTGCCCGGCCTTCGACCTGGCCTATTCGGGGCTGCTTCGCGACCTCGAAGCGCGGGGGCTGCTCGACGAGACGGCGGTGGTCTGCATCAGCGAGCATGGCCGCACTCCCAAACTCAATAACGTCAAAGGAGCCGGCCGCGACCACTGGTCGCAGGCCTACTCGGCGATTTTCGCCGGCGGCGGATTCGCCCGCGGCAACGTCGTCGGCAAAACCGACCGCTTCGCCGCCGAAGTGGCCGGCACGCCGGTGTCGCCCAAAGACATCCTGGCGACGGTGTACCACTTGCTGGGCATTCCGCCCGAGACGCTGATCCACGACTCGCAGAATCGGCCGTATCCGATCGCCGGTTCGGGGATTGTCAGGGCCGAGTTGCTGGGGTAGTGGGTTCGACGTGAGGTGCCATCCGACCGCCTGTCGGAATTAAAAAGTGTGGCATACTTGCCATTGGCGTCGGTTCCGCCAGCAAGATGACAATAATTGCGGGGTCGCTGCCGTCAGCAAACATTCTGCCGTATGCCCAGAGGGCGTTTATCGGCCAGGATGAATGCGGCCATTCCGCCGGAATGGCCCAGAGTGCCTTTGCGAGCGGCTGATAGACGCTCACAACCGCAGGCTCAAGGCTTGGCTCGCGGCTTGCAAGCCAACACGCGGGACCAAACGAAAGCGGACAGAACACAGCCAAACCGCCTATGACGGCGACAAACCACGACCAGGTTGGCTTCGTATCGCTCATGTCAAAGATTGTATCCCGGCAGGCGAATCGCAGGAATACGATTTCACGCGGCCGGGTGCCGGGGTCAGAGCGACTGCCTGACGTGACCGCATCGTAGCACGCAACCCTTCGCAAACTTTGCAGCTTCCCGGAGCCGAACAACCAGCGATGGCCCCGTTGCGCGCAAGACGTTCATCTGCATCACTCATTCGTCGCCACCATACCGGGCCATCGCTCGACTGCATTGCAAGTCGTGCCTGGTGACGCACGACACTGTGATCACGCCTCCAACTTCTTTGGCCGCTCGACGCCGGCGAAGAACGGCACAATCCGGTCGCCCGGCAGCGCGCGTCGTAGCACAAGCGTCCTCGCTTGTGACCCGTCCGGCGAACGGTTCGGGGATGCTATTGGTGATCACGGCGTACGGAAGCGATGATCAAGCGGGGACGCTTGATCTACGGGGCCAGTGGCCACCCACACAATTCCTCCGTGACGCGGTTCGGCGGATCATTCACAATTGCGTGTCGGTCGAACAACGGGGCGGATTCCGCGGAATCGGCGGCTCCGTTTGCCTTTGTTTGTTCGTCCAGCAAGAAACCTGATGTGTGGCGCCGACTTTCCGCCGCTGGCACAAATCAACGCCTGTCACTGTGGAGGCCACACGATTGCACTGCCGACTGTTACCTGCCCACAATGCGGCCAATCCGTTATTCGACTGCACAGGGACGGCGGGCGAGGCGAAGGGATTTTCCGTTGCGAGGTCGGCGTGTTCCGTGGCCAATCGGCGAGATGACTTCAGCGAGGCCGTTATTCGTGTTGTCCTGCTGCGTGTTGGGGCACGCTGCTCCAATCCGGCGTGCCGGACTCCGACGCATGGGCCGCTTATCTCCGATCCAAACAAAGCCCTCAATCTGGGCGAAGCCTCGCACATCACTGCCGCCGCTCCGGGCGGACCGCGCTACGACCCAGCCATGACGGCTGAAGAGCGCAAATCCGCGTTAAACGCGATCTGGCTCTGTCGCCAATGTGCCCGTCAGATTGACACGGACGAACCAATCTATCCCGTTGAGTTGCTCCACGAATGGAAGCGAACTGCCGAGGAGTATGCCGCCCGCTTTACAGCGGATCAACTCCGCGCCGCCGGATCCTTGCCTGCGGCCTGGAACGTCCCGTTTCGCCGAAATCCGAATTTCACCGGCCGCGATCAGTTGCTGGACGAGTTGCACCAGGCGCTCGCCTCAGGCCGTCCGGCAGCCGTGGTCCAGGCGATTCATGGTCAGGGGGGCGCGGGGAAGACGGCGCTCGCGGTCGAATATGCCTATCGGCATGTGGACGAGTACAACACCGTCTGTTGGGTCGATTCCGAGTCAGCCGCCACGCTGGGACAAAGCTATGTGGCATTGGCCAAGGTTCTCAAGATTGACACCCGCGACCTGACCGACGAGGCGGAATTGATCGACGCCGTGCGCGGCTGGTTCGAGAACAACGTCCGCTGGCTGCTGGTCCTGGACAACGCCGTGGCTAGCGGCGACCTGGAACGCTATCTGCCGCGCTCATCCACCGGTCACGTTTTGATCACGTCCCGCAATCCCGGCTGGGACGAGACGGCCGAATCGGTCCGGGTCCCAGTCTGGCCTCGGGTTGAGTCTGTCGCTTATCTCCTCAACAGGACGAAGGAGACCGATGCCGCGGCAGCCGACGAGTTGGCCTACGAATTTGGGGACCTCCCTTTGGCTCTGGCGCAGGCGGCCGGATACATCACCATGACGAGCAGCTCCACAAAAACGTATCTCGAACTGTTCCGCGCCCGTCGTCGCGATTTGTGGCAAATCGAATCCCCGCCAAAGGATTACCAGCAGACCGTGGCCACGACCTGGGATCTGGCTCTCGAGCGGCTGACCCCGGCGTCGGTCGAGCTGTTAAACCTGCTGGCCTACCTCGGCCCTGAGAGTGTGCCGCGTTCGCTCATGACAGACAATCCGGGTCAACTCCCCACGGAACTGGCCCCGGTTGCCTCCGATCCGCTCCGATTCAATGCCATCATCGGAGAACTATCGAGCTTGTCGCTGATCGAATCCACCGAGAGCACCTTATCCTGCCATCGGCTGATTCAGGCGGTCGTCCGAGACCGGTTGCGGGATGACGAGCAACAACCAGGGATCGAACGTGCTCTGGCTTTGGTCAATGCGGCGTTTCCCGTCGACCGCGAAGATCCGCGTCCATCAGATCGACTGGCGGATCTGGTTCCGCATGCACTCACAGTCGTCACCCACGCACAGGTCGCGTCCGTCGGAATAGATGCTGCATCACGACTCGCAGATGCCCTGGGCAATTACTTTCAACATCGCGGTAGCTATTCCGCTGCCCGCGATCTGCTGAAGCGGGCCATCGAGATCAAGGAGAAAGCGTACGCGCCCGACCATCCGACGCTGGCGGTCAGTTACTCCAACCTGGGAATGGTCGAGCGGGCTCTGGGAAACCTGGACGCTGCCCGCGATCTGCTGAAGCGGGCCATCGAGATCGAGGAGAAAGCGTACGCGCCCGACCATCCGACGCTGGCGGTCAGTTACTCCAACCTGGCACTGGTCGAGCAGGCTCTGGGAAACCTGGACGCTGCCCG
>SIAF01000113.1 GCA_009691905.1 Planctomycetaceae bacterium | reverse complement strand
AACCCCGAAAGGAATTCCCCAACAGACAGCAGACGACAAACCGAATCATCATCCGGCCATCCCCAAGGTCGTCCGCTCTTCGTCTGCGCCGCGCCCACTCGGCTGCTCGACCACAAAAGCGACACCGGGTACGCTTATTTAAGGGCTAGAAGCTTGTCTGCCGTCTCGGCCAGCCTCTCGATCAGATTCCTGCTCTCTGCTGACGGCACAACCGTCAGAATTCGGCGGGCGATGTCAAAGATGGGCCAATAATTGATGTCAAGGATCTTTCTCCATTCACCAAGCATCTCGGCCTTCGAGAGCTTCCCGTCATCGCTCCGCAGCTCTTCCAGTGAGCGCACCTCGGCCAGTCGGTCCTTACCACCAGCCAGAGTCTCGTGGAACACAAACGCATTGGCCAAGATCGTCATGGCCATGCCACGCGTCTGCGGACCGTCCTCCTGATGCAAAGCTTCACTGATCTTCTTCACGGCACCCGGATGGGTTTGCGCTATATGCTCAAGGAGTCCCGCCGCTTCACTCACGCCACTCACAAGCTGCTGTGCTGCTGCCTCGATAACATCAGGTGGGACGGACGCCGATTGCACAAAGATCGAAAGATCGTTGATACCCCCATGAACCCATCCAGACTCGGGGAATCGGACCGCAACGTTTGGGGAACTCCCCGTGTAAAGCGCCAAATCCAGATCGTTCGCTTTGGCAATCTCCCGCTTCAGGGATGCTCCGGATTTGCTTCGAATTCTTGCGGGAATGCGGACCGCTATTGAAGAAAGGATGAGCCTTCCGGTCAGCCGCATCCGCTCTCCCAGACGCGCAACGGCTTCGGCTTCGACGCTGATCGCCGGCAACAGTTCCGTCTCGATGACCACGGGAGAAACGTTCGGCTCGTTGATAATAATGTCGGGCCGCTTCTCGCTTCCTTTGAGCATCCCGGTCGTCTCAGACGTAACGATTGCTCCCTCCTGCCACGAGTGGCGTGTGCCCCTCAACTCCTCCGCAAGCGCGTCATTGATCGTGTGCTCGGTTGTGGGCATAGCCGTGTCCCTTGAACTGTAGGCTCGGCCAGTGCGGGGAAGCGCCAATGTGGGGCGTAGTGTACTGTCGGCGCGCCAGAACTTCCACGCAACCGCGCGATCCAGGTTGCCGTTCCGGTTCAGCCTCACCACCGTGCATCTCACGCGCATCGAGTTCGCACCCCGCCTCGTTCCAGTTCCGGACCAAGTGCAGGAAGCTCACGGCCGCCTTTGGCCACTGCTCGATCTGCTTCGGTAGCGAATCGAGCCACGCATCGATGGCTTCGGGGTGGCGCTCGACAGTCTGAATGAAAGTGCGCAGGTCTTCGGTCGAGGACTGTTAAAAAATTCATCGCACAGATGAGGATTTCGAGTGGCCCACTTTTCGGCTAGCGGCATGAAGGCGTGCAGATGCTCGGGCACTTTGGCGGCGGAGATCGGTTCGCCACATGCAATGCCGCATGACGCCCGAACGAAGCGACGTCAATTTCGCATAGCACATACACCAAGTCACGCAGCCCCGGCAATGTGGGCCGAATTTCGTTTCGTCCTGTTCGGGCCGCCGAACCGTACCGCCTGTTGAACGAAGCCGCTGCGCGGCAGCTTGAACGTGCGTCTGTCTTGCCGCCGACGCACCCCGCACTTGATGGCCGATGCTTCACTTCGACACGACTCCGACGGGCGATGGGGTTTGCCCGGCGGCTGCTGGGCCACACGAACATCGCGACGAGCCAGCGATAAATGCACCGCGATGTTCGGGACATAGCTGATGCCCAACATCTGGTATGATTAGCGGGCGGTCTCAATTCACGCTGGCGATGTGTATCGAAGGGAAAAATCGGATAATGCAAGCGATTCGTCGGATTCTGTGCCCGGTTGATTTCTCTGATGCCTCGGCAAATGCCTTGGGATATGCCGAGCGACTTGCGACCAGTACCGGGGCCGAGCTTGTTCTGTTACACGCCTTCGATATCCCCGCGAGCCTGACTTACGCCGATATCGGAAACCCTTCTGACCCGAACATCGGCTCGCAGTTAGAGACGTTGCCGCTTTCCTCCACCGAAACAAGGGTCACCCGCATTTTGCATGCCGGATCGGCGGGCGAAGTCATCTGTTGGCTGGCACAGGAACGCGAGTGCGACCTGATCGTGATGGGCACACACGGCCGAACGGGGCTCCCTCAACAACAAGCTGCCCAATCCGGCAAGCCCATCATCCTCTTCTTCACCGGCAAGTGGTGCGTTCCATGTCGGATCATGAAACGCAACGTCTGGGCAGATGAGCAGGTGACGGCTTCGGTCAATGCAGCGTTCATTCCCGTGACGATTGACGTGGATGATCCTGACGCGGCCGCAGCGCTGAGTCGTTACAGTGTCGGCGCAACGCCAAGCACGATCATCACTGATCCACAAGGGAATGTCCTACAACAGAAAGAAGGGGGGATGGGCAAAGCTGACTTCCTCGAATTGCTCGGGAAGCTGAATCCAGCCGCCATTAATGACCTGTAACGTCGAACGGCATGGTGACCGTCTCACCACGAAAATGATCGACGAACAAAGCGTTGCACACGGAGCCGCGGAGCCGAGCGGTTTGACAATGGACATTCGTTCGCCGCGGCCCGGTGAACGCCAGCGTTCGGCCGCGTAGGACTTATCCCGCTTTTCGAGACTTGTAGTTCACCGGTGAGCTTGGTCGTTAGCCAGCGCGCGTCGGTCACTCAATCCTTCTCTTCGTCAATCGGGAAGAGCAGAACCTGCTCCTGAATATCCGGCGCCAGGTTGGACGGATTCATGATCTGCGTGACGCACGCCCGAGCACCCGAATGCGCCCGGTTTACCCGAGGTGTCACGACACCCGTGAGTAGCGGTTTCTACGGGCTTTCGCGTATTATTGAGCCGCGTACTAAAACCCGAGAAAACCCGAGAAAACACGCAGATTCTCGCGATTTCCGGAGATTCGTGGCCTCGAACCCACACCCATCGCGTTAACCAACGGGTAGCCCGAATTCCGCTACTGGTGAAAAGGCTCCCCCACTTGGACTCGCTCCAACCGACCGTCTTGCCGTGCAAGGCGTCGGCGGGATTGAGCAGGGCGGCGTAGTAAGACGTGTCGGCGAAAACCGCGTTCTTTGGCGTTTGGGGAGTCCGAAGAGGTAATGGTCGATGTTCGTTGCTCCATCCTCGGGCAAGCCCTTCGCCTCGCCGATGACGGCGGCCAGACGTTCCGCAAGCGAACGACCACGTTGGCGCACTCGCGGCGGTTTCACGACGGGAACGACGGGTTGGACCATGACTCGGGTTCCTTCCGGCAACTTTATGTTGGCGCTGAGCGCAATGACGCCGTTGCGAACTCTCCCGCGATAAACCATCGGACTCCCTCACCTAGCTGTTCTTGAATCCACGCGACGACCGTACACCGTGTGGCGATTATCTTACCGGTCTTGGTCGATGACAACCAGCACGAGCGGAGTGTCGAGCGCTTCGCGGCACTGAAGTAACCGCCCATGACCGTTCGGTTGGGGGACCGCGCCTGGATCTGGACCGAATACGAAGACGACAGCCTGGGCTTTCGTTGCGGCGTCAGCGCCGTCCGATCGAGTTACCGGATGCGAGAAACGAGCGTCCGCAGGAGGGAACGCAGGCCCGAAGGGATGGGCTGGCAGCCCCGACTAACGGTGCCGGGGTGGACGCCGCAGCGAGCGGCGATTCGACCAAGGCGAGTCGCCGGGTTTATCCCGGCGGTGTGGGGCTGATCAGCGCCTTTTGCGGCACGAAAATCATTTCCCGAATCGGTAAGGTCAATAGGGGTCGTCAAAACGGGTCGGGAGTCGTTAATTGCCGAGGATGTCGGTTCACTTCGGTCACAACAACGACTCCCGACCCTTTTTCCGACGTCCTGCCATTCCATCACGACGACCCCTTCGACCGGCTGCTCGTCGCCCAGGCTCTGTCGGAGAGCATTCCCATCGTCAGTGCCGATACTCAACTCGACCTCTACGGCGTGCAGAGGTTTTGGTAAAGTAGGATCACCGACTCCGGGCAGGTCGTCAAGAAGTCCTGGAACTTCGGCAATTTGGTGCGAGACGAAGTCAGGTCGTAAATGACCGTTGCCAACGCCCTCGATTTTCCACTTAGGATCATCAGGTCTGGTCGGATTCAATCTTCGTCGTCTGCAAAGCCGAAACCCATCATGGGAAAGGCAGGTGCCACATGCGAGTTACACACCGAACTGTAGTAAACCACACCTTTCACGGCGGCCGATTCGATGACGGGGGGATCGATCTTGATACCATCCGGGGACGGCAAGCGCCCGCGCGTTTTGGATGGCCCCCGACTTCGACGCTCCGCTGGAGGATTTTGCGGAGTATCTGGAATGACGACGCTTTTGCTCGACACGCATGCCGTGCTTTGGTTCTGGTGCGTGCAGAGGCTTTGTTAAGACATGACCATCGACACCCAACAAGGCAAACAGAAAGGGCCGGCTAAGAATAAGGAAACAACCATGTCCGCAACAATCACTGTGGAAGAGGCCCAGGCCAAGCTGAAGGAAATCATTCATGGGTTGTCCCCCGGCGAGGAACTGGTCATCACCGAGAACCAGCAACCAGTGGCGAAGCTGGTGAGTGAACAGCCGAAATCAGCCAAATCGGCTCGTCCCGGACCGGGGTTGTGTCAGGGGATGATTACTTACATGGCCCCCGACTTCGATGCCCCGCTGGAGGACATGCAGGAGTATATGGAATGAAACTTCTGCTCGATACGCACACGTTTCTGTGGCATGCCGACGGAAACCCCCAGATGAGCATGACTGCCACGGCGTTGCTGGTCGATCCGACGAACGAATTGTTCCTGAGCATGGCGAGCGTTTGGGAAATCGCCATCAAGGTCGGGCTGAAGAAGCTGAGTTTGTCGAGTTCCTACGTCCCCTTCATGACCACGGCGATCACGGGATACGGCCTGACCGTGCTGCCAATCTCGTTCGAAGATTGTGCCGAGTACGAGACGCTGCCGTTTCCCCTGACGAAACACCGCGACCCATTCGACCGGCTCATCATCACGCACGCCAGACGAAACGACTTGAGCATCATCGGAGCCGACGTAAAATTCGATTCCTACGGCGTGCAAAGGCTTTGGTAAAGCATGCCCACGCATACGACGTGGTGGGCTTGCGAGGGCGTGAACCGGCCTCGCCTGTTCGCAGTCATTCAAATTGAAGGTTAGACGATGTGGAGTATCGCCGGAAAGCCGGTGCCATCCGACCGGTTTCAACCATTTGAGCCGGTGGAGGTGCTGTACGAGTTCGACGGCCCGCGTGTGTTTTCAGTTCTCGATTCCGACCAGGAACTGAATCTCGCCTGCTGGTCCGACGAAGACGAGCAGATCTGCCGGTACGTTGTCGCCGCCACGACACCCGAAACGATCGCTGCCCTGCGGAACGGCGGCATCAGCGTTTACGACGCGCTCAACCAGCCTCGATGCTGGCTGTGCGATGTGTCGCCTCCTGGAATTCTCACCGAGTGCCGACGTGTGGAATTCGAACGAATCCCGCGCGACGCGCTCCCCGCGCCCGGCACGCTGTTGATGTCCGTGCTGGAATCGGCGGCGGTGGACGTCGAAGGCCGGATTCGCGAGCTCGACAAAGACCGGTTGAGCTTCGAGCTGCGCGAAATTGAAGGAGCAAGGCGAACCCAGCGTTTCGTCTTCGATGAAGACCTGCTCGACGACGTTGTCCAGGCGTTTCAAGACGACGCGCGCGTCCGTGTCGCCGGTCAGCCCGTGCCTGTTAAAAACGCCGTCCACGCGCACGTCGTTGGTCGGAGCCAATTCAATGCGTCTGGGCAGTTACACAGAATCGTCGAGGTTTCGTCAACCGATTTGCTATCGACGGGCGCCCCGGAATTCGATCCGAACGCCAAGGCGATCTGGGAGGAAATTGCAGAAATCGTCGCTGACGTCTCCGAAGAAGAACTGGCGAAATTGCCGAGTGACGGTGCCGCGCGACACGACGTCTACATCTACGGCGCGGAGAGTCGCGAATGACAATCGCGTTTGCGGATACCGTCTACTGGATCGCCATAGCGAGCCCAAAGGACGCATGGCACCGACTGTATCTCGATGGAGTTGATTCGCACCGAAGGGATTCATGACGTGCTCACCAACGATCATCACTTCGAGCAGGAGGGTTTTCGGACCCTTCTGAAGGAAATATCCGGACGATGACCACCAACCCCCGGTAAATCGTGAACAAAGGCTGAATCTTCGCCCGCGTCCTGCCGACCGACAGCCTGTCGCACGGTGGTCGATAGTTCAAGGCACGACAAACGCGTCAGCCTCTTTCAAGGTTCCTGACAGCTTAAAATACGCCCACTCCGAATCGTCGACGCCTAAGTCCTTCGGTATCGCCGACCGGTCAAATCAAAAACTCCCGACCCCTTTCGACCCCCCGGGGTCGTTAAACGCTGGTTGCGCCGCTTACAACGCGGTATGGTGAGGGCCGACGCACCAACGTGGCCGATGTGACCGCAGCAGAATGGAGCTTACAATTGTGGAAGGCAAGAAACTTCTCGGCTGGATGAAGCAGGGTTGGTCAAAGTTCGTTGATCCCGAGCGAGAGCTGCGAATTCGCAATGGAGCCGCTCTGCTCAACAGGTCGCTGGCCAGCAACAAACGAAACTTCAATCTCAACGCGGCTCTTGCCGATGCCGACGTGGAGCCAGATGATCGGGGCGCAGTCTGTGAAACCGTGTATGAACAGTGCGTCGATCGTGCCTGCCGCGATCTGGAACTATCAGAAAGCGAGGCCCGAACACTTGGCTGGGTGGCGCCAGCACTGCAATTACCAGCGGAAACGGTGCAGCGAATTCACAGTCAAAAGGGAACGGCTGTATTCGGCAGCTTGTTGGCCGAGGCGATCGTAGACGGCAAGATCTGTCCCGACGAGCATCGTCGCCTGGAGTCTGTGGCGCTTTGGGCGGGCACGACGGTACGTGATCTCGTGAAGCAGTCGTTCGCCAGCACAGGTGCGGCCTTCCTGCGTGGAATTTTCACATCCGCGATCGACGACGGCGCACTCTTGCACGACGAGTGGCGAAACTATCTCGACTGTGCCGAGCGCCTCGGTTTCACAAAGGAAGAAGCCAAGGCCCTCGCCCAACCGTACGCACAGCCGTTTGTGGAACACGTTCTGGCCGACGCAAAGTCAGATGAAAAGCTTTCCGCACACGAAGAGAAATCACTCCTTTGGCTGCTTGACCAATTTTCGCTCTCAGCCTCGTTTCGCCGATATGTCGCGGCAGAGGTTGGCGAACTTCGATTGCTAACTGGCATTCAGGAAGGTCGATTGCCGGTTCTTGATGGGTTCAAGGGAATCGAGCTGCGATCGGGCGAATTCGTCCATTTCCACGGTAATGCACAGTATTCCCAGGAACGGCGACGCCAATCGGGGGTTGTGACGCAGCAGTTCTCGGGCACCGTCACGATTACCGATAGCAGAGCGGTTTTCACGTCGACATTGAAATCATTCAGTTTGAATCACTCATCGGTGATTTCCATCGGAGCAGAGCCGCGCGGCCTTGAGCTTCGAACGGGATCGAAGGGAGCGGGGTATTACGAATTCGGTGACGACTCGAAACTGGCAACTGCAATCTGGCGGACCGCCGTCGGTCGGGCCAATCAAACAATTGTCGAGCGGTCAACGGGGCAGCCAAGCCGTCACATTCCGCGCGACGTACGCCAACGAGTCTGGCAACGCTACGGTGCGCGATGTGCCGAATGCCAATCGGACCAGTATCTGGAATTCGACCACATCGTCCCAGTCGCCCGAGGCGGCGGCAATTCCGATAAGAATGTGCAGTTGCTTTGTCGGCGGTGCAATTTGAAGAAAAGCGACGCGATTTAGCGGTGATACTGCCGGGACAGATCAGAGTATGATCGTTTCGTTATTTAAGATGTCCGGAACCTTAAGCACTTTTCAAAGTCGTCTGCACCGCTCCGCGTGAAGAGTCTCGGGATGCCGCATTTTGATCACGGGTACTCGCAAAGTTGACGCGATTCGGTCCCTTGCAACGGCGCGTGGCACGAGATGCTCGTGGTGATGTTTTTGCGATGACCTGGCGCGGTGCCCGCGGGCGTTCGCACTCATCACGACGGAGCGATGATGACTACTTTTCGGAACGTAAAGTAGTATGTCCCGCTTTCCTTTTCCGCATTTTTTCGCTTTCGGCCGGGTGCCCGTCTCAGCCCCGAAATACTCCATGTCGGAATCGACAATTGCTACTCGCGCGTCGGCAAACGCAGGAAGCCCGCACTCGAAGTAGTCGGGGGCCAGCACGTCATCGGCGTGGAGAAAGCACATCACCGGCGATGCGGTCGCCTCGAATCCTCGCCTCCGGGCCGAATGGTCAGCGGAGCCGATCCGGTTACAGATCGAACTCAGCAGACAGACGCGGACGCTTTCCCCCGGTCGCAGGCGCAGTCGATTGTTCTCGCAAAGTGGCATCAGTGACGCTATTCTCGCGGACGGAACCTCACATCGACTCGAACGAGAGTTATTCGCAGAATTCAACGTCCATGGAGCATCGATCATGAAATGGAAGCCGCTTTGCGTCGCAGTCGGTTTATTGACCGCCCTGGTTGTTGGCAGCACTTTCGCCGACCCCGCTGCGAATTCTGGTGAGGAGGCGAAAGAAGTTGCCGGCGTCCAGGCGCCGGACAAGAAGAGCGTCTCACGGGAAGACGTGGTCTATGGTCGAATTGACGGAGCCGCTCTCGTGGCCGACATCGCCTATCCCGATGCGAAGGAAAAGCTCCCCGCGATCATCTCGGTGCATGGTGGTCGCTGGGTGGGCGGTCATAAGAAAGACGCCTCGACCATCAAGGTGGAACAATGGGCGGGATTCGGTTTTTTCGCGATGTCGATCGATTATCGGCTGAAGAATTGCACGCCGGCACCCGCCTGTTACCAGGACTTTCAGTGTGCGATTCGCTTTGTGCATGCCCATGCTGATGACTACAACATCGACACCCGGCGGATTTTTCTGATCGGACAGTCGGCCGGCGGCCACATGGTTTCATTGGCGGCAACGCTGGGAGACGGACCCTACCCCCGCACGGGGGGCTGGGAGAAGTCGAGCAACGACTTCAAAGCGGCGATCAGCGTGGCGGCGGCCTACGACCTGCCGACGCTCGATTGGGGCCCGCAGTGGGCTCCGCCGGGAGTTGCCCCCGAAGAGGCCCTCGCGCTCGCCTCGCCGACTCGTCACATCACCAGGCAGTCCAAGCCGTTGTTGCTGCTCCATTCGGACAATGACAAGTCGGTGCCGATTGCCAACGCCCTGCTGCTGATCGCGGCACTGGAGAAAGCCGGTGCGCCGCATAAGTTCCATCGATATCCCGAAATGGGCCACATGGGCATCAACGACGAAGTCATTGCCAGGACGCGGGCATTCATCCAGGAGGAATCGGCGAAGCCCGAGATTAAGTAGGTGCTTTTCATGAATCTCCGACCTCTGTGCCGCTCGATAATCGTCGCCTCGTGCCTGTATTGCACGCTGTGCCTCAGCGCGACCGAATCGCCGGGAGACGAGCCGCCGCAGACCGAGCCTGAAACCGGGCCGCAGACCGGGCCGGTCACCGAGCAGCGATTTCCGCCGCTGGTCGTCCCTGAGGGATTCAAGGCCACGCTGTTTGCCTGTGAGCCGCTGGTGGAGTATCCGTCGGTCATCGCTCTGGGACCGCGAGCCGGTTCGCTGTTCGTGGCGCACGATTACATGACCGGCCTGGGGACCGAGATCGTGCGGCGCGATGAGATTCGCCTCCTGGCCGACACCGACGGCGATGGCTATGCCGATCGATCGGTTGTGTATGCGGTTGGTTTCAATTCCATCCAGGGTTTGGCCTATCACGCGGGCGCCGTCTACGCGATGCACGCGCCGTTGCTGACGGCCTTGCGGGACACCGACGGCGATGGAGTGGCTGACGAACGCCGCGACGTACTGACCGGCCTGGGCCTGCCGCCGGAGAAGAATCCCACTCGGTTGCATTGCGCCAACGGCGTGACGGTGGGGCATGACGGCTGGCTGTATTTGTCGATGGGAGACAATGGCACCGATGTCTTGCGCGACGAGGGAGATCGTCTGGTGTTACAGGGTGGAGGCATTTTGCGATGTCGTCCGTCGGGTCAGGATCTGCATGTTTTCGCGACGGGGCTCAGGAACATCTACGACGTCGCCCTCGATGAGCAACTGGGCGTGTTCGTTCGCGACAATGAAAACGACGGCGGAGACTACATGATCCGCATTTGCCACAGCTTTCACGGGGCCGATCACGGTTACCCCTATCTCTATTACGAACACCCCGACGAAGCCATGCAGCCTCTGGCCGACCTGGGGCGCGGCTCATCGGCGGGGGGAGTCTGTTATCTCGAAACCGCATTTCCGCCCGAGATGCGCGGCAACTTGTTTTTCTGCGAATGGGGCCGGGCGGTGGTTCGTGCCGAACGTCAGCCGGCCGGCGGCAGCTTTACCGCGATGAAGGAGACCGACTTTGCGGCGGGCGCGGCGACCGACCCGTACGGCTTCAAGCCAACCGACGTGGTTGTCGACCGCGATGGCTCATTGCTGATCTCGGACTGGTGCGACGGCCAGCGGCCCAAGCGCGGACGCGGACGCATCTATCGTGTGACGTATACCGTGGAGAATACGAATTTTCGAACAGCGCCAATCGCTCGCGGCGAAGCAGGCCTCGGCGAGTTGCTTATCCAGCTCGACTCGCCCGGTTATTCCAGTCGTGTGGAAGCCCAAACGGCTCTGGAACGACTGGGTCGCCCGGGGCTGGATGCCCTGCAGCAGGCGCTTCGAGATCATAAGCTGGGCTTGCCGGGACGCATGCATGCCGTGTGGCTGCTGGCCAGTCTGGGACGCCGAGACTCGATTGACGAACTGCTGGCCGTTGCCCAGTCCGATCCACAGGCCGTCGTGAGGGCACAAGCCGTGCGAGCGGTTGCCGATCTGACCGATCCCCGGCTTGTCGAGCATCGTCTCGACGGCGGCCCTGGTGACGCGGCCATTGCGGCCCGCCTGGCGGCACTCGCCGGGAACCAGGACCCGCGAGTCCTCATCGAAGTCGTCACCTGCCTGGGGCGACTCAAGTGGTCTGAGGCACCGAATTGGTTGCGCGACGAACTGCACGATCCTGATGCAGCAATCGCTCACGCCGCCCTCCACACCTTGAGACGCTGCGGCAACTGGCCGGCAGTGTTGACGCTATTGGATGAATCGAATTCGTCACCAATCCGCGAGATCGCAATGCGAGCCATCGCCGACCAGGCCGAGACCGTCGTCGTTGACGGTTTGATCGATCGCTTGCGGGGTGAATCCGAACCCATCCGACGGCAGCAGTATGCCGAGGCTCTGACGCGCGTCTATCAGAAACCGGGTGCGTGGGTCTATTGGGGTTATCGACCGGGACCGCGTCCCGCGAACAATGTGGCCTGGGAGCGAACTGCGGACATTGCACACGCCTTGAATCGAACATTGGCCGATCCCGACCACGACGTGCGTGCGGCCGTTCTCAAGCGGATGCAACGCGAACAGATCCCGATGAATCTCTCGGCGCTGGGTGCCTGGTTGAGCAACGAGCGGGACGAGGTTCATGTCGCCGTCATTCTCGACTCGCTGGCGAAGAATCCGGACTCCGCGGTGCGTGATGTTCTCGAAGGGGTAATTCAAGAGCGCTCCTTCGCCGATCCGAACCGCCTCAAATCGCTGGCGACCTGGATCAGCAGGCTTGACGCCGCGACCCTGCCGCGGCTGCACGAATTGGCGACAACGATTGACGATGGAGTCGTCCTGGAAGTCCTGCTCGCGGAATTGGGGCGACGTCCCGAGCTTGACAGCCGCCGATTGCTGCTGAAAAAACTGGACTCACCCGCCGCGAGCGTTCGTGCCACCGCAATGGCCGCGTTGACGCAGTTGCAGGTCGGCGAAGCGGCCCAGCGCGTTCCCGCACTGCTCAACGATCCCGCTGCGCAAGTGCGACGCTCAGCGGCCGCGGCGGCGGGCAGGTTCGGCATCAAATCGACGGCCGGCTCGCTCTTGGCGCTTGCGAGCGACGTCGACCCCGAGACTCGCGCCGCCAGCCTCGATGCATTGCGGCAGCTTCACGAACCGACCGCGGTCTGGGCCGCGGTCGAGGCTCTTAACCACCCGGCGAGTCAGGCCGCCGCCATCGAGTATCTCGCCGAGTTCGGCGGGCCGGCGCAGGCTGCTGCGCTGCTGGCGGTCGCGTCGTCCAGTCGATCCGGCGAAACCCTATCCAGTGTCGCGGGTGCCTTTGCGAATTGGGAGGGCCAGACGGCAACGAGTCCCCTGCAAGTGAGAGAACTGCAGGCGGCGGTGGCCAGGCTGCACGGAGAGAGCGGCACGCTGTTGCGTTGGCAGGCGCTGGAAAAACTCTCACCGACAAACGCCACGCAAGCCCGCGAGTCGATCCTGTTGCCGGCGGAGACATCACCGGATAAACCGGGTTCCGGCCGGCGGTCGTTGCTGGCCGACGGATTGGATCAGCGGGTCGAGCTTGGCTTGGCGGCCGCCGAGACGGATGCCGTCTGGCTGGCCTATTCCGACGTATGGGTCGCCGAACCGACGGGCGCCCAGTTTCTGGCGTCCAGTACCGGGACGTTGCAAGTCTGGCTCAACGGCCGATCGATCCACGAGCGTGGGAAATCCGGTACGTTTCAACCCGATTCCGACCGGTTCGAGGCGCCGCTCGAGCGGGGGTTGAATCGAGTCGTGGTTCAAATGACCTCAGCCCAGGGACCCGCGCAGTTCCACCTCCGTTTTCGCCGCCGGGGTTCGTCGGTCGAGCATGAGCGGCTCACTCAATTTGCACTGCAAGACTCAGGAAATGTCGAGCGCGGCCGCGAACTCTTTTTCAACGCGGAAAAATCACTCTGCATCAAGTGTCATCGCCTGCAGGACCAGGGGGGCCGTATCGGTCCCGACCTGACAGACATCGGCAGCCGCTTCGCGCGCATGCATCTGATCGAATCCATCCTGGAACCGGGTCGCACAATCGCCCCCAGCTATGAAACGATCACGGTCGCTCTCACCAGCGGCCGAGTCGTCAGCGGGGTCAAGGTGGCCGAAACCGAAGCCATCCTCACGCTGGGCGACGACCAGGCGAAGACGCACGAGATCCCCAAATCGGAAGTGGACGAGCGAGTCGCGCAACCCCGCAGCAGCATGCCCGACGGCCTGGAAAAACGTCTCACTGACAGTGAGTTCCTCGATCTGCTCACGTTTCTGCTGTCGCAGAAGAAGCCGGTATTGCGCTAACATCGAAGCCGGTTGAAGAGGCAAGCCCATTAGGCTCATATATCGGTACCGATTCACATCTCGTTGAGAAGTGAAGGAATCGGCTTGGGCACAACCCACGCTACAGAACTGCGAATTACACCTTGTCCGGAGGCGGCAGGTCGAGCGCCGGATTGCGCTCAAAGAAGCCGTCGGGTTTGAGAAAAAAGCCCAGCGAAGCGACCGGCATCACCGGCCAGTCTTCGAGTCGCGGCACGTGGTTGTGTCCAAACACGTACCAGACCACCAGGTCGGTGTTCACGAGGCTCCGATCGGCGGCGGTGTAGATCGGCAGCCCGTCGCCGGTGGGGTGTTGGTTGGGATAGTCGCCGGCGGCATACCGTTCGTGCCGATCGTAAGGCGTCACCCAAAGCTGGTGCGCGATGAAGCCGGCGCGACGCATCACAGCGGCGTCGGGGCGCACGAAGGGGGGCGCGTTTTCTCCAGGGATCAACCGGTACGCGACCGGTTCTCCGATGCGGTTCGTCTTGTTCGGGTTGACGATCCGCCAATACCGGGCCGATGCACCGTTCACCGACCGTTGGGCCTGAGATTCTTTCGCCAGCAGCGAATGTTCCGCACGGAAGGCGTTGCCGTACGGGTTGTCCGGCCCCGAGGGGAGCGACACGGTGTTCACCTCGTAGATCGAGTTCTCTTCACCGTCGACGGCCATATCGAGCCGCGCGGCAAAGATGTGCTCGTGAAACGGTGCGTTGAGCTGCGGCGCCACGAGTGTGCCGAAGGCGGGCTTTTCGCCCGGCGCCACGGTCGTGGTGTGCATGATCCCGGTCAATTTGACCTCGCACTGAATGTTTCCGTCCTGGTACAGATACCAGAAGAAGCCGTATTCGTAATTCCCGACGGTGGCGACGAACGACACGGCCAGCCGACGCGAGCGCCGCGTTTCCGACTGATTGGTGCGCCAGTCGGTGTGCTTCCAGAGCAGGCCGACATCGTCTTCGTGCAGGCAGACGGCGTTTTTAATCGTAACCGGCTGGCCCCGGCTGTCGTTCATCCGCGCGTCGAAATAGCGAATCGTCCCCAGGCAGTCGCAACCCAGTTCAAGCGAGTTGGCGAACATTCCGATCCCGTATTCGCCGATGTCGAATGCGTTTTTGCGATAGTGCCGTTCGTCCGGGTCGCCGTACGGGACGACCATCTCGCAGATTGCGGCGCGGTAAATGATCGGCCGCTCGCGCCCCGCGTCGGTGTACGTGATGTTGTGCAGCACGAGCCCTTCGCGGGGGGTAAAGCCGATGCGAAACTTCCACTTTTGCCAGGCGACTTCGTACCCGTCGACGGCAAAGCTGGGCCCGTCGGGCTGCACAATCTGCAGCGGTCGCGGCGGCTCGCAAAACTCTTTCTGGTAACTGCGGTGCCAGTTGCCCGCCTCAGGCGGCAGCGGGATGACGCCGTAATCTTCGACGCGCACGACCTGCATCGTGTTCAGATCAACGACGGCCACGACGCCGTCGAGAGGGCGGGCATAGCCGTTGTCGCCGGCCTCTGAACGAACCCACGCCAGGGCTCGCGACAGCCGTTTCCCCCGGTCTTCGGGGCGCTCGGTACCGTACATGCCGGCCGACCACGGATCGACCATCACGAGCTGCACGTCGGTGGCGCCGCGCTTTTTGAGCGCGGCAAGAAAATCGGGGGAGCGCTTGATGGCCTCTTCGCATTCGGAGAACTCGTCGAGGGTGATCGAGGGCTGTAGCCCCGCCGGGAGCGGATCAAAGCGGTCGACAACTCCTTTGACCAGATCGACCAGGCCCTCGTAGGGCCGGCCATGGCTGCGATCGATGGCGATGACAAAGGCCTGACGTGGCACAAGCCCACCTGGCTTGAAAGTTTTGACCGTCTTCTTGCCCGGCTCGGCCAGCGTGACGGTGACGAACCGCCAGGAGTCGTCGACGTTTCGAGCCTTGCGGACGATCTCGACGGCGCGGACGATTTCGTCGGGGGTCAGCGGGTCGAGCGGGTGGACGGGAGTATTCGGCGTCGTCCCCCCGGCCGGTTTCTGCTGCGCCGCCTCACCCGTCGCGGCATCCGCCAGCCCCAGCGCCCCGGCGATCACCGCCGAAGTTTCGAGAAACCGCCGCCGAGAGAGAAACCGATCCGAGGAGGGTGAGGCCGATTCAGGCGCGGACATCGAAAGATCCTCGAGCGATGGTTTGAATTGTTCACGGCGACCAGCAGGCCGGCATAAGCTCCCAGCCTCTCACCTTAACCGCAGGCCACTGTCGCGTAAATTGTGGCGATCGCTCGGTGATTCTATAATCGTCCGCATCGCCTTCTCCATCGCCGCGAAGCGGCGGGCAACCCGCGGTTTGAGAAATGCGGGATGGACCGCAAATGACATGAAGCCCCAACTTATCGTTAAACTCAAGTCCGCCGCTGAGGCCTGGGCCCACATTGGGGAACGGGGAAGGGATACTGATCAAGTTGGTATCCATCATGACCGCGCCGGTTTGCGCCAGGACTCTGCCGTTATGAATTGTGGCTTTGGCGTCGAGGGTGATGCTTTCGAGCGCCAGGATATTTCCCTCGAAGTCCGTGGTCGTCCCGAGAGTCGCCGAGCTGCCGACCTGCCAAAACAATCCGTTGTCGGAACCGTTGTTCTTACCGGTGTTGATCATTGTGACGACCGAGTCACTGGCGGTCGTGAGTGTGTTGCCGATTTGAAACACCCAGTACGCGTTATCATTGCCCTGGGCGTCGAGCGTCACGGTCCCCTTCAATGGAGCCGATTTCGCGAAAGAATAGACACCCGGCTTCAGCGTCAGCCCGCCCAGATCCTGTCCTGTCAACTCGGCAGTCGGCGCCAAACCTACCAGAGCGTTGTACGCCTTGGCGTTGTCGATCTGGGCCTTCTCCGCCACTGCATCCGAATTATGCACCGTTCCCGTCAGTTTGACCGTCTTAAAGCCAGTGATCGACGAACCGGGATAGAGCCCCACATCTCCGAAGACGATGCTGGTCCCGGTGTTGGTCACCGTCGAACCCCCGAGCACGGCAAAGCTTCCCGCCGAACCGAAGATCGGGCCGGCTGTCGCCGGCGGGGCCAAAGCGACGAATGCCGCAATTGCCAATGGAATCAAAGTCGAACGAATCAATTCAAATCTCTCTTATGGTTATGGATGGTCATCACGAAAACAGTAAAAGCCAATGCGGCGGAACACGCGGAGGTATGCCGTCCAGCGGCCCAGGCTCATGGCCGCTGCTGTCAGCGGATCTTAAAAGTGAAGGAAATACACGCGCAACGCGCTCTCATTGGCGAATCGCTTACACCGCGGAGGCGATCTGCTTGAAGACGCCGTTCACGTTGGTCCCCAGCAGCGTGACCGCCGCCAGACAGACCACGGCGATCAGGGCGACCATCAGGCCGTACTCGACCATCGTGGCCCCCTCTTCGCGGATAAAAAACTTCCGAACCGAACTGGTAAGCTTCTGCATGACCCATCTTCGACAGTTGCGCGTGGCGCTGACGTGCAGATTTGTCGAAAACCGCAGGAATTTTAGGTGTCGTGAGTGTTCTGACACAATAGTGTAGTGCCATGACTTATCAAATAGTTTTGGAATTGCACGGATTTAACCTTGTGTT
>SIAF01000112.1 GCA_009691905.1 Planctomycetaceae bacterium | reverse complement strand
AAAGTGGTCGGCCATTGGATCCGAACCCACTTCATCGGCGGCACACATCACACGAAATGCTGTCAAGCCTACCCCTCGATCTGTAAACAAATCCCGGAAGAACTATAATCCCTGTCAATCCCGAATTTTCGTCAGCACAGCCTCGCCCTGCTGTTTCTGTGGCTTTATGGCCAACCGCACGTCGAGGGCTTCCTGACGGAGTTCGCTCGGCACCTGGGGGTCTTGTTCGCCGCGTGGATCGCCACATCGATCAGCGCGTGCCTGGCGCTGACTGGGCGAACGAAATTCGTTCTGGCCCTATTTATCGCGTTGCCTTTGCTGTTCCTCGTGAATGTTGTCGGGAGCCGGTACTTGATCCCGGCCCACCTGCAGTTCTCGTTCGAAAGCGCGGTTGTCGGCCTGATGGGGATCGCTTTTCTGGCGGTGACGGTCTGGCTGTTTCTGGCAGCCCGGCGGCGGGAGTTCATCGGCGGACGGATGCTGATGGCCGCGGGGGGGCTGGGGATCGCGATGGCGGCAATCGTCTGGATGCTGCCGCATTGGTTTTTGAGCGACAGCCGCGGCCCGCAGATGCTGCTGCTGATGGGGGTTTCGTCACTGGCCCTGGCGCCGCTGGCGGCAGGCCCCCTCGCGGTCACTTGGAACCGGCACCGGTAGGTCAGGCTTTCCAGCAGCGAGCCGGTGGGTTTACCCCACCGGAACGACGGCCCGGTGGAGTAAACCCACCGGCTCGCAGCGTCAGGCCGGAAAGCTGTCAACGACCGCTCGTCAGCCTGGAAAGACTGACCTACTTGCCGGCGGCGATCTGCGAGCGGTCGAGCCCGGGAACGACCTTATTCGTCGCGCGAGGCAGCAGCACATCCTGCGACAGGATGCCCGCAGTGCCGATGAAGTAGGTGTGAAAATCGGCGACGACCAGGTTATATGTTGCGGCCGTTTCCCCCTTTTTGACCGACCAGACGGGCAGGTTGCCGGTCGCCGTGTGAACCAGCGATTGCGGCAGGATATCACGGGCCTTGGTCCAACCGGCCCCCGAAACCCAGAACCGATGCGCCCCGGTGCTGACGAACGTTTCGTCGCCGATGCGCATCGTGACGAGCTCGCGGGGGGTGCGCACGGTCGTCTGCAACACGGGCCGATAGGCCAGTTCGCCGGTTTCGATGTTCTTGGCGAGAACCCGGTCGCCGACCTGCAGATGTTCGATCGGCAGAGTCCCGGATTCGGTCCAGATCGTTGTCCCCGCGGCCAGGCATTCACAACTGGACCTGCCGAACGAAAGTCTCGTATTCGTCCCCGGGGTTGTGACAGTCCGATCGCCGACCGTTTCGATCACCGTTACTCGCGAGACGCTTTTGGGAGCCGATTTGTCGATTTCATTCGTTTCGCTCCACCAGTTCCACCAGGTTTTGGGGTCGGCCGATTTCGGACGGCCGGAAACGGCCGCCAGGAGGGTTCCGATCCGTTCGTTGGCAACCTGCGTTCGTTCATTGAGCTGTGCCACGCGGCGTTCGTTGTTGTAGATCTTGTCGCGCGCGACGCGGTTTGCATCAACCTCGCCCCGCGCCAGGGCACTGCGGATCCCGGGATCTCTCATCGTGAGACTCGGATTCGCCCTGCCCCGCGCGTAACTCGTCAATGGTTGCTCGCTGACGTACTCTCCGACGTAATCGTCGACCATGACGTTGATCGTGTTCAAGGTTCGCACCTGAAACTGGTCGTCGGTTTCGCGGGCCATGACATAGCTGTACAGCAAGGCGCCGTTCAGGGCGCTGGGGACATTTTCATTGTAATCGAGCTGCCTCGCCTGCAGGCTGGTCGTAATCGGCGTTTCCAGCAGGCTGACGACCTGCGGCACAAACTCGTCCATCGGCCGGGCGACGAGCGCCTGTGCGGCGGCCTCACGCACCGGGGCCCAGCTCGAGAACGCCGCTTGTTTCGCCAGGGCCTGCGACGCCTCGACCGTTTCGAAGCGGGCCATCGCTTCGACCGCACCGAGGGCCGAGGGCTGATTTCGACCGCACAGGGCATACTCGAGGGCGGGAATCATCGACGGGTCGGCGAGGTCTTTCAAGGCGGCCCGACCCGTTTTGTTCTGCTCTGCATTGCCCGAAAGCTGTCGACCGATGCGATCGAGCCGCGAACCCCACTTCTTGAGTGCGGCGGCGGCGGCGAGGTTTCGTCCTTGCCATTCCAGCAGTTGTTCGCGGGACAGCCACAGGCCCCCCACGTTTCGCCGGCCGATTCGTTCCAGCACGTCGGGATGTTCCCGCTCGGGATCAAGCAGCAGCGCGGCCTGGAGGTGCGATTGTTGCTGATCGGCAAACCCCTGTGTGCGGCACCAGTTGGCCAGTTGCAACTGACCCTCGAACGTTTGCGCCGCCGCGCTGCGCCGCTCAGAATATTTGTCGAGTCGGTAACGCGCTTCCTGTGCCGCTTCCGGCGCGTCGAACGAGCGCCAGCCGCCCGATTCCCGGACAAACCCCGCCTGCCAGAACGCCGCGGCCGAGTCGGAGCTTGACGACATGGCCGGCGAGAGCTGGGCACGGCGATCGACGGCGCCGACGACTTCAGCCCGCAATGCGCGCAGGACGTCGGTCGAGGAACTGTCCGCGGGCGATTTGTTTCCTCGTTTGGCGGCATGGCCGTGGGGTGCGGCCAGCAGCAGAACAAGGGCGACCAGGAAGACCGCGGCCGATGAACGAGGCATCATGAAAGACTCCTGTTCGCGATTTGAACTCTGACGCCGCCCGCAGTCCGCCGTGTCGCAGAAGGGGGCGGAAGGCCAGGCTGCGCTACTCCGGTTTTTTTTCAGGCAACGATTCCAAAGGCTTCAAACCGAAGTCTTCCAGTACCTGCGCCTTTTGATCTTCGAGGTCGAAGGGCAGCAGCGTTTTGAAAGTCTGCACGATCTTGCGATCGGGGGTCGCTTTGGCGCCCTTGGCCTTTCCCGATGCTTTGACTTCGAGCTTTTGTTTCTTGTCGTTGGCCCGCGAGGTCCATTTCTCGAGGTCGGTGGTCTTCTTCACGAGTTGACCGGTCGCCTTTTCATATTTCTGGACGATGGCGGCCCGCTGCTGCATCGCCACCCGTCCCTGTTGCGACACTTGCGACATCCTGCCGATCGTCGCGTTGTACTCGATCTGGTAATTGAGCAGTTGATTCCGACGCCGGATCACTTGCTGTTCGGCCGACAGGTTGCGACCGAACACCCCCTGCTGGTTGCTCATGTTCGTCTGCAAATCGAGCAACGTGAGCTCACGCCCCAGCAGCGTGATCGATTGGTCGAGCGACTCCCTCCGCTTGTCGAGAAAATTGTAGTCCTTTTCCAATAGCCCCAGTTGTTTGTCGGATTTAGTCAAGTTGTCTTCGAGCCACTGTTTCCAATCCTCTGCCGATTTGGCGGCCTTCTCTTTCTGTTCGTCAAGATCGTCGAGCCGACCGGAAAGCTTGCCGGCCTGTTCTTCGTTGCGGCGGGCCAGCTTTTTCTCAGCCGTGCTTTGCGCCTCGGCGGTCTGCTTTGCCAGCTCGAATTCACGCCCGAGCATGATTCCACGGCCCAACTCGACGGCCTCCCACAGATCGTCGCCGAGCGTCTTTCGCAGGTGTGCGGTATGTTGCGCAACCAGATCCTCTCTCTTCTTCGCGTCGGGAAGCAAATCAAGAACCGCCAGGACCTGACCGATCCAACTTGCGGCGTCGCGCTGGGGTTCGGTCGTTTCGGCATGTTCCTCGGTCGTTTCGCCGGAATCTGTGACAGGGCCGGCTTTGCTGACGATTGCTGCGAAGTCGTCGAGGCGATCGAGGCCCTTTTCGTATTGTTTGTCGACGAACTGACCCCAGATCAGCCCCTGCCAGGCGATCCAATAGGGGGTGCCGGGTTGCTCGGCCGCCGCAGCGAATTGTGCCACCGCCGGCTTCCATTGCGATTGCCGCAGCAGCACGAGGGCAAACGCGTAATCGAGCCGCGGATCGCCCTTGGTCAGCTTCTGCGCCGCCGCAAATCGTGCCTTCGCAGCGGGCAGCCGCTTGGGACCCGACTCGAAGCCATCATCGAGCATTTCGCGCACGGCATCGATCAGGGCCGGCGATGCCGCGGGAAACATCGTCCCAGGCGGCCCCTGTAACGGGTCGGCGACCGCCATCGGTGGCCCGCCGATCGACAGACTGCACAAAGCAACGACACAAATCAAGGCCCGGGTGAGCCGCAGCGCCAACATCATCGGGACTCCCGCATTCGCATGGGGATGGAAGGACTACAGTCGGCTTGAACTTTGCGGCTATTGCAGGCTACCCACGCGGTCTCTGGAAGTCAATTAGAAATCAATACTTGGCCGAGGTTCGACGATCGTTTACGATAGCTGATTAGACGCCCTGCGCAAATCTCGAAGTTTTATGGTTGAAAGCCCCCCACTCATGCTTCGCGCCGCCGCCGCCTTGAGCGACCGCGTGGTCGTCGTGCCGGCAACGGGTCAGGTGCGCCACTTCGTCAAACAGATCGCTGCGGCGCGGGCCACACACGCCGTCGTCACCCGGGACGATCAGATCGTGTCCGTGGTTTCGCTGTCGAGCCTGGGTTTGATCTCGCCGCGGACGCGATTCGGCGACCTGAACGGGCCGGGCGTCGTCCCCTCGGTCGATCGCGACACGTCGCTGCACGAGGTGGGCCGGCTGCTGTTGATTCACGAGACCGATGTCGTGTCGGTGTACGGGGCCGATGCGACGTTTCAGGGGATCGTCACCGAACGCAGCCTGGCACAGGCCCTGCTGGCCGCGGTCGATGACCAGTCGGCCGAGACCGAAGTCCTGGGAATGAAGTACGACGAGCTCGAACGTCTGTCGGTGCAGCGTGCGACCGACTTGCGGCGGGCGAATCGCATCATGCAGGCCGAGATTGGCGAACGAATCAATGCCGAGGCGGCCTTGCAAACCTCGGAAGCCCTGTTGCGGTCGATCATCTACAACGTCCCGCTGGTGATCGCCCGGCTCAATCTGGACGGAACGATCGCCTTCTTCAATCGCAATGTGCCGGGGCTGCCCACCGGGCAGATCGTGGGCCGCCACGTCGCCGATTTCGTTGCGGTCGAGCGCCGGGAAGCAATCCAGGCAATTCTGGCGGCGACAATCTCCACCGGTCAGACGCAGGCCGGCGAGTCCGAATGGATCGCTCCCAACGGGACGGCGGCATCTTATTCGTGGCGTGTGGCCCCGGTTCGCGAAGGGTCGCGAATTGTCGGGATCATCGCGGTGGCAACCGACACCACCGAAACGCGACGCGTGGCGGCGCAAATCGAGTCGTATGCCGACATCGTCGAGAATATCCGCCTGGGGCTGAATGTGTATCGCGTCGAGGCGACGGCCGACGGCCATAAAATATGGTGCGTCAGCGGCAATCCGGCCGCCGAACGCATGACCGGCGTTACGGCGCGGGATCTCGTCGGCCGAACCATCGGCGAAGTCTATCCCGAGCTGCGGAAGACGGGGTTGCTGGAAAAGGCGCTGATGGTTCACAACACCCGCGCGCCCGTCGAGATTGTTGACTTCTGGTACGGCGACTCGAGAGTTCCGCACGGCTTCTGGAATTTCACGATTTTCCCGCTGCCCAACGATTGCGTGGGGATCGCCTTCCAGAATGTGACCGAGCGTCGCCGCGCTGCCGACGCGCTGCGGACCAGCGAAGCGCTCAACCGCCTGATGCTCGAGGCGGTTCCCGCCGGAATCGTGCAGGTGGCGCAGGACGGTGCGATCGTGGCATCGAACGCCGAGGCGCAGCGGTTTCTGGGTCTGGCCGACCGCGAACCATCGGCGAACGAAGGTGTCAGCCTCGAACTCGAAACCTGCTACGAAGACGGCTCGCTCTGTCCGGTCGCCGGCTACCCGGCCGCGCGGTGCCTGGCCACCGGTCAGCCGCAGCCGCAAGTCACCCTGGGCGTGCGGCGTCCGGGAAAACCGGTACAATGGGCGATGTTTACGGCGGTCCCGTTGATCAACCCGGCCAGCGGCGAGTGCTCGGGAGCGGTCGTGACCTTTCTGGATATCACCGACCGCAAGCGCACCGAAGAACACGCACGGGAAATGCAAAATCAACTCGCGCACGTTTCGCGATTGAGCACGATGGGAGAAATGGCTTCGGGCCTGGCGCACGAATTGAATCAGCCGCTGGCAGCCATTGTCGCCTACGCCGACGCCTGTCGCGAATTGGTCGAAAGCGGGCGCATGGCCGAAAACCAGTTGCTGGAGGTGTTGCGTGCCGTGTCGAGCCAGGCGGATCGGGCCGGTAAAATCATCCACCGCATGCGGAATATGATCAAGAAGAGCGAACCGGTCCGAGCCCGGATCCAGATCAACGACGCCGTCCGGGAAGTCGCCGGTTTGCTCGAACCTGAAGTTCGCAGCAAGGGGGCCTCGCTGCGGCTGGAGTTTTCAGAACAACTGCCCGACATCTGGGCCGACGTCGTCCTGATTCAACAGGTCCTGCTGAATCTGATGCGCAATGGCCTGGATGCGATGATCGGCACCGACCTCGCCGCGCGCGAGCTGACCGTCTTCACCCGCCGCGTTGCCGACGGCTCGGTGGAAGTCGCCGTGCGCGATCGGGGACGGGGAATCGATCGCGACGACGCCGATCGATTGTTCGAGCCGTTTTTTACAACGAAAGCTGAAGGATTGGGAATGGGCCTGTCGATCAGTCGAACAATTATCGAGGCGCACGGCGGCCGATTATGGTTCGCTGCCAACCCGGAGGGCGGCGTAACCGTTCGATTCGTTTTGATGACCAGTGACCAGGGGAGTGCGGCATGAGTTCTGTCCCGACAGTGTTCATTGTGGACGACGATGAGGCCGTCCGCTCGTCGCTGCAACTGCTGATGAATTCGGCGAATCTGACTTCCGAGGCTTATGCCGGCGGCGTTGAATTTCTCGCGGCATTCGCCGACGATCGACCCGGATGCCTGGTGCTCGACGTCCGCATGCCCGACATGGACGGCCTCGAACTGCAGCGGATGCTGGCGGCGCGAGGCAGTCTGTTGCCGATTATCATCCTGACCGGGCACGGCGACGTGCCGATGGCCGTTGGCGCATTACACGCCGGAGCGCTCGATTTCATTCAGAAACCCTTCGAAAGCAAAGTTCTGCTCCAACGCGTCCAGGAGGCGTTGGAACACAACTTCAAGACCCGCAACCAGAACAACGATCAAGCGACAAACAAAACGCGACTGTCCCGGCTGTCTCCCCGCGAGAACGAAGTCCTCGCTCGAATCGTCGAGGGCATGCCGACGAAGGCCATTGCGGCAATATTCGGCACGAGCTTTAACACGGTTCAAAATCAGCGGGCGAGCATCCTCAAGAAAATGGAGGCCGAATCGACCGCCGACCTCGTGCGCATGGTGATGACCGCCCGCGCCGGCGACGAATGACCTGTCGGTCGCTGCCGCGACTCGCACGCTTTCGCCGCCGGTGCGAGAAATCGTTTTTCTCGGCACCTCCTCAAACGACAAGCCCCTGCCATGCAATGGACGATCGCGATGCAGGCTGCTGTGCTGTTGGCGCTGCTTGTGGGTGTGGATGCGGCGAAAGCCCAGCCGCCGATTCGCGCCGAATCGGGCACGCAAAGGCCGATCGACGAAGCGTCGGGCGTCTACCAGGTTCAGTTCGAACAGCCACCGGCCGGTCGCGAGCTGAGTCTGTCGTCTGACGCCGCGCAGGTCGTACGCGCTTACGTTGCCGACGATCCGTTGCGAACGACATTGCCCTGGGCGGTCGCCGTTTCGGGCCGCGATTCGAAAGCGCTCACGCACATAACGATCGATCTGCCCCGGAGTTTTGCCGACCGCGAGCCGGCCCGGCGCGTCGTGATTATCGAGACGATCGAAACCAGCGGTCAATTGCCCGATGGCCGCATTCTCCTGGGGACCGATCGGGTTCAACGGGCCAAAACGCAGGCCAAAACGCAGGCCAAAACGCAGGCCAAAACGCAGGCCAAAACGCAGGCCAAAACGCAGGCCAAAACGCAGGCCAAAACGCAGGCCAAAACGCGGACCAAAACGCGGGCCGCATCAAGGCCGCGCGTGACAGAGCTTCGCCCCGGCTGGATTGACCCGCAGGAAGTGCTCACCTGGTCGCAAACGGCGACGCGGCCGGGACGATATACCGCCGAGTTGACCTACGCACTTGCCGGGACGCCGAATCAAGACAACGAGATCGAGCTGTCCATCGCCGGCCAGACGCTGTCGGGCACGGTCCAACCAACCGGTGCTCACGCTGCGTCCGCGACCTGCACTTCGATCGCGCTGGGCGAAGTCGCCATCGTCGCACCGGGCGAGCTGGTTGTCACTCTCAAGTGTACTCACCGCAATCATCCCGCGTCGATTCTCGACGCTCTGGCGATCACCCTGCGTCCCGCCTGCGAAGGCCGGCCGATCGCCCAGGCCGACGATGGCAGCGTCACCTGTCACGCCCGCGACGTGACGATTCATGGCGTGCAGGTGCAGTACGAACCCAGGCCCGAAAAGAACACCGTCGGATACTGGACGAACCCGCGCGATCGCGTCGCCTGGGAGTTCACTTTGCAGACCCCCGGCCGATTCGAAGTCGAAATTTTGCAGGGCTGCGGCAAGGACGCCGGCGGCAGCGACGTCGAATTGTCGGTCGACGATCAGACGCTGCGATTTGTCGTCGAAGACACCGGCCATTTTCAAAACTTCGTCGCGCGAAAGATCGGCGCCGTCGAGCTCGACAAGCCGGGCCGGCATACGCTGCGCGTCAAACCGCTCAACAAAGCGGGCGTCGCCGTGATGGATCTCAGGCAAGTGCGACTCGTGCCGGTGCCATAACGTGCAACTCGGCATTCTGACCGATCGACGTGATATCGGCGGGCGGGCGTCGCCTTGTCGTCTCAGGGGATGATCGGCGTCATCGCTGGGAGGGGTGCTGTCATGCTGCCGTGTCATGATGAAATCAGTCGTCTGCGTCGGGCGTTCGAAATGACCTGTCTCGGCACGGCCGGGTTGTTGCTGGTCACTCAAATCGTCCGCGTCGGGGCCGCCCTCGACGCCCCGGCGTGGTGGTTGCCGGTCCCGTGGCTGCTGGGGATGATCGCGGCAGATTTCGTCTCGGGAATGGTCCATTGGACGGCCGACACCTGGGGGAGCGAATCGCTTCCGCTGGTCGGTCGCCGATTCATGCGGCCGTTTCGCGGGCATCACGTCAATCCCGATGACTTTCTGCGGCGGCCGTTCATCGACACCAACGGCGACGTGGCATTGCTGGTGATTCCGTTTCTGCTCGCCATGTTTCTGATTCCGCTCGATGCCGAGTATTGTATTTCGACCGGTTGGTGCAACGGCCTGCTGACCCGACTGGATTTTTTTCGACGGCTGGAGCGGGTCGTCACCCGGCTCACGGGACTGCAGCCCCGTGACGACGATCAGTTCTTCCAGGGTCAGGTGGAAGAGGCGCTGGCCGGTGCCCGCCACAGGGGGCGTCCCTCATCGCCTGGCCCTCAGTGGTCTGTTTCACAAATTCGTATGGGGTCCAGCCACACCACGAGACACAACCAGACCGGCCGTGAAAACTGCAAATCAACCCCCCCTGCCCCCCCTGCTTAAAGGGGGGAGAGCTTAGGGCCTTAAGGGGGAAAAGCCTAGGGCGGAGTGCGAATGACTATGAATGACGGCGGCCTACCCCGCTCGCCACGGCCCCATCTCTCGCTGCAAACGACTCAGCCGCAGGCGTTCGGCCACGGCTGGATCAGCGGCGCGCTGTCGGTCGCGCTGGGGATACTCGGGCTGGCGGCGGTGCTCTGTTTCCATTTTCCGTCGTGGTTGACCATGCCTGCGCTGCGCGGGTTGTACCCGGTTCCCTACGTGCGCGCCCTGCTGTACCTGGTGCTGGTCGCGTCGTTTCTGTTGGGAACGGTCAGCGTCTGTCTGCGGTACAACAAGGCGCTGGGGCTCGTCGGCATCGTCCTGACGCTGCTCGCGGCACTGCTCGGCGGCTCGCAGGTCGCCGTCGATGGCTCGACGACGAGCGGCGGACCATTTCTTGGTCTGGACTGGTTTCTGCTGAACCTGATGCTGTACTCGACGGTGTACGTGCCGCTCGAGCGTTTGTTCGCCCTGCATCCCGAACAGCCGATCTTTCGTCGCGGCTGGCGCACCGATTTGACGTACTTCTTTGTGAGCACGCTGGGCATTCAGGTCACCAGCTTCCTGACGCTGCAACCGGCACTGGTGCTGTTCGACTGGGCACGAGAGCCGCGAATCACGAGTTGGGTCGAAAGCTTACCGCTTCCTGCGCAAATTGTGGGAGTGCTGCTGGCGGCCGACTTTACGCAATACCGGGTGCATCGGGCGTTCCACGGGTTTCCCCTGCTATGGCGCTTTCACGCCGTACACCACTCGGCAGAGGCGATGGATTGGCTGGCGGGGTCGCGACTGCACCTCGTGGACGCGATCGTGACGCGGGGGACGACGTACATTCCGATTTACGTGCTGGGTTTTTCGCAGTCGGCGATCGTTGTGTACATCGTCGTCGTGGTTGTCCAGGCGACGTTCATTCACGCCAACGTGCGTTGGAAATTCGGGCCGCTGCGGCGGCTCGTGGCGACCCCCGCTTTCCATCACTGGCACCACAGCGCCGAACCGGAAGCGGTCGACAAGAACTTCGCCGTCCACACCCCGATCTGGGATTCGCTGTTCGGGACGTACTATCTTCCCGACCGCTGGCCCGCCGCGTATGGTCTGAGCGGGGGGAACCAGGACGTTCCGGCCGGCTGGTTTCGCCAATTCGTGTTTCCGTTTCGCCGGCGCCGCAAGGAAGCTGAGGAATCTCTGCACAATGACGAACAATGACGATCGAGAAGTAGTTCTGTTTCGCCGAGTCGCTTGCGACGCGCGTCGGCATGACACGCGCCGAGCAAGCTCGGCGGCGAAACCTGGCGGGGTTGGCGCCACTGCCCCCCTTGGCACTTGCACTCGGCCGTCGCCTCCGTATGATGCAACCATTCTTTCTTAGCATGCTAATCATTTGCCGCAGGGGGAGCGCGTGCTCCAGTTTGATTTCGAAGAAAGTCTGGGTTACTGGGTTTGCAGCACGGCCCAGGCCTGTCGGCGGGCGCTGAATACTGAGCTGGAAAAGCAGGGAATCACCTTCCGCCAATGGGAGGTTCTGGCTTGGATCGCCCTTGAGGGCGAGATGTCGCAGGTCGAACTCGCCGAGTGCCTGGGAATCGAAGCGCCCACGCTTGTCGGAATTCTCGACCGCATGGAGCGGGACGGGTGGCTCGATCGCTACTGTTGCGAGAAAGATCGCCGTAAAAAGCGGATTCGCGCGACACCCAAGGCTGACACCGTCTGGGTCAAAATGGTTGATTGTGCCCATCGGGTACGTGCCCAGGCGCGCGAGGGAATGACGCAGGAAGAACTCGATCTGCTCAAATCGTTCTGCGAACGCATTAAGGCCAACCTCAGCGATCCGACAAAAGTGGCACAACCGGCGGCCGGCGCCCCGGCCCCCCTGCCGGCGATCGCCGCCCGCAATTGATAACGACTCCAGGGATTTTCTCCATGTCTGATGCTGAACCGATTGTGCGCGTTGTCGGCGTTCACAAGTACTTCACGCGCGGCGCTGAACGCGTCGACGTGCTTCAGGATTTGACCGTCGATGTCGCCGACGGCGAATTTCTGGCGCTGATGGGGCCCAGCGGATCGGGCAAGACAACCCTGCTCAACCTGATCGCCGGTCTCGACACGCCCAGCGCGGGCGAAGTCTGGGTCGGCAGCGAGCTGATCTCGCAAATGTCCGAAACCGGGCTGGCCCGCTGGCGGACGCGCAGCGTCGGGTTCATCTTCCAGTTCTATCATCTGCTGCCGGTTCTTTCGGCATACGAAAACATCGAATTGCCATTGCTCCTGTTGCCGCTGTCGGCCGCCGATCGCAAGAAACAGGTCATGACGGCGCTCGAACTGGTGGGACTGACCGATCGCATGAGCCATCGGCCCGGGCAGCTTTCGGGTGGCCAGCAGCAGCGGGTCGGGATTGCCAGGGCGATCGTGACCGACCCGACGCTGATCGTTGCCGACGAACCGACGGGCGATCTCGACGCGAAGTCGGCCGACGAGATCTTGAAACTGCTGGACGAACTGCAGCGCGGCCTGCAGAAGACGATCATCATGGTGACCCACGATCCCCACGCCGCCGAACGGGCGCAGCGCACGCTGCACCTCGAGAAGGGAAATCTGGTCGAACAGACGGCTCGGAAGCTTGAGCGCGCGTGACCTGACAACATTCGAATTATTTCGCACGGGAGGTACACGATGCTGTCGCTCTTGGGAACCCTGGCAAAATTCGCCGTCATCATCGTCAAAAACGTCCGTCGCAATCTTTTGCGAACCACGTTCACCTCCCTGGGGACGATGACGCTGGTGCTGGTCGTGACGCTGGTCTGGTCGGTGCTGAGCTTCATCGACGACCAGACGTCTGAGAAAGCCAACGACCTCAAAGTGCTGATCACCGAGAAGAACAAGTCCCCCAGCCGACTCCCGTATGCCTATGTCTCGTCGCTCAAGGAGGGGGCGGCTCGCGCCCCCGACGATGTGCGACCGGTCGACTATATGACGTGGGTCTTTTACGGCGGGATGCTCGACCCCACCAAACCCAGCCGAGAGAATTTCATCTTTCTGATCGGCGGCGAGCCCGAAAAGATCCCCACGATGATGGAGGAGCTCGATCAACTGGGACCTGCCGATCGGGCACGGCTCGACCGTGCCGTCCAGCGCATGAAAGAGCAGCGCAATGCCTGCGTGATCGGTCCCGAACAGCTCAAGACGATGAACAAGAAGGTCGGCGAGCGGATCAAAGTTTCAGGGCTGATCTTCAAAGGGATCGATCTCGAATTCGAGATCATCGACACGTTTCCCGACGCGGCGAAGCGCTATGCTCAAACCTCGGTCATGAACATCGAGTACCTGCTGGCCGCTCTGGAAGAATACAAGGTGACCAACAAAAAACCGCACCCCGAGGGAGATGCGCCAGTCGCCTTCGTCGTGCTGCGCGTGAAAAACCGCGCCGAACTCGAGCGCCTCACCGCACAAATCGGCGATTCGCCCTTGTACACGGCCCCTGCGGTTCGCTGCGAATCGCAGGGTTCGGCGATTTCCAGTTTCCTGGAAGCCTATAAGGACATTTTCTGGGGGATGCGCTGGCTGCTTGGTCCCGCGGTGCTGTTCACGCTCTCGCTCGTCATCGCCAACGCGATCAGCATCAGCGTCCGCGAGCGGCGGATGGAAATCGCCTTGCTCAAAGTCCTCGGTTTCCGGCCGGGGCACGTGATGGGGCTGGTGCTGGGCGAGGCGCTGTTGATCGGGACGCTGTCGGGGGTGTTCAGCGCGGGGGGGGCCTACTTACTGATCAATAAGCTGGCAGGGGGGATTCCCTTCCCGATCGCCTGGTTCCAGCGGTTTTTCATTCCCGACCAGGCATTGTGGTGGGGCTTGGCGGTCGGGGCCGGCACCGCCTTCGTCGGTTGCATTTTCCCCGCGTTGTCGGCCCGTTCGGTCCGGGTGGCGGATGTATTTTCGAAGATCGCCTGACGGGTGGGTCAATCGGTCGAACCAAAACCCGCACGGAAACTGATTCAGAGAGAGGATCCAGATGCGACACTGGTTGTCGGGGCTTTGCATGCTGCTGGCGCTCTCGAGCGTCGCGCGGGGTGAAATCAACATCGGCGACAAGGGGGGCATTACTTACAGCGTCTCATCGTCGAAAACGCCGCAAGTCGTCGACGACGAAAACGAAATCGTGATCACCGCCGACGCGAAGCGCCTGGAAATCAAGTTCAAGGCGGGCCGACTGGTGTACGATGGGAAGGATTGCGGAACCATCAAGACCGGCGACCGGGTCGCCATCGAACCCGATGGAAAAATCACCGTCAATGACGAAAGTCGCCCCGTCACCGGGCTGGTCGCCGCCTGGAGATTCTTCGTCAAGCATTGGCGAGAATTTCTCTATGGTTCGCTTGCCGCAGCGCTGGCGCTGATGGTGTTGTTGTCGCTGATCGGCAAAGTCCCGGTCAGCTACAACGTGCGGAACCTGTTTGTCCGCTGGAAGACGACCGTCATGACGGCGCTGGCGTTCACTCTGGTCGTGGCTCTGATGACGGTCATGATGGCCTTCGTGAACGGCATGTACACGCTGACCGAAAGCAGCGGTCAGCTCGGCAACGTGATGATTCTTTCCAGCGGCTCGAACGACGAGGGCTTCAGCAACCTGGCCTTCGACGACGTCGGTAACGTCGAAAAGATGGAGGGCATCCAGCCCTACGGCAACGACAAGCGTCTGGCCAGCAAAGAGGTGTTTGTCATGGGCAACCAGACGATTCCGGTCGGCCCGGGACAGAAGCCCAAGCGGCGGTTCGTCCAGATTCGCGGCATCGAAGACCCCGTCGTCGCCGCCCTGGTGCATGCCCTGTCGCTGAAGCCCGGCGGCCAATGGTTTTCAGAGGCGGGCGTCGAGGAAGTTTCGGGCGACAAAGCCTCGACGCAGAACCTGATTCAGGCGGTCATCGGCAACGGCCTGGCGGCAGAAATGGGCAGCGACCGGGCCGGCGGCAAGCCGCTCACCGTCGGCGATACATTTCCCCTTGCCGATCGAACCTGGAAAATTGCCGGCGTTCTCGACTCGTCGGGTTCGACGTTCGACTCCGAGATCTGGGTCAAGCGGCAGATCGCCGGCGAGCAATTCGGCAAACCGGCCAGCTACACGTCGATTGTCGTCCGGGCTGCAGGCGAGAAAGAGGCGATCAAGCTGGCCGACAAGGTCAAGGCCTCGAAAGAGACGGCGCTCAACGCCCTCACTGAAAAGCAGTACTACTCGAACATGGCCGAAACCAGCAAGCAGTTTCTATATGCGATCGTCGTTGTGGCCATGGTCATGGCGGCCGGCGGCGTGTTTGGAGTCATGAACACGATGTTCGCCGCCATCAGCCAGCGCAGCAAGGACATCGGCGTGCTGCGCATCATGGGCTATCAGCGCCGACAGATTCTGATTTCGTTTCTGCTCGAATCGCTGGTGCTGGCCCTGATCGGCGGGCTCGTCGGATGCGCGGCGGGGATGCTCGCCGACGGCTGGACGGCACGCAGCATTATCTCCGGCGGTGGGGGCGCAAAATTTGTCGTGCTGCGGCTGGTTGTCAGCAAAGAAATTCTTGCCGCGGGACTGCTGCTGTCGCTGTTCATGGGGATGCTGGGGGGCTTCTTTCCGGCCATCTCGGCCATGCGTCTGCGGGCGCTGGAATCGCTGCGATAGAAAGAATATGCGAACACATTGCGATCGATGCCGGCGCTGGTCAGTGACTGTCCTCGGGTTTGTTGTCGCGGCGTTCGCTTGGAGTTCGAATCCAGGTGTCGCGCACGCCGACGAGCCCGCAGCGATCGTCATTGACGGTTGCTCGGTGTTTGACCCCGAGTCGGGCAAGATGCTTGCAGGCCGGACGATTGTCATTCGCGGCGAACGGATCGTGGCGGTCGCATCGCCCGACGACAAGGTTGAGATGCCGGCCGATGCCGTACGAATCGACGGGCGCGGCCGGTTTGCCCTGCCGGGACTGATTGATGCGCACGTGCATGTCGTGCATGTGCTCGATTTCGCGCATGTCACCGGCGACGAAGTCCTGCCGCTTTACCTTGCCGCGGGAGTCACCTCGATTCGCAGTACCGGCGACGAGATCGTGGCCGCGACGCTGGTGGCGCGGTACGCGGCGGCCCACCCCGAGTCGTCGCCACGCGTCTTCACGTGCAGTCCGCTGCTTGATGCCGATCCGCCGATTCATCGCGACGTGGGCCGCGCCGTCACCGACCCGGCGCAGGTCCCGGCGGTGCTCGACGAACTTCAAAAGTGGAACGTCACAACACTGAAAATTTACGCCGGCACCGCGCGTCCGGTCGGGAAGGCGGTCATTGACGAAGGGCATCGTCGCGGCCTGTTCGTCACCGCACATCTGGGGGCATACTCGGCACAGCACGCTGTGGCCGATGGCATCGACGGGCTGGAACACATCTGGTCGGTATTCAACTACGTGATCCCGCCCGAGGTGGCCGGGCAGGCCGGGCATCGTGGCCGGCTCGACCTGTCGAATCCCCTGTGCGAGTCGCTCGTCGCCGAACTGGCGCGACGCAAGGTCTTCGTCGACCCCACGCTGGCAGTGTTTCGCAACATGATTCTGCTGCCGGATGTACCCGAGGTGCGCGACCATCCCGACAATGCGCTGGCGCCGCGCCGCCTGCGGGAATTCTGGCCGCTGTACCTGCAGCGCGCCGGCTGTCCTCAGGGGGGGCCGCTGGAAGATCGTCGTCGCGAGTTTGCGAAATTTCAGGAACTGACCGGCAAATTGCATCGGGCCGGGGTGCCGCTGCTGGTCGGGACCGACGCACCCGAACCGCAGGTGACCCCCGGTTTCTCGCTCCATCAGGAGTTGGAGATGCTTGTCGAATCGGGGTTGTCGCCCGCTGCGGCCCTGCAAGCGGCCACACTCAACAACGCCACCGCGCTGAAACAGCAGGATCAACTGGGCTCGATCGCCGCCGGCAAGCTCGCCGACATCGTGCTGCTGACAGCCAACCCTCTGGAAGACATCCGTGCGACGCGTCGCATCGAACTGGTAATCCGCGGTGGCCGCGTCTGTCGGCCGCAATCGCTGCTCGATCAAGTCACGCGACAGTAACGCAGCCCCCGGACGCAAACCTCCGTTTAGCCGCGAGCCGCAGGCGAGCAGTGATTCTTGAGATTCGTGGACTTTTCTTGAATACTGCTCGCCTGCGGCTCGCGGCTAAACGGATGGATGTGGCTCCTGCTCAGGTCCATCGAACGTTAAGTTGAGACTGTAGCAACGATACCGGGTTTCTTCACCCTGCGCGAGCGTGGTGCAGGGTTTTGACAGTTTCGGATCGCGATGCGGCATGCTCCTCACGAACCATGTCGAGGGCGATTCGACCGTGAAGTTGATCCTTGTTCCGAACACGG